>JANLSK010000270.1:0-17142 GCA_031362415.1 Actinomycetes bacterium | reverse complement strand
GCCCGAGCGCACCCGAGCCGACGGCTCCACCCTGAGCGTCGATGCCGACGACACCTCGGCTCTGCTGATGCGCATGGCCAACGGGATGCTCGTCTCGATCGTCACGACGGCCATCGCCCTCCAACAGAACTTCCGGGCCTTCGAGGCGTTCGGCAGCGCGGGCTCACTGGCCATGAGCGGCCTGCTCATGGGCGAACAGGACGTGGTGATCACCGCCGGCTCGGTGAGCCAGGACCAAGCCACGACTGTCGCGAACAGCACCCGGGCGATCCGCAGTGGCGCCGAGCTCCCCAAGCGCAGGGCGGCCGGGGCCATCCGTTCGCTGGCGCTCATGCTCGAGGACTGGCTGCCGGCGTTCGACGGCGCGCCGACGACCGTCCCCACGCTCTACGACGGTCACCGGGTGCAGCGGGTGGTCGACGCGGCCCTGCGCAGCAGCGCGGGCGGCGGTTGGGTCGAGGTCTGAGCTGGCGGGCGGTCTGAGCTATCCGACTTCGCGGCGTCGGGTCGAGACCACCTCGACCGACGGGACGGCGGGGTCGACGGGATACGGGACACGAGTCACGGACAGGGAGATGACCATGAGCGACAAGCGTGAAGCCAAGACCCGGCGGCGTTTGGCGGAGTTGGTGGTGCCGGCGCAGACGGCGGTGCTGACGATGGAGCTGCAGGAGGGCGTCGTGGGCGACGACGTGATGCTTCCCGATCTCGTGAACGAGGTGAAGCGGGCGGGAACGCTCCAGGCGGCCGGTCGGGTCTGCGCTGCGGCTCGAAGCGTGGGTGCGCGCGTCGTGCACTGCACGGTCGAGACCCGTCCCGACGGCGCCGGGTTCGTCGAGAACTGCAAGATCTTCAACCTGGCCGGCCGGGTCAAGCGCGAGACGGGTCACTACGCGACCGAAGCGGGCACGTTCGGGGCGCACGTCGTTCCCGCCGTGGGCTTGCACGAGAGCGACATCGTCGTGGCCCGGGGTCACGGGATGACGCCGTTCACCTCCACGTCGCTCGATCAGATCCTGCGCAACATGGGGATCCGCACCGTGATCGCCACCGGGGTGTCGGTGAACCTCGGGATCTTCGGCATGGCGATGACGGCCCTTGATCTGGGCTACCAGGTCGTGGTGGTGCGCGACGCCGTGGCCGGGGTTCCCGTTGAGTACGCACAGCAGGTGATCGACAACTCGCTCACGCTCATCGCCACCGTGGTCAGCTCCGACGACCTGCTCGGCATCTGGCACCCGACACCCTGACCGGCCGATGTGCTCATCGGCGAGCGCTTGGGGTTTGCGCACGGCCTGCGATTCTGGCCTCCGCCTGGAGTTGACGGTATCGTCAACTAGTGTCGGTGTCGACCGCCGCGCGCCGCGCCGGGCACGATGGGGCACGTGGCCCCCTCGGGCCCGTACACCGGCCGACCGACACGGACCGATTCGAGAACCAGGAGCGACCGATGGGTGAGCACAAGTACGTGCAGTACGAGATCGACGGCCGGGTGGCGGCCATCACCCTCGACCGGGCCGACAAGGCCAACTCGCAGAACGAGAAGATGCTCGACGAGCTCGACGCCTGCTTCGACCGGGCCGAGCGCGACGACGAGGTGCGCGTGATCGTGCTTCGGGCCAACGGCAAGCACTTCTCGGCCGGCCACGACCTCAACACCGGCGATCCCGACCAGGTCTCGCTGGCCGAGCCCGACGGCCGCTACCAGCTCCACAAGATGTACCGCTGGGAGGCCAGGAAGTACCTCGGCTACTCGTGGAAGTGGCGCAACATCCCCAAGCCCACCATCGCCGCCGTGCAGGGCCGCTGCATCGCCGGGGCGCTCAACCTCATCTGGCCCATGGACCTCATCGTCGCGTCCGAGGACGCCCGCTTCGAGGACCCGGTCGTGATGATGGCCATCGGCGGCGTCGAATACCACGGCCACACCTGGGAGCTCGGCGCCCGTCGGGCCAAGGACATGCTGTTCACCCAACGGGCCTTCACGGCGGCCGAGGCCATGCAGTTCGGGCTGGTGCGCTCGGTCGTGGCCCGGGAGAAGCTCTGGGAAGAGGCGATGGAGCTGGCTGATCACATCTCCCAGCACAACCCGTTCGGGCTGGCCCAGGCCAAGCGGGCCGTGAACCAGACCCTCGACGTGCAGGGCTACTACGCCGCGCTGCAGTCGGTGTTCGACATCCACCACACCGGCCATGGCAACGCCATGAGCATCACCGGGTTCCCGATCCTCATGAAGCTCGAGGGGATGAAGGAAGGCCTCAAGGCCAACGAGGAACGCGAGGCCGCCCGCAAGGGCTGAGCTTCCATCTGCCCCAGCCCGTCCACCCCAGCCCGTCCACCCCAGCCCGTCCACCCCAGTCCGTCCACCCGGAGGCCAGACGTGAAGTTCATCTACCAGTACCCCGAGTGCAACGGGATCGACGCCGACCTGCTCGATTCGGGCCCGCCGGCCGACGTGGCTGTGGCGCTCGAGCGCACCGGATGGGACGGAATGGCCTTCACCGAGCATCCCGTCCCCGGGGCGCGCTGGCTCGCGGCGGGTGGGCACCAGACGCTCGTTCCGTTCGTGGCCTTGGGCCACGTGGCCGCGGTGACCAAGCGAATCCGCTTGCTCACGTACTTGGCGGTGGTGCCGTACCGCAACCCGTTCCTGCTCGCCAAGGCCGCGGCCACCGTCGACAAGCTCTCGAACGGTCGGTTCATCCTCGGGGTCGGCACCGGCTACCTGAAGTCGGAGTTCTTTGCGCTCGGGGTCGACTTCGACGAGCGCAACGCGCTCTTCGACGAGGCCCTCGACGTGCTGGGCCTGCACTGGAAGGGTGAACCGTTCAGCTATCAGGGACTGCATTTCACGGCCCGCGACGTGATTGCCCGACCCAAGCCGGTGCAGGATCCGATCCCGATCTGGATCGGTGGCAACGCCAAGATCACCCTCCGGCGGGTGGCCGAGCGGGCCCAGGGCTGGATGCCGCTCACCGGACCGCCCGAACTCTCGGTCACGGCTCGCACCCGCGAGATGGCGACGCTCGACGACATCGCGGCCCAGATCACCTCGATGCGCGAACAAGCCGGCGCACGCGGCCCGTCGATCGATGTGGCCATGGCCTACATGGACGAGACGATCACCGCCCCCAAGGCCGAGGTCGAGCGTCATCGCGACGCGATCGGTCGTATGGCCGACGCCGGCGTCACCCACGTGGTGCTCCCGGCGCCGAGCCTGGAACCGTCGGCGACCATCGAGCTCGTCGAGCGTCTCGCCGCCGATCACATCGCTGTGTGAGACGACGGTCGCCGTGATCGAGCATCCCAACTACCCGTCGCCCACCGCATACGGCGAGGCGCTCTCGGGCTTCTTGAGCAGCGATCCTCGGGTGACGCCGTATCTGGGGTATCGGCCGCACGATTTCGAGGAAGGTGCCGGGCACCTGAGCAACCTCCAGCGCCTGCTCTTCGACGAGGGCTGGTCGCGTCTCGGATGGCCCACCCGCTGCGGGGGTCTCGATGGCGATCCCCGATTCCGGGCCGCCATGTTCGATGCCTTGTGGCTCCACGACATCCTGATCCCCGAGGCCTTCACGACGCTCGAGATCCTGGTGCCCGTCCTGCTCGTGTACGCACCGCACCTGGCCGACGCGCTGCTGCCGTCGCTGCTGCGCGGCGACGAGGGCTGGGCCCAGGCCTTCTCGGAACCCGACGCCGGCAGCGACCTGGCGTCGCTGCGCACCCGCATGGAGCCCGACAGCGACGGTGTGGGCTGGCGGATCACCGGGCAGAAGGTGTGGTCGACCTACGGGCACCTGGCCCGCCGTTCGGTGCTGCTGGCCCGCTCGGGCGAGCCCGGCCACCGGGGCCTCACCATGGTGCTGCTCGATCTCGACCAGCCCGGCGTCGACGTGCGGCCCATCCGAGCCGAAGACGGCGAGAACCACTTCTCCGAGATCTTCCTCGACGGTGCCTACCTTCCCGGCGATCGGGTGATCGGCACGCTCGGCCAGGGTTGGGCGATCGCCATGTACATGCTCCAGTGGGAGCGCGGCGCCTGGGGCTGGATCCAGCAGGGCCGCTTCCACAATCGGATCGAGCGGGCCCTCGAGCACGGCGTGGCCTCGCCGGCCAACGCCGCCGAGCTCGGACGGGCCTACGCCCTCACGACCGCGCTGCGGTTGCGCACCCGCGACACCGTGAACCGTCTGGCTGCCGAGGAGACCCTGGGCCCCGAGGTGTCGATCGACAAGCTGCTGATCGTCGACGCCGAGCTGGCCACGTGGGACGCGATCCGTCACCATCTCGGCGCCGCCTTCGAGCTCGACGACGCGCTCCACTGGTTGCGCGGCGAGTTCTTCTTCAGCCGGGCCGCTCCGATCTACGGAGGCTCGCAGGAGATCCAACGCACGCTGGTGGCCCAGCGGGTGCTCGGGATGCCGAGGGAGTCGTGAACGACACGGTGGGCGATTCGGTGAACGACTCGGTGTTGGATGCCGAGCTCCTGGAGATGCTGCGGTCGAGCCTCACGAAGGTGCTCACAGAGGGCTCGTCGGTCGCGCTCGCCGTCCGTCTCGCCGAGCTGGGCTGGGACGACGTGGTGGCCAACGACGCGCCGAGCGCGTTGCAGGCCCTGTTCGAGATCAGCGGCGAGACGCTCTCGGGTGCCGATCCCCTCAGCCCGCTGCTGGCTCGGAGCCTGGCCGACTCGCTCGGTGCTCCCGACCTGGCATCCGCAGCGCTCGTCCTGCCGGCCACGCTGCACCCCCAGCAGCTCACCTCGAGTGTCGACGGGACGAGCATCGTGGTGTCGGGCGTGCTGCTCGGCCCGGCACCGGCCGGATCGACGCTGCTCGTTCCCGTCGATCGGGGCGACGGTGCCTTCGGCGTGGCGCACGTCCACGCCTTCGACGCCATCGCCACCGCGATCGAAGCGGCGTCTCCCGTGGAAGCCGTGCTGCACGAGAGCGGCCAACATCCGCTGCGTGTCGAGACCACGGTTGCCCTCAGCGACGCCGCGGTGTTCGACGGGCCCCACGCCCAAGCCGCATGGGAGACGGCCGTGGCGCTCGGGCGCTGGACCTCGGCCGCCGAGCTGGTCGGCATCGGCATGCGGGTGCTGGCCACGGCCGTGGCCTACGCCGGTGAACGCACGCAGTACGGTCGGGCCATCGGGAGCTTCCAAGCCCTGCAACACCGCATCGCCGGTGCCCACACGCTCATCGTGGGTGCCCGGCACGTCGTCGATGAGGCCGCGAGACGGAACGACCCCTGGGTCGCGCTCGTAGCCAAGGCCGCGGCCGGCCGGGCCGCCGAGCTGGCCTGCACCCAGGCGCAGCAGACCTATGGCGCCATCGGGTTCACGTGGGAGCACGAGTTCCACCGCTACCTGCGCCGCGTCTACCTCGTCGACCGCCGCCTCGGCGATTGGCGCTCGTTGGAGTTCGAGATCGGGTCGCGCATCCAGGCCACCGGTCGTGCCCCCAGGATCGGAGTGCTCTGATGGCTCTCGAGTTCGGGCTTTCGCCCGACCAGGAATCGATCAGCGACCTGTTCTCATCGTTCTTCGCCAAGGAGTCGCCGAGCGAGATCGTGCGCGAGGCGGAGCCGCTCGGGCACAGCCCGGCACTCTGGAACGCCTTGCAGGGCTTGGAAGCGCCGGGGATGGGCGTTGCGGTCGCGGCCGGCGGTGGGGGAGCGGCGCTCGCCGATCTCGTTGTGGTGGCCGAGGCCTTGGGCCGGGCCGTGGCCCCCGTCCCCCTGCTCGAGCATCTCGTGGCGTCGCGGTTGCACCCCGAGGCGGCGATCGTGCGCGGCGACCAGATCGCCACGATCGCGCTGCACCCCGCCGACGCCGCCGGCCTGTGGCGGCTCGCTCCGGCGGGGGCGGTGGCCCACGTCGTGATCGGTGTCGACGGTGACGAGACGGTGGCCGTGTACGCCGAGCCGCCTGGTGCCGCGCCCGCCAATCACGCCTGCGCCCCCATCGCCGACCGCAGCGCCCGGGTGGGCGATCGGGTGGTGCTCGGACCGGCTTCGGCCATCGACGGCGCACTCGCCGAATGGCGGATGCTCACCGCAGCGGCGCTCGTCGGCATCGCCAACGCGGCGCTCGAGATCGGGCTGGCCTACGTGCGCGAACGCGAGCAGTTCGGCCGGATCATCGGTTCGTACCAAGCCATTCAGCACGGCCTGGCCGACTTCCCCGCCCTCATCGACGGAGCTCGATTCCTCGCCCACAAGGCGGCCTGGGCCGGCGACACGGGTCGGGTGGGCGCGGCCGGCGTGATCGACATGGACGAGGGCGAGATCACCGAGCACGCCGCGCTGGCATCGATGGCGTTCCTCCAAGCGGGCGAAGCCGCTGCGGTGTGCACCGACAGGAGCCTGCACTACCACGGCGGATACGGGTTCTCGAAGGAGTACGACATCCAGCTCTACTTCCGCCGCGCCCGCGGATGGGCGAACATCCTCGGCGATCCGGCGCGTGAGCGGCTCAGGCTCGCCGACATGCTGTGGCCGCCGCCGGGTTCGGCGGCCCGGGGCGCGCCGACGAGCAGCGCCGGAAAGGTCTGACATGGACTTCACGCTCTCGGACGAGCATCTCGATCTCCGCCGCCAGATGCGCAAGATCATGACCGCCACCGTCACCGCCGACGTCGTCGACGAGACCCATCGCAGCGGCACGAATCACGCGCCGGCGTTCATCCATGCCCTGGGCGACTCGGGCATCCTCGCTCGGGCCATGCCCGGCCCGGGCCAGGACCCCATCGACATGTGGCTGGTGTCGAGTGAGGCCGAGAAGTTCGGCGCCCCCTTCGACGCCGGCGGCATGGTCACGAGCATCGCCGGGGTGTTGGCACAACTGGGCACCGACGAGCAGCGGCGTCGCATCATGCCCGGCCTCTTGTCGGGGCGTGAGCTCGTGTGCTTCGGCCTCACCGAGCCCGACGGCGGCAGCGACCTTCCCCGCATCAAGACCCGAGCGGTGCGCAACGACACCGACGACGGCTGGATCATCAACGGCGCCAAGATGTGGACGACCATGGGCCACGTGGCCGATTGGGTGTTCCTGTTGGCCCGCAGCGATCCCTCGGCCGGTCGCTACGGCGGATTCACCACGTTCATCATTCCCATGAGCACCCCGGGGATCAGCGTCGATCCGGTGTGGACCATGGGCACCGAACGGTCGAACGCCACGTTCTACGACGACGTGCGTGTGGGCGACGAATGCGTCGTGGGCGAGGCCCACGAAGGCTGGCGGACCATGGGCATCATGCTGGCGTTCGAGCGGGGCCTGGGCAACACGGGCGCCCTCACCCCGCTGCTGCGCCGCTTCGCCCACTGGGCTGCCGAGTCGGGGACGATCGACGATCCGCTCGTGCGCGACCACATGGCCCAGATCGCCATCGAGGCCCAGGTGGCCGAGCTCCTCACCCAGCGCACCGTCTGGACGATCGCCACCGGCGAGGGCCCGGGCACCGAGGGCTCCGTCGCCAAGGTGTACGCCACCGAGGCCTACCAGCGGGCCGCCCGGTGGGCCCAGGCCACGGCCGGCGCCGACGGGTTGCTGCGCTTCCACGAGACCGGGGCCGCGGCCGACGGTTGGATCGACTACGACGTACGGCATTCCACTCCCCAGACCCTCCAGGGCGGCACCAGCGAGATCAACCGCAACAACATCGCCGAGCGCCAGTTCGGCCTGCCCCGGATGCGCTGAATGCTCGACATCGTCGTGCGGGGCGGAACGGTCCACGACGGGACCGGCGCGCCGCCGAGGATCGTCGACATCGGCGTGCGTGACAGTCTGATCGTGGCGATCGCCCCGGAGATCGTCGTCTCTCCGGGCGAGGTCGCCGAGGTGATCGACGCCACGGGCCGCATCGTGAGCCCGGGTTTCGTCGACATCCATTCGCACTTCGACGGTCAGGCCACCTGGGACGGGCTGCTCGAGCCGTCCAGCGCGCACGGGGTGACGACCGTCGTGATGGGCAACTGCGGCGTGGGGTTCGCACCGGTCCGGCCCGACGGCCACGGCGCCCTCATCGACTTGATGGAAGGCGTGGAAGACATCCCCGGTGCGGCGCTGGCCGAGGGCATCACGTGGGGTTGGGAGTCGTTTCCCGAATACCTCGACACGCTCGGGCGCCAGCGGTTCTCGATCGACGTCGGTACCCAGATTCCCCATGGGGCGCTTCGCAGTTACGTGATGGAGCGCTACGACCAGGCCAACGAGCCGGCGACGCCTGAGCAGGTGGCGAGCATGGCCCGCCTGGTGCAGGAAGCCGTGGAGGCTGGCGCGTTCGGGTTTTCGACATCGCGCACGATGGGTCACCGGGCTCTCGACGGCCGGCCCGTCCCGGGAACCCATGCGCTTTCCCCGGAGTTGCTCGCCATCGGCCGGGCGGCCGCGGCTGGCGGGGGGCGGATCTTCGAGGTGGCCGGCTCGGGCCTGGCCCGCAGCGACGACCCGGCCATCGTGGCGCGCGAGCTCGACTGGATGGGCCAGGTGGCGGCCGAGACCGGCCTCACGACCACGTTCATCCTGCTGCAGTGCCACGACGATCCCGATCGGTGGCGCACCGAGATGAGCCGGGCTGCGCAGTGGCGTCAGCGGGGCGCGGCCGTCGTTCCTCTCGTGGCCGCTCGCCCGTTCGGTGTGCTCTATGGCTGGGACATCCGCCACCCGTTCACGGCTCGGCCCACGTACGCAGCGCTGGCGGGATTGCCGCTCGACGAGCGCCGGCCCGAACTGCGCCGGCCGACGGTGCGTGACGCGATCCTCGGCGAGAGCAACGGTCCCGTCGATCGGGTCGAGGGGGGCCAACTGGGCTACCTGCGCAAGATCCTGGGGGAGTGCTTCCCCCTCGTGGGGCCGCCCGACTACGAGCCGCCCCGCGAGCGTTCGCTCGGCTCGGCGGCCGAGGCCCGCGGTGTGAGCCTGGAGGCTGCGGCGTACGACGCACTGCTCGTCGACGACTCGCTCCTCTATTATCCGTTATACAATTACACTACTTCCGACCACTCGGCTCTCTACGAGCAGCTCCAGGATCCCGATGCCGTCGTGGGCTTGAACGACGGGGGAGCGCACTGCGGATTCATCTGTGATGCGTCGATCCCCACGTACCTGCTCACCCATTGGGTGCGCGACCGCTCGCGTGGCCCGCGCATCGGCCTGGCCGAAGCGGTACGCCGACTCACGTCGCAGACGGCCGACCTGTACGGCCTGGCCGATCGGGGCCGCATCGCCGTCGGGCTCCGGGCCGACCTGAACGTCATCGACCTCGACGCCCTCGCCCTGTCGGTGCCCCACGTCGTGCGCGACCTCCCGGCCGGCGGCGCCCGTCTCATGCAGGACGCCGTCGGCTACGACGCCACGATCGTCGCCGGCACGGTCACCCGTCGCCACGGCTCCGACACCGGCGCCCGTCCCGGCCGTCTCCTGCGCCGCCACTGACCAGACCAGACGCTTCTTCGCGCTTTTCACCGGGGGTGCGCGAAATCGCGGAGAATCCCGCGGCTCAGGTGAGCCAGGAGCGGGTGAGATCGATGATGGGCTGGCCGGTGGGTTCGGCGAGCTTGACGCCGAGAAGGCGCGACATGCCGCGCGAGGTCTGGTAGCGGAGTGCCGGGTTGGCCGCGGAGGCGATGTGCGCAATGACGTCAGCCACCGCCTCGGGCTGGGGAGCGTGCTCGTAACCGGCGTGCTGCACCTGCCCGAACCGTTGGCGCACAAGGTGATACGGGCTGTCGGGCCCGGCGACGGGCGCTCCGCCGGCCCGTTCGATCATGCCACCCCGCACCGGACCGGGCTCGAGCAGTGAGACGTGCACGCCGAAGCTCGCGGCCACGGGGGCCAGTGATTCGACGAGCCCCTCGAGGGCGAACTTGGCGGCGCAATACGCATCGTTGAACGGCTGCCCGAATACCCCTGAGATGCTCGACACGGCGATGATGCGGCCCCGTCCGGCCTCGCGCATCGCGGGGAGGACCGCCTTGATCACACGGACGGCGCCGAGGAAGTTGACGTCGATCGAGGCTCCGAAGTCGTCGACGGTCAGCTCCTCGGTCGTGCCCTCGTAGGCCCGGCCGGCGTTGCTCACGAGCAGGTCGACCCGTCCGTGGCGTTCGAGCACGTCGGCGACGGCCGCCGTCACGGACGCGTCGTCGGTGACGTCAAGGACACCGACGGCCCCGTCGACGCCGGCCCGTTCGAGCGCGTCGCGCAGCGGCCCCGAGCGGGTGAGGTCGCGCATCGTCGCGACCACCTGGTGACCCGCTTCGGCGAGGCGCACGGCGGTGGCCAGGCCGATGCCGCTCGAGCACCCGGTGATGATCGTGACCGGACGTGGGGCCTCGCCCGGCAACGACTCGCTCATGCGCCGACGCTCGCTGCGAAACGCTCGATCCCGGCGGTGCGTTCGCCGAGGCTGGCTCCCCGGGCCAACGCCCGCACGGGCACGGTGAGCGTGTCGACGCCGAGCTTGCCGAGCGCGGCGGCGTCGGAGCCGAAGCGGCCCCCTCCGGTGAGGACGATCCGGAAGGGTTCCTGAAACCGACCTGCGGCCTCCCGCAGCGACCGGAGCGCGGCCACCATCGCAGCGGTCTCGTCGACGCTGGAATAGGAGCCGATCCAGCCGTCGTGGCGGGCCGCCCGCCGAAGCGCCGGCGCCGTGTTGCCGCCGATGAGGATGGGCACCGCGCCGGGGCCCGGACACATGCGCAGGGGCGCGAAGTCGAAGTGGCGCCCGTGGAACTCGCACTCGTCGCCCGTCCACAGGAGCCCCATCACCTCGAGCATCTCGTCGAGGCGCGAGCCGCGCGACGCGAAGTCGACCCCGAGAAGGTCGAACTCCTCCTTCATCCAGCCCGTCCCGAAGCCGCACAGCAGGCGATGGCCCGACAGGATGGCGACGGTGCCGATGGCCTTGGCCAGGCTGAAGGGATCGCGCAACGGGGCGATGTGCACGCCGGTCGAGAACTGGAGGTGCTCGGTGGCCTGGGCCATGGCCGCGATGGCGATCCACACGTCGGGCCAGACGCTGTCGGGATCCCAGGTCGTCTCACCGGTGCCGCTGTAGGGGTAGCGCGAGCTCAAAGCGGCCGGGTGCACGAGATGGTCGGGGAGCGCGATCCCGTCGAACCCGTTGGCCTCGGCGGCGCGGGCGATGGGCACGAGCTGGTCGAGCTCGACGAACCCGGCGTTCAGCCAGTAGCGCACGACAACTCCGGCTTCAGAGGAGCTCGGCCACGAGCGGGGCGTAGCGATCGAGGAACGGTATCGTGGTCGACGGATCGTCCCAGCCCTCGCGGCTGCCGCCGAGCACGACCCGATCGACCCCGAATTCGCGGTACGCCATCAGGGTCTCGACCGTGGGATCGCCGAAGGCCACCATGGTGATGGGGATCACGGCCGGGTCGCGCCCGGCCTCTGATGCCGCCGCTCGGAACTTCCCGATCTTGCGACCCACCCCGGCGGTGTCGCCGAGCGCGACGTCCATGGGCATCCAGCCGTCGGCGTTGGCCACGGTGTGCACGGTCCCCAAACGGCCCCCGACGCCATAGTGCACAAGGGGATGGGGCCGTTGCAGGGGCTTGGGCAACGACCAGACGGGCTCGAAGTTGTAGAACTCGCCGTGATACTCGGAGTGGTCGTCGCTCCAGAGCCGCCGCAGGGCACCCACGCACTCGTTGAGCGCCCGGTAGCGGGCGGCCCAGGGGACGGGCCGGTGGTTGGCGAGCTCCTCGGCGTTCCAGCCCACGCCCACACCGAACTCGAACCGTCCGCCACACAAGCGATCGAGGGTGGAGACGGTCTTGGCCAAGGCCAGCACGTCGTGCTCGAGCGGCAGGGCGACGGCCGTCCCGAGCTTCAGCGACGTGGTGGCCGTGGCCGCGAGCATCAGGCTCACGTAGGGGTCCATCATGCGTCGGTACTGATCGGGGAGCTCACCCCCGGCCGGGTAGGGCGTGCGCTGTTCGACGGGGATGTGCGTGTGCTCGCCCATCCACAGCGACTCGAAGCCCCGCTCCTCCAACGCCCGAGCGAGCACGTCGGGCCGGAGCTCCTCGGCCGTGTTCATCGACGAGAATCCCAGATCCACCGTTTCCCCTTCGGTCGCCGTTCGTTGCACGCTACTTGACGAGTGTGTCAGCTCGATGGTGGGATGGCCCATGCCCGGCGCCGACTCCACCCCGATCGATCCTCGAACCTGCAGCACCTTCTGGGCGCTGCTGTCGCGTCGAGCCGAGATCTCGGGCGACCGGCCGGCGCTCATCGACGAGACCGATCGCTCGTTCAGCTTCGACGAGTGGGTCGCGTGGAGCGAACGGGTTGCCGCCGGGCTGCTGCACCTCGGGATCGGCCCGGGTACCCGGGTCAGCTGGCAGCTCCCCACCCGCATCGAGACCGCGGTGCTGATGCTGGCTCTGGCCCGACTCGGGGCCGTGCAGAACCCGGTGATCCACGTGTATCGCGAGCGTGAGATCGCGGCGCTGGTGCGCCAGACCGAGGCCGAGTGGCTGATCGTGCCACGGTCGTGGCGAGGGTTCGACTACGAGGCGATGGCCACCAAGGTGCTGACGCAGACGGGGAGCCCGGCTCAACTCCTGGTCCTCGATGACGGGCTCGACGGCGGGCTGGGCAGCGGGCTGCCTGAGGGCGATCCGGCCACGTTGCCTCCGCCGCCCGCTGACGGCACGACCGTCCGCTGGATCTACTCCACCTCGGGCACCACCTCCGAGCCCAAGGGCGTGCGTCACACCGATCAGACGTTGCTCTTCGGCGGCTGGGGCTCGGTGGCCACCTACGACCCCGGACCGACCGACATCACGTCGATGGCGTACCCCATCGCCCACATTGGCGGCCCGTTGTTGCTCACCATCAACCTGGCCCGGGCGCTGCCCATGGTGCTGATCGAGGCCTTCGTCCCCGAGCCGGCATTGGCGGTGTTCCGCCGCCACGGCGTCACCATGGCTGGAGGCAGCACCGCGTTCTACCTCGCGTTCTTGAACGAGCAGCGCAAGGACCCGTCGACGCCGATCCTGCCCAGCCTGCGGATGCTCCAGGGCGGCGGTGCCCCCAAGCCGCCCGATCTGTACTGGCAAGTTCAGCGCGAGCTCGGGGTGCGCATCCAGCACGGCTACGGCATGACCGAGTGCCCGATGATGGGCAACGGTGACCGCACCGACACCGACGAGCAGCTCGCCAACTCAGACGGCGCGCCCGTGCCCGGGTGCGAGATCCGCATCTGCGACGCTGACGGGCTCGTGGTGGCGGCTGAGACCGCAGGTGAGATCCAGGTGCGGGGACCCATGCTGTCAAAGGGATATCTCGACGCTGACCTGACCCGGGAGGCGTTCCTGGCCGATGGCTGGTTCCGCACCGGTGATGCTGGGTATCTCCGGCCTGACGGGCACGTGGTGCTCACCGGCCGCACCAAGGACATGATCATCCGCAAGGGCGAGAACATTGCGGCCCGCGAGGTCGAGGACGTGTTGCAGGAGCACCCCAAGGTGGGCGCCGTGGCGGTGATCGGCGTCGCCGATCCCGAGCGAGGCGAGCGGGTGTGCGCGGTGATCGAGACCCGGCCCGGCGCGGAACCCCTGTCGTTCCTGGAGATGCAGGCCCACTGCCGCGAGGCCGGGCTGATGACCCAGAAGATCCCCGAGCAGCTCGAGATCGTCGACGCCCTCCCCCGCAACGCCACCCTCAAGATCTTGAAGCACGAGCTCCGCGAGCGCTACGCGGTGTGAAACGGACTCTTACAGCAGGCGCGCCAACGGTCAGCCGGCTCGGCGAACGTCGACGTGGCGTTGCCGTTGCACCCATGTCGCGGGATCGTCGTCCCACTCGTGGCCACCTTCGGGGATGTGGCCCAACGAGGCCTCGATGTCGTCCCAGCGATGCTCGTCATCGAGACCACGGCGAACGAGTTCGGCGATGAATGCGCTTCGCCGACGAGCGGCGGCCCGGCGGTCGATCTCGGCCACCGGTTCGTCGTCCAACGCGAGGTGCAATCGCATGGGCAAACCGTCACCCTCAGTGCCGGGTCGGCTCAGCGGCCGCCCTCGCGGATCATCGATTCCTGGGCGAACGAGGCCACGAGCGCACCAGATGCGTCGTAGGCATGGCCCGTCCCGAAGCCGCGGGCACCCGTCAACACCGGGCTCTCCTGGGCGAACAGGACCCAGTCGTCGATCCGCAGCGGACGATGGAACCAGATGGAGTGGGTCACGGGAGCGGTGTGGAGGCGCCCGGGCGAGTCGGCCTGGCTGAGACCCTCGATGGGGAACAAGGTGGTGCCGATGAGCGTGAGGTCGGACGCGAACGCCAGGAACCCTTGGTGGTGCGCCTGGTCGTCGCCCAACGGGCGGGGCACCCGCAGCCAGAGGTTGAAGCGGGGCGGGCGCACCGTGGGGTCGGTGAGGTCGATGCCGTCGACGACGCGCACGTCGATCGGGAGCATGTCGAGCTCGGTGGCCACGGCGTCTTCGGGACGGCCGACGGCGGGCTGGGGTGCCTGGTGCTCGAGCCGGCTCTCTTCGGGAGCGTGGCACGAGATCTGGGCCACCATGATGGGCTTGCCCGAGCTCTGCACGGCGGTGAGCGTGCGGGTGGAGTAGGCCCGACCGTCGTGGGGACGGACGACGCGGAACTCGACGGGCTCCTCGGTGAGGCCTTCTCGGGGGAAGACCACGTGCATCGACTTCACCGCCTTGGCCGTGTCGGCGGCGGCGATCCCGATCACTTGCGCGAGGAGCTGACCGCCGAAGATCCGGTAGTACTCCATGTCGATGTTGGGTGCGGTGTAGGTGTCGTCACCCGTCTTCTCCACCTGGAGGGAGGTCAGGATCTGGTCGAGGTCGATGAATGCCATGGGAAGCGTTCTCCAAGGGTGATGAGGGCGGTCGGGACGCGGCGGGCGAAGCCTGTCATTGCTCCAGCTCTCGGGTGGGGCCGGCGAGGTGGCCGCCGTCGACCACGATGCCCGTACCGGTGACGTACGACGACTCGTCACTCGCGAGGAACAGCACCACGTTGGCGACCTCGATCGGCAGGCCCATGCGGGGAATGGGTTGCACGGCGGTGTAGCGGTGCAGGCGAGCCAGGATCTCGGGGCTGGCGGCGTCGAGCATGGTGGAGGCGATGATGCCGGGATGCACGGAGTTGACCCGGATCCCCCGGGCCCCGAGCTCGAGCGCTGCCGACTTCGTGATACCGGTGACCGCGAACTTGCTCGCCGTGTAGCTGGCCATGCCGGCCACCCCGGCGATCCCGTCGATGGAGGAGATGTTCACGATCGAGCCGCCGCCGGCTCGTTCCATGGCGGGCACCGCGGCCCGGATCCCGTGCCAGGTGCCGTTCAGGTGGACGTTGATCTGGCGATCGTGGTCGTGCCGTGACGTGGTGAGCATCGGATGCGGCGACACCCCGATCCCGGCATTGTTGACGAGAATGTCAAGTCGCCCGAAACGCTTCTCGGCGACGGCCACCGCGGCTTGCCACTGCTCCTCGTCGGTGACGTCGAGGTGCACGTACGCGCCCCGGTCGCCCAGCGCCTCGGCCGTCTGCGTGCCGAGATCGTCGAGCACGTCGGAGACGACGACACGTGCCCCCTCGCTCGCGAAGAGCCGTGCTTCCTCTGCGCCCATGCCCCGGGCCGAGCCCGAGATGAGTGCCACCTTGCCTTCGAGCCGTCCGGTCATGTCGACTCCTCGACGTAGATGTCGCGGGGTCCGGGCTTGCGGCTCGTGGCGCCGAGATGATCCTGAAACGCCGTGAAGACGTGGGTGCGTTCCTCGAAGCCGCGAGCGTCGGCGCGGAGGCGGCGGTTCGTGCCGATGGACCAAGCCAGGTGGTCGTCGACCCGTCCGACGGTGAGCCAGGAGAGCGAGATGTACCGGCCCGTGGTGACCGGCTGAGCCACGGCCGAGTCGGCCGGGTAGCGCAGCGCCCGCAGCTCGGGCGGCGAGACCCAGCGCTGCCCGGCGAACAGCCAGAACATGGCCAGCGCACCGGTGTCGTAGTGGTCGTCCTCGTACCACCGGTTGTACGCGATCTCGTGGCCCGGGTGCGGCTCGACCATGGTGATGAGTGCGCCCCCGACGGCTGCCTCGTAGGGGCCGATCGCCGGCAGGTGCTCGTAGGCGGGATCGACGGCGCTCACGGTGGTCAGCTCGGGTCTCGAGCGGCCGCGACACGATCGCGCAGCTCGTACTTGAGCACCTTGCCGCTGGCGTTCAAGGGCAAGGCGTCGACGAACTCCACGCTGCGCGGCACCTTGTAGTTCGCCATGTTCTCGCGACACCAGGCGACGATCTCATCGGCCGTGGTGACGTCGCCCGTGCGCTTGATGACGAACGCCATGCCCACCTCGCCCATGCGGGCATCGGGGATGCCGATCACCGCCACCTGGCTCACGGCCGGGTGCGAGGTCATGACGTTCTCGATCTCGGCCGGGTAGGCGTTGAAGCCGCCGACCATGTACATGTCCTTCAGTCGATCGGTGATGATGACCGCGTCGTCGTCGCGCATGACGCCGATATCGCCCGTGTGCAGCCAGCCTTCGGCGTCGACGGTGGCCGCGGTCTGTTCGGGGTTGCCGAGGTAGCCCTTCATGACCGAGTAGCCGCCCACGAGCACCTCGCCGGGTTGGCCGCGTGGAACCTCGGCGCTGTCGTCGCCGATCACCTTCACCTGGATGCCCGGGAGCGGTCGCCCGGCCGTGGTGGCCACGATCTCGGGATCATCGTCGTGGCGGCACATGCTCACGATGCCCGACGACTCGGTGATCCCGTAGCCCGTCACCACGGCCACGCCGAGCTGGTCGCGCAGCTCGTGCACGAGCTCGATGGGGATGGCCGCCGCGCCGATCACCACGAGCCGCAACGACGTGAGGTCGAAGCGATCGCGGTCGGGTCGAGCGAGGATCGAGAAGAAGACCGTGGGCGCTCCGGGCATGTGGGTGATGCGCTCGTTGCCGATGAGCGCCAGCGCCTCTTCGACGTCGAACGTGGTGCGAGGCACGATCGTGGCCCCGCGCATGAGACAGCACAGGATGCCGGCGTTGAGCCCGAACGAGTGGAAGAACGGCAGCACCACGAGGTAGCGGTCGCCGGCGTGGAGGTCGACCGCGTCCGAGAACACGTTGTACGCCT
>JANLSK010000266.1:0-13923 GCA_031362415.1 Actinomycetes bacterium | reverse complement strand
GCCAGCAACCCGGCCGTGTCGCGCGGGTGGGTGAAGGCGAACGTGGGCTGCGGACGGGCACCGAGTCGCACGCCGAGGCCCACATGCCGCTCGAGTGTCGCGTCGAGCGAGTGCACCTGCACACCCAGCGAGTGCATGCCCGAGCCGAAGCTCGTGACGAACCGGTCGGCTGGCGCGCCGGCCACGATGGGCTGGCCCAGCTCGATCGAGCCGTCGCCCAGCCAGCACATGCCGCCCCGACGCCCGACGCCGGGATCCTCCATCACCGTGTCCTCCATGACCCGGAGGCCGAAGAGGGCGACGAGCGCATCGCGAGCGGCCACGTAGTCGGCCACCATCGCCGTCGAGTGGAACATCCACCGCACCCCGTGCTTGGACACCGCCTCAGGCTTCGAGCTGGGGGTAGTAGCTTTCGGCTCCACTGGCTTGAACGTCGCTCAGCCAGCTGCCGTCGTATGCGCTGTTGGGACCGACGGCGTCGGCGCCCTCGAAGCTCCAGGCCTGGCGCTTGTAGGTCCGGTTGTCGGGGTCGAGCCGGTGCGCTTCCCGCCAGTGGCCGATGGCGGCATCGTGATCGCCACCACGGTGCAGATGCTGGCCCAGCTCGAAGTGCGCCGCCGCCCGGGCCAGCTCGCCGGTGCGGGGGCGTGACCGGGCGATCACCTGCTCGGGCGCGAGCGCGTACCGGCTGTCGGCGCCATGCTCGGCCCAGTCGCGCAGCATGGCGAGGGAACGCTCGGGATCGATCTGCATGCGGCTGATCTCGTTGCGCACCACGGCGAGCGCGGGCGGGATCACGGTCCCCTCGGGAACCTTGAGCATGTCGAGCACCGGCGTGCGACCCGGCCACGCCGGCTCAGCCGGGCGGACGATCATCCCGTGCTCGTCGATCCACACGGCGTTGGGAACGTTGACGACGCCGAGGCGCTCGTCGAGGACGTGGGCCACATCGACGAGGGACGGGTGCTCGGGCCGGGCCGCCTCGATCCACGGCCTGACCACCTCTACCCCACCGGTGTCGAGAGCGACGGTGACGATCTCCACGCCCAGCGGATGCAACTCAGCACGCAGTTCCTGCCACACGGGCAGGTCGAGGCGGCACCCTCACCACGAGGCCCACGCGACCAGGACCACCTTCATGGGCCGGAGGTCGGCGATGCGAACGGGCCGTCCGTCGAGATCGGGGAGCACGATGTCGGGGGCCACCGCGGTCGTGAGCGCCCGGCCGGTGATGCTCGACTCCGGCCCCAGGGCCCAAAGTCCGTGAGCGTCGTCGGCCACGAGCGGCATGCCGAGAGATTCAGACAATACATGGGCATCGATCGCCGAGCCGGGCCCGAGTGAAGTCGGCAGCGGCACGCACACGTCGCCCTTGCATGCCCCTTCGGTCTTGATCGTCCAGCCCGTGGCGGTTTCCAGGGTTGCGGGATCAACGAGGAGGGAGTTGAGGATCACGGTTCACGCGCGCCGGTAGACGGCGACGGTGGCATGGGGCGACGAGAGCTCGGGCTTGAGCTCGGGCAAGCGGAACGAGCCGTCGGCGTCCTTGACCGGGCCGAACACCACGTGCAGCGGCGGCAGGTCGGGGGAATCGACGACGTCATCGACCATGGTTGCGTTCCCTCCGGTTGGTGGATGCTGCGATGTCAGGGACGGGGTTCACGAGGCAGGCCGAGCACGCTCTCACCCAGGATGGTGCGCTGCACCTCCGACGTGCCGGCATAGATGGTGTCGGCGACTCCGTTGTACAGCGCACCGATCCACGAAGCCGACGAATTGGGGGCTCCAGGGTCGTCGGCCCTGTACACCCGCATCGGCGGGCGCCCTTGCACCACAAGGGCCCGGGCGCCGAGCACCTCGACGGCGAGGCGGGTCGCATCTCGGTGGTACTCAGACCAGTAGAGCTTGGAGATCGAGGCCTCGGGCCCGATGACACCCGTCGTCAGCACGCCGGTGAGGATCCGGTACCCCAGGAAACGCATCGTCTCCACGCGGATGTACGCGTCGGCGATGCGGTCCCGGATGACGGGGTCGTCGAGACGTCCGAGGTCGCGGGCCAACGACACCAGCCGGTCGAGCTCGAACCGGAACTGGACCGGGTTCGTGGCGGCTTCGTCGCCCCGTTCGAGACCCAGGACGGTGTTGGCGACGGCCCATCCGCCGTTGACCTCGCCGACGACGTTGTCGGCCGCCGTGCGGGCGCCGTCGAAGAACACCGCGTTGAATGACCTCTGGCCTCCCATGGTGGCCATCGGCCTGATCTCGACGCCGGGCTGGTTGAGCGGCACCAGGAAGAACGTGATCCCCTTGTGCTTGGGGGCGTCGGGATCGGTGCGGGCCAGTACGAAGATCCAGTTCGACTCCATGGCCCGGGTCTGCCAGATCTTCTGCCCGTGCAGCACCCAGTCGTTTCCTTCACGACGGGCCCTGGTGGCCAGCGACGCCAAGTCGGAACCGGCGTCGGGCTCGGAATACCCTTGGCACCACGTGTCTTCGCCAGAGAGGATTCGGGGCAGGAAGCGTTGCTTTTGCTCCTCGGTCCCCCAGCGCAACAGTGTGTTTCCCACCATCTTCACGCTGAACACGTCGTTGGGGCCCACGGCGGGAACGCCGGCCTTGGCCAGCTCCTCCACCAGCACCACCTGCTCGAGCTTGGTGAGACCGGCGCCGCCGTACTCCTTCGGCCACGAGAGTCCCAGGAACCCGTGTTGGTGCAAGGTCGTACGCCACCGGTCGGTGAACGCGAACGCCTCGTCACGATCGAGAGCACCGACGCCGCGCCAGTCGGCTGGGAGGTTTTCGACCAGGAACGCGCGGACGCGGGCCCGGAAGGCCTCGGCCTCGGGTGGATAGCGAGGGTCCATGGTCAGCGCCGCGCTATCACCGGGTCACCGGGCGATCGTCCAGGCCACGGGGCGACGGGCTCATTGAGGGACGAACGGGGGGAGCGGGGGGAGGGCGAACCCCGCAGGCAACGGGTCGAAGCGCGGGAGCCGGCGCTCGACGAACGACGCGACCCCTTCGGCGAAGTCGGGATTCGACGGGTCGTTCATCTGCCGCATGATGTCGAACCACCCGGCATTGGCGTCGGTGTAGCCCCGGCTCAGATCACCCCACACCTGGCGCCGAATGGCCGCCATCGAACGCGGCGAGGCCGTCGTGGCCAGGAGGCGGGCATAGCCCTGCGCTTCGCCGAGCAGGTCGTCGGGTTCACACAGACGAGTGACGAGCCCGATTCGTTGCGCTTCCTCGGCCTCCACGGGCCGGGCCGAGAGCAGGAGATCGAGCGCCCACTCCACGCCGATCATGCGGGGGAGGAGCCACGACAGCCCGTACTCGGCGGGGATGCCGAGCTTGGCGTAGGCCGTCGAGAGCTTGGCGCCCTTGGCGGCGAAGCGGACGTCGCACACCAGGGCCTGCACGAGACCGATGCCCGCGCACCCGCCGTTGATCGCAGCGATCATCGGCTTCGGGATCGTGAGCGGGTAGTGCTGTGACCGGCGGCCTTCCAGGCGCAGGCCCACCGGCCCGGCGGCCTGCTCGAGTCGGCGGGTGTCAAGCCCGGGGCAGAACGAGCGTCCGGCTCCGGTGAGCACGATGGCTCGTACATCGGTGTCGGCCGCCGCCCGATCGAGGAGCCCGAAGTACTGCTGCTCCATGTCGGGGCTCCACGCGTTGTTGCGCTCGGGGTTGTCGAGCACCAACGTGCAGACGCCCTCGGTCACCTCGTAGCGAACGAGCGGCGGGGCGTCTGTCATGGCTCGACTGTTCCGTCAGCGCCTGGTCGTGGCGCGCTCGGCCTTCGTCGACCCCGAATGTGGCTCACCGGCCGAGCCTAACTATTGCTGCAACCGTCAGGCCTTCTTGAAGGTCTCGATGGTGGCCTTCACCTCGTCGGTGGCGAACGACTCGGCCTCGGCGGAAAGAGCGAACGGGGCGACCATGGCAATTGCCGCCTGGAGGTGCATGTTCAGCGCCCGCTTGGTCTCCTGGATCGCCTGGGGCGGCTGCGCAGCCAACTCGTGCGCCAGCTTCAGGGCCTCGGCCCTCAGATCGGCGTCGGGGACGATCCGGTTGGCGAGGCCCATCTCCACGGCCACAGCGGCCGGGATCCGCTTGCCGGTGAGGAGGTACTCCTTGGCCTTGAGCAGGCTCATCATCAAGGGCCACATGACGGCGCCGCCATCACCGCACACGAGGCCAATGTTCACGTGCGTGTCGGCCATCCAAGCACTCTCGGCCATGAGCACGATGTCGCATGTGACGGCGATGCTGCAGCCGAGCCCGACCGCGGGGCCGTTGACCGCAGCGACGACGGGCTTGGGGAACTCGGCCATGGCGTCCATGAGACGACGTGCGCCTCGGAGCGAGATCCGGCGCCATTCGGGGTCTTCGTAGCTGCGGATGAATCCGGGGATGTGCCCGCCGGCGCAGAACGCCTTGCCCTGTCCGGTGAGGACGACCGACCGCACCGAGCGGTCGTTGGCCAGCATGGTCCAGATGTCCTGGAGCCCGTCGTGCATGTCATCGAGCAGCGAGTTGCGCATCTCAGGGTTGTTGATGGTGACGATCGTGACCGGACCGTCGGTCTCGATCAGTAGATGAGGGGTCGGCACATAGGCCATGGGGCGTCTCCAGGATCGGCATCGACGGCAGTGCGGGCGATGCGGCGGCTCGGGGCGGGGTACGAACTCGACGAATGTGTCAAGTATTGTCCGGCACCCGGTTTCGGCCGGAACTGACGGCGTGGAGGCGAGATCGTGACGACCTGGAACGACATCGTCATCGAGCGCTGGTTGCACTCCGGCGATGCTGCGATCGTCACCGCCAATGCAGTGTGGTCGGGCGACGAGCTCCTGCATCGCGCCGGCGGGGCCGCAGCCTGGTTGTCGTCGCTGGGCTTCCAGCCCGGTGAGGCAGTGCCGGCTCTGGTCGACGAGTCACCGTCGGCAATCGCCCTGACCCTCGGGGCCACGTTGTCGGGACGGGCGCTGGCTCCATTGGGCACGAAGCTCCCGGCGTCGGATCTGGCCCATGCGGTACGGGGGCTGGGCGCTCGGGCGATCGTGGCGTCACCCGAGTCGATCGCCATCGCGACCAGGGCCGCCGAGCTCGCCGGGGTCGAGCTGCACGTGCTGCACGATCCGCCGGGGCCGGCCGACATCCCGAACGTCGAGTGCACCCCCGACGACGTCGCGGTCATCGTCCACACCTCGGGGACGACCGGTGCGCCCAAGCCGGTGCTGATGCGCCATCGTGAGCTGGCGGCCCGGGTCGACGTGTACGGCGACGCCATGGCCATCGGGCCGGGCGACCGGTACAGCTCGGCGTCGCCGTTCCATCACACCGGTGGCGTGACGATGGTCTACACCGTGCTCGGGCGGGGCGCGTCGATCATCCCGCGGGCCTGGTTCAGCATCGAGGGCTGGCGTGAAGGCGGTCGTCTGGGCGTCACCCACACGCTGCTCGTGCCCACCATGATCGACATGCTGCTGGCCGAGCGGGCGCTGGGCGATGCCCGACCCCGGGTGCTCCAGTACGGCGCGGCGCCGATCGACCCGGCCACGCTCACCGCCGCGCTGCGAACGCTGACCGACACCCGGTTCGTGCAGATCTTCGGCCAGACGGAGGTGAGCCCGATCACGGTGCTCACCCACGACGACCACCTGGTGGCGGCGAACGAGCGCCCCGATCTGCTGAGCAGCGTCGGCCGCCCGGTGCGGGGTGTGGAGGTCCGGGTGGAGCATCCCGATGCCGATGGGATCGGCGAGCTGGCCGTGCACGGGCCCCACACGTTCGTCACCGACGCCGACGGCTGGCGACGGACGGGCGACCTCGGCTGGATCGACGCCGAAGGCTTCGTGCGGCTGCGAGGCCGGGTGAACGACCGCATCGTTCGCGGCGGGGAGAACATCTACCCCGTCGAAGTCGAGCAGGCCCTGTCGTCGCACGCTGCCGTGGGCGACGTGGCCGTCGTCGGGGTGCCCGATCGGCGCTGGGGCGAGATCGTGAAAGCCGTCGTGGTTCCCGTCGACGGCGGTGCACCGCCGTCGCTGGCCGAGCTCCAGGCCCATGCCCGGGAGCGCATCGCCCACTTCAAGGTGCCCAGCGTGGTGGAGATCGTAGGCGAGCTGCCTCGCAACTCGGCGGGCAAGGTGCTACGCCGTACGTTGATCGGCCCATCGGTTGATCGACCCGTCGGTTGATCGACCCGTCGCCGCCCGGCCGGGTCGGCCTGCGCAACCGGAGGAGGTTCACCATGACCGAGACATCCACGCTCGACATCGACGGTGTGCTGGGGGGCTTGAGCATCATCGACTGCGACGCCCATTTCACCGAGCCTCCCGATCTGTGGACGTCGCGGGCGTCGTCCTCGATGATCGACCGGGTTCCGGTGATGAAGACCGTCGACGGGACCAGCTCGAGGTTCCTCGACGGTGGCGTGCTGTGCAGCATCGGCGGCAACACCCTCAGGCGCGGTGATGGCGAGCAGCTCGGAACCCTGACGGTGCAGCCATGGGAGGCGGTCGACAAGTCGACCTGGGATGTCAAGGCGCGCTTGGCGCTGCTCGACGACATCGGTGTTCACGCCCAGATCCTGTTCCCCAATGCCATCGGCTTCGCGTCGAACACGATGTTCTCGATCAAGGACGTGCATCAGCGGGCGACGATCCAGCGGATCTACAACGACTTCCTGCTCGACGTGCAGCACGACTCCGGCAACCGTCTGTTCCCGCAAGCGGTGCTGCCGGTGTGGGACATGGACCTGACGGTGGCCGAGATGACCCGCCTGCGCGACCGGGGCATGACCGGGTTCACCATCAGCGACAAGCCCCACACGGTCGGCCTGCCCGATCTCGACGCCCCGTACTTCGCGCCCATGTGGGCCTTGGGGAACGAGATGGGAGCCGTGTTCAACTTCCACATCGGCAGCGGCTTCGGGCCCAAGGCCGACGGCGATCCGGTGATGGAGCAGATCATCCGCTCGGGGAACCCCGTGATGCTCCCGAACCCGGAGTTGTACTGGGAGTCGTTCGGGCCGCAGCGCCGCCTGGCGATCCTGGCCACGCAGTTCTACATGAGCAACGCCCGCATCATCGTCAACCTGTGCATGGGCAACCTCTTCGACCGATACCCCAACGTGAAGATCGCCTCGGCCGAGAGCGGGATCGGGTGGGTGCCGTTCGTCCTCGAAGCGATGGAGTTCCAGCTCGACGAGATGGTGACCGACCCGGCCGAGGTGGGGCTGCAGCAGCGCCGCCCCACCGAGTACTTCCGCGACCACATCTACGTGAGCTTCTGGTTCGAGAAGGTGGGTCCGACGAAGCTCATCGGTGACGTCGGGGTCAACAACGTGCTCGTCGAGACCGATGTCCCGCACCCCACGTGCATCTACCCCAACGTCCGTGAGCGCTTGGCCCAGGTCATGTCGGGCCTCGACGCCCACACCCGCCGCCGCGTTCTGCAGGACAACGCCGTGGAGCTGTACGGCTTGCCCATGCCCTCGGTCCCGTAGTCGTACGGACGCCGCGACCCTGACGCTCGGAAACGGGCAGAAAAGAGTGCTTCATGTCTAACCGGCTCGTGGTGGTCTCGGGTGGCGGCACCGGTATCGGTCGGGCGATCGCCCGAGCGGTGGCGGCCGACGGCGACGAGGTGCTCATCCTCGGTCGGCGTTCCGACGTGCTCGAGCGGACTGCGGCCGAGCTGAACGCCGGGGGCGGGGCTCGGGTGTCGTGGCTGCGCGCCGACGTCACCGACCCCGCCGACGTGAACGCTGTGGCCGAGCACGTCGGCTCCACGCACGGTGTCGTCGGCGCCATCGTGAACAACGCCGGCGGGAGCACGACGCCGCCGGGCCCCGAACTGGCCGACGTGGCCGCTGCGTGGCGCCGGGTCTACGACACGAACGTCACCAGTGCGGTGCTGCTCACCACGGCCCTGGCGCCCATGCTGGCCCGTCCCGGCGGACGCATCATCCTCATCAGCTCGATGGCCACCAAGAGCGGCGGCGGGGGCGGCGCCTACGTCGCGGCCAAGGGGGCATTGAACGCCTGGGTGCTGGCGCTCACGACCGAGTTCGGGCCGCAGGGCATCACGGCCAACGTCGTGGCGCCGGGCTACACCCCCGATACCGAGCTCTTCGGCGCAGGCATGCCGGCCGAGATGCACGACCGGATCGTCTCGCGAATCGCGCTCGGCCGGGCTGGCCGATCTGACGACACCGCGGCCGTCGTGCGGTTCCTGCTCTCGTCGGGTGCTGACTTCGTGACCAGCCAGGTGATCGAGGTGTCGGGAGGCGCAGTCCCTCCGAACCTCTGAGCGTTCGCGGGGGAGTTTCGGGCCGCACTCGACGGTGCGTCCCCGAGCTCAATTCAACGCTGTTGGCTTGGGCGATGGGGGCCGACAAGATGACCCGTGGTCGGCGCCCGACGCCAGGCGTCGCAGGGAAGCTGCCGGCACGCCGCGGGATGCCCGCTGGTACGCCGCAGGGAAACGGGGACACCATGAACGAGAACCTGATCGTCGTCTCGGCCGATGGGCACGCGGCGGCGCCCCTCGAGACCTATCGGTCCTACCTCGAGCAGCGTTTCCACGCCGACCTCGATGCGCTGATCGCCGGCGAGGAGCACGAGTATCGCCAACGCGTCGCCGGACCGGCGCACCCCACGCCCGAGGCCATGGCCGCGTTCGACGACCGGGGGGCCATGGCCAGCGGCGGCGAGGACGGCTCGTTCGACCTGGCTCGCCGTCTGGTCGAGATGGACGCCGAGGGCTGCGCCTGCGAGATCGTCCACTCGGGCACCCAGGCCGCTCCGCCGCTGTGGTATGGAGCCGCCAACCATCAGTACCCACCCGAGCTCCAGTGGGCCGGCGTGCGCGCCTACCACCGCTGGCTGGCCGAGCTGATGGGTGGCTCCGACGGTCGCATGGTCGGCGTGGGCGAGCCCGGGCCGTGCCTCGACATCGCGGCCACGGTGGCCGAGCTGGAGTGGCTGGCCGGGCAGGGCTACGTGTCGGTGGGCGTCCCCGGGATCATCACAGACCCCACCCTGGCGCCGCTGTACGACCCCTCGTACTACGAGCCGATCTGGGCCGCCTGCGCCGATCTCGGGCTGGTGCTCTCGGTGCATGCCGGATGGGGCAACCGCCAGGGGGTCGTGTACCAGTTCTTCGACGCCTTCGCGACCCGCCTGGCCGAGATGGGCGGTGAGCTCGATCGGATGAAGGTGGAGCAGATCGCCATGACCCTCCAGGCCGAGCTGGATGGCAGCGCCGAGTCGCCACTGCGGCTGAACCTCGGGCCGCTCCGGGTGATGTGGCAGCTCATGCTGGGCGGGGTGTTCGACCGTCATCCGGCGCTGAAGCTGGCGCTCACCGAGGTGCGGGCCGACTGGGTGCCGGCCACGTTGGCGACGCTCGACCAACGGGCGGCGGCCCCGACGTGCACCTCGAACGCACGCCCAGCGAGTACTTCGCTCAGAACAGCGCCGTCGCCGCGTCGTCGATCCACCGTTCGGAGGTGGAGATGCGCGATGCGATCGGGCTGGAACAGCTCCTGTTCGGGATGGACTACCCGCACCACGAGGGAACGTGGCCCAACACGCGGGAGTGGATCCAGGTGGCCTTCGCCGGTGTGCCCGAGGGCGACGCCCGGAAGATCCTGGGCGAGAACGCCATCGCGTTCTACGGGCTCGACCGGGCCCGTCTGGCCGAGGTGGCCCAGCTGATCGGCCCCCGTCCGGCTGACGTGCTGGGCAACGACCATCTCGTCGAGCCACGCCTGGTTGAGCACTTCCACAAACGTGCCGCGTTCAACCGCCCGGCCGAGCCCGTCGACGGCGCGCTCATCGAGCAGGTCTTCGCCGACGACCTCGCCAACCTCGTCGCCAGCGTCGCCACCGTCGCCAGCACCGGGTCGAGCCGGTGACCGCCGGGGACACCAGCTCGGTCGAGGCGACGGTGCTGGGCCCGTCGACCATCGACGTTGCGGGATACGCGGTCACCGACGGCTTCGTCGGTGCCCCGTTCATCGACAGCGACGAGTGGCGCGAAGCCCCCACGCCGCATCGGCGGCTCCACGGTGGACTCGAGGGCACCGACACCCGTTTCACGTTCTACTTCCCGCCGGCAGCGCAGTACCGAGGCCGCATGTACCAGCCGTTGGAGGGGGCCAATGCCGGGCACGAGGGACGCCGCCATGCCGTTCATGGGCGACGCCCACGTCGACGATCACGGGAACTTCCGGCTCATCAAGGGCGGCGCGGGAAACTTCTCGGCCATGTTCAACGTGCAACGCCTGTTGGGCGATCGTCTGGCCGATGTCGTCGACGCCATGGCGCCCGGCGGCAGCGGCGACCCGTTCGCCGGGCTGTCGAACCACGGGCGGGGCGAGCTGGCCAACCTGTACCGCCTGGGGTATCCCCGCGGCGACGAGTGGGTGATCGGCCAACCCTCGGGCACCATCTGGCTCTGGTGCTCGATGGCCGACCGTCTGCTGGCCGAGGACGCCGACTATTTCGACGCCTTCTGGACCCGTCCTGGCTATGTGGGACATGACGATCCGGCTCAGGTCGTGGGCGATCTGATCGAGCAGACGGCCACCATCAGCCGGGTCCTGACCCCGCGCGACTTCCTCGAAGGGACCGAGCATTTCGGCCCGGCGTTCGAGCGCATGCGGCCCATCTCGATGATGCTCTCGGCCGCGGCGGGACTCGACCTGCCGATTGCCGTCGAGATACCCGGTATCTCCGGATACAAGCAGGGTATGGGCATCCGGTTCCTCACCGGTGCAGCAGCGAGGCGTCAGCTCTCTTGCATGTACCACGCCGACGACATCGTGCTGCTCGAAAGCGGAGGCGAGGCCAGCAATCTCCGGGCCACCGGGGTCGTCGCGGGCGACCAGGTACGTCTCGACAATCGGGCGTATCTCGCCTACTGCTACTACTACCTCCATCACGTGATGGACTTCGAGGAGTGGGCCTTCCTGAGCCTCGACGGTGTGCCGATCTATCCCCAGCACGACCTGCCGACCATGTCGCCGTTCATGGGCGTGCCCTACTCGGGGCAGTACGAGGGCAAGCTGATGTGGATACATCACACCCACGACGCGTCGCTGTGGCCGCCGCAGGGAATCGCCTACCGGAACGCCGTCGAACGGGCTCAGGGCATCGCCGGGCGCGACGAGAACTTCCGGCTGCGCTGGACCGAGAATGCCGAACACGTACCGGCTGCGCTCGTACCGTCCCAGCCGGGGCGCTCGTCGAGCACGTGGCTCATCGACTACCGGCCGGTCATCGAGCAATGCCTGGCCGATCTGACGGCCTGGGTCGAGGACGGCGTCGCGCCCCAGGGCAGCAGTTTCAGCTATGCCGACGGGTCGATCACGCTCCCTGACACCGCAGCCGAGCGGGGTGGCATCCAGCCGGTGCTGTCGGTCACCGCCAACGGGTCGATCCGCGCCGAGGTGAAGGTGGGCGAACCGGTACGGCTGGAGGTGACCGCCGAGGTACCGCCGGGCGCGGGCACGTTCGTTGCGGTGGCCTGGGATCTCGACGGGTCGGGGGCGTACGCCCACGCCCACGACGACATCGACGGCTCCGAAACCCGGCTGGTCCGCTCGATGACCCACCACTTCGACGAACCGGGAACCTATTTCGCGACGGCGATCGTGCACTCGCATCGGGAAGGCGACGTGAACGCCACGGCCCGGCGGATCCCCAATCTGGCCGCCGCCCGGGTGGTCGTGCACTGATTCGTGCACTGACGTTTCCCAAGAGCTGCCTCTCCCACGTGAACGATCGACGATGTCGACTGAGCTGACCAGGATGGCCGTGTGGCGCATGCGCGAGCTGATCGCGGCGCGCGAGCTGTCACCGGTGGAGGTGACCGAGCACTTCCTCGGGCGCATCGCCGAGCACGACCCGGTACTGCACACCTTCGCTCGGCTCGACGAGGACGGCGCCCGTCAGCAGGCCAAGGAAGCCGAAGCGGCTGTGCTGCGCGGCGACGATCTCGGGCCGCTGCACGGCACTCCGGTGGCGGTGAAGGAGCACATCCCCGTGGCTCGACCCGACTCCCCGCGGCCTATTGCGGAGTGGTGGGCGTGCATCCCTCGATGGGCTTGGTCCCGTCGACCGACTACGACCGGGCCAGCCTGTCGCCGCTCACCATCTCCAATGGTCCCTTGTGCCGGCATGTGCGTGATGCCGCGATCGCGCTCGAGGTCCTGGCCGGTCCCGACGGCCGCGACTACCACTCGCTCCCGTTCGATCCGCCCGATCTGCTCACCGGTCTCGACGCCGGCGTCGATGGTCTGCGGATGGCCTGGACCGGCGACTACGGCTTCACCGGGATCTACGAGCAGGCCGAGAGCCCCCGGGTCATCGAGCACGTTCGTCAAGCGGCGCTTGGCTTTTCGTCACTGGGAGCGTCGGTTGAGGGCACGGACGAGACCTGGGTCGACTTCTTCGACGGCTTCATGGCCGCGGCACCCCTGGTGATGATGATGGCCGTGACCGTGATGGCGCCCCCGTCGGTCGCCGACTGGACGGCGTCGCTCGATGCGCGCCAGCGCAACTGGGAAGCGTTCCGACGCGTGTTCGGTCACCACGACCTGCTGCTCACGCCCACGTCACAGCTCGTGGCCTGGACGGTCGACGACTGGGATGCGGCGTGGACCACGGGCAAGGAGGCGTTCGCCCACGGGGTCTTCGGCCCGGGGACGTACACGAGTCATACGCATCTGCAGAACTGGCTTGGCTTTCCGGCGGTCTCGGTTCCGTGCGGGTTCGTCGACGGGCTTCCCGTGGGCCTGCAGATCTGCGGCCCTCCCGGCTCGGAGGCCCGCATCTTCCGGGCCGCGGCGGCCTTCCAGGGCGCATTTCCCCCGCCCGAACTTCCACCGGCGTCGTAACGCGTCGACCGCCCCTCAGGCGGGCCTAACGCTCAGGCGGGCTCGAATACGGGGACGAAAACGTCGCCGTGGCGTTCGAAGACCACCCGTACCTGCTGGCCGATGCCGATGGTGTCGAGGTCACAGTTCACGAGGTTGGTGGTGAAACGCAGCCCGGCCTGTTCGACGAGCTCGACGATGGCGATGGCGTACGGGGGCGCGACGTCGGGGTGGTACGGCTGACGGTTGACGGTGAACGTGTAGACGACGCCGCGTCCGCTCAACGCCCGATACGCGGTGGGACCGGCGCACGTGGGGCACACCAACGTCGGCGGGAACACCCAACGGTCGCAGGCCGAGCAGTGCGGCAACCGCAACTCGCCCGATGCGCCGCTCGTCCAGAACTCGCGGTTGTCGTCGTCGATCACAGGCGTCATGCGCGGTGCGGGCGTGGGAGCGGTCACGGTCGCCGACGCTAGCGCCCGGCCCGGAGACCAGCCGGAGAGCAGCGGCCAGATAGGGTCGGCGACCATGGTCGACATCATCGAACGGGGCGCGATCATCTCGGGGATCGGCCTGTCGCGCATCGGCCGCAAGACCGGGATCGCCGGCCTCGACCTCACCGTCGAGTCGGCCACGCAGGCGATCGTCGATGCCGGGCTGAGCCCGTCCGACATCGACGGCATCTGCACGCTGGGCGAGACCCCGGCGGCCGACGTCTGCGCGTCGTTGGGTATCGAGCCCGGTTTGATCGGCGGCGCCTTGGGCCGCTTCGGGTTGCAGTCGCCCGTGGTCGAGGCGTTCGAGGCCGTGGCGACCCGACGGGCCCGCCACGTGCTCGTCTACCGCACCGTGAACATGTTCGGCGGCTCGGTGCTGCCGGCGCCGGGGGCGAGCACGAGCGCAGCCCCAGGCGGATCGAGCGCTCCCCAGATGGAACGGGGCCGGCCCAACCCCATGGCCGACATCGAGCGCATGATCGTGATGCACGCGTATGCAGCGCCGAACTGGCTGGCCATGCACACCCG
>JANLSK010000265.1:0-7853 GCA_031362415.1 Actinomycetes bacterium | reverse complement strand
GTCGGCATCGACCCTCGTACCGGTCTCGAGCGGCCGGGCCGCGTCCTCGTCCCGGGACCCGCGGGACCGGCGGGGTTGCGGGTGGCCGCCGTCGCTCCGGGAGGCGAACGGGTGGCCCTCATCGCGCCGGGGGCGGAGACGACGGTGTTGATCGACGTCGAGGTCGCGACCGGCAGCGTGCTTCGGTGGTCGGAGTTCGAAGGCGTCGTCGAACCCGAGGCCTTCTCGCTCGACGCGAGCCTGCTCTACGCCGCTCGGATCTACGGCGACAGCTATCACGTCCACGTCCTCGATCCGGCCACCGGTGAGCAATGGCCAACGTCGAGTCGCTACAAGCGGGCGAAGCCCGAGGAGATGTACGGATCCGTGGTCCAGGCCGCGCTGAGCCCCGACCGCACCCAGCTGGCGACGCTCTATCGCGACGCCGAATCGGCCGATCACACGGCGTTCGTCCACCTCCTCGCTCTCGACAGCGGGCTCACCACCTGCATCGATCTCCACGCCCCATTCGGGAGCGACGTTCCGGGCTCCGACGCCATCGCCTGGCTGGACGACGGCTCGGTCTCGGTCGGGCATTCGGCCGACGATCCGAGCCAGTCGATGAGCGCCACCTTCGACCCGGCCGCCATCGCCACCGGAGAGCCCCAGCCCCACTACCACGCCGATGCCCAGCCCGACCCCCGTCCGATCGAGGTCCCCGCTGGCGTCGTGGCCACACCAGGCTTCCAACGCTTCATCGCCCTCGCTTCGTCAACGTCACCGACGTGCGCGTCCGACTGCTCGATGGCTGGTCGAAGCCGGCCGTGACGATCGTCGGCGGAACGTTGGCGATCGGGATCCACGAGAGGACGGTCACTGGACGGTCGAGGTCACGTTCCCCTCATCCGCCGCGACGTGCCCTTCACCGTGAAGGTGGCCAACGGATCGGCCTCGGCCACCTTCACGTTCGTGCGCACCGTCTGAGCGGCGAGCACATCCGGGCCACCAGGTCAGGTCTCGTTGGCTGGCGCTTCGGGCACGTGGGGGAAGAGCTCGGCGAAGGCGCCGATGGTGATGCGTCGACGGTCGGCCACCGAGATGTCGTCGAAGAGTTGGTGCAACGTCTTCTGGGTGTGGCCGAAGGTGCCTTCGATGTGGGGGTAGTCGCTGCCCCAGACCACGTTGTTCCACCCCATGGAGGTCATGGCCTTCACGGCGGAGCGGTCGTGCTGGAACGACGCGTACACATTCTCGTAGAGGTACTCGCTGGGCAGGCGCGCCAGTGACGGGCGGACCATCGAGCCGTGCTGGCGGTACGCCTCGTCCATCCGGTCGGCCAGGAACGGGCCCCACGTCGCGCCACCCTCGGAGACGATCACCTTCAGATCCGGGTGCCGGTCGAAGACGCCGGAGCTGATCATCTTGGTCACGGCCCGCTGGCCGCCGTAGGTGGTCTCGACGTAGTTCGTGATCGCGCCACCCGGGCCCCGGAAGTACGCCCCGTGGTTGGTCGAGTCGTCGTGGGGCTCGGTCCCGATGTGGTAGCCGACCACGAGCCCCGTCTCGGCCAGCGTCGCCCAGATCGGTTCCCATTGCGTTGCGTTCCAGTCGGCCCGAGCCGACGGTGGCGCGACCGGGAAGAAGACCGCTTTGAACCCCATGCCGGCCACCCGCTCGATCTCGGCCACGGCGTCGGCGACATCGAGCAGCGGGATGGTCGCCGTGCACACCAGACGGGGCGAGAACTGCTGGTAGCTGATGGCCCAGTCGTTGATGGCCCGGCTGCCCGCGGCGAGCAACTCGGGATCCTTGATCGAGCCCGACCAGATGCCGATCGACGGGTAGATCAGCTCGGCCCAGATGCCTTCGCTGTCGAGGTCGACGAGGCGCAGCGCCGGATCGTTGGCGCCGGGAGCGCGCTCGAAGACCGTCTGACCATGTTCGTCGGTGAGCGATGCCCCTCCCGAGAACCGGCGGCGGAACTCCTGACCGTCCACGTAGATCGTCTCCCATCGCCCGTCGTCGTCCTTGACGCTTCGGGGCATCCGCTCGGCGAAGCTCGCCGGCAGGCTCGACGTGAACAGGTCGCCCGGCTCGACGAGATGTGAGTCGCCCGAGTTGGCCCAGATCTTGCCCATGACCAATGTCTCCGATCTGGGGTGCGGTCACCGCGCCGCCCCTCGCGGTGAGAATACCATTTTCACTCCCGCCGGCCGAGGTGGTGGGTCAGCTGGCGCAGCGGGGCGGGCCAGGCGAGCGTCGGATACATTGCGCGACTTCGGTGGTGCACACCTGTGTGGGAGGAACCATGGGACGGCTCGAAGGCAAGGTGGCATTCATCTCGGGAGGGGCCCGGGGGCAGGGGCGATCGCACGCCTTGAGGCTGGCCGAGGAGGGCGCCGACATCATCACGTTCGATCTCTGCGCTCAGCTCGAATCTGTCGAGTACCCGATGTCGACCCCGGAGGATCTCGCGGAGACCGTAAGGCTCGTCGAGGGGCTCGACCGGCGCATCGTGGCCCGCCAGGCCGACGTGCGCGACAGGGCGGCCGTGCAGTCGGTGCTCGACGCCGGCCTCGCCGAGTTCGGGCGGGTCGACATCGTCTGCGCCAACGCCGGAATCATGCCCATCACGGGTGAGCAGGCCAAGGCCGACCTGGCCTGGCATGAAGCCATCGGCGTGATGCTCACGGGGGTCTACTTCACGCTCGAGGCGGCCATCCCGGCGATGATCGAGGGCGGTCGAGGCGGGTCGATCGTGATCACCAGCTCGACGGCCGGCCTCAAGGGACTCATGAAGTCCGTCGACTCGATGACACCGGGCTCGGTGGGTTACACCGCAGCCAAGCACGGCGTCGTGGGCATGATGCGGGCGTACGCCAACGCGCTCGGCAGCCACGGCATCCGGTGCAACACGGTGCATCCCACCGGTGTCAACAGCCCCATGGTCGTCAATGAGGCCTTCGGTCGTTACGTCGAGGAGCATCCCGACACCGCCGATGCGATGCAGAACATCCTGCCGGTCCCGATGATCGAGTGCTACGACATCTCGAACGCCATCGTCTTCTTGAGCTCCGAAGAAGGTCGCTACATCACCGGCGTCGCCCTCCCCGTCGACGCCGGCATGACCGCCCGCTGACGTACGCTGAGTCGAGCGTGCCTGTCGTGATCGGTCCTGCTTCAGGCCCGCAGCGATACGCGCTCAGGGACCGTACGTCAGACGAGCGACGCTGCCGCCGGAGAAGCAGACGTGTCAGGTGTCGCCGACCCGCAGCCGTGTGATCCTGGTGCTGTGAACGGCGTAGATGAATGGACCGGGGTCATCGGCGCAGCGTGCGCGATCGCGTCGAGATTGTCGAGGAACCGCCGAGCCATCTGGTCCGACGAGAGCGACTGGCTCGTGAGGCAGAAGCACTGAACAGCGTTGCGGAGGACCGCATCCGTTCAGCCGGGTTGTACCTGATTCGCGTGTCCTTCATGAACACCGCCCAGCCGGAGGTGCCGGCAAGCTCCAGCCACTCCTCGTCGACCACTGTCTCATCTGCGGGTATGCCGTAGCGCTCGGCGAGCGTCACGAGACGGATACCGGCATCGCGAAGGAGTCGAGGAACCGTGATCCTGGCGAGGCTTCGATCCAGAAAGAGGTCAGGCAGCGCGTCGGGATGCGACACGGAGCACGTCCTCGAGCTGATCGGTCGGAACACCGAACTCCGCCGAGAGCTCGTCGAGCGGGTCGCCAGCCCAGAACCGCTCGTGCACGTCGTCGACCCGCACGCCGCCGCGCTCGAAGATGGGGGCTCCAAAGGCCCGAGTCGGGTCGGCGACGACCTGTGCGCATCGGCGTGTTCGCCGGGCACGACACGGGCGGAGACGGTGCCGCTGGCGTTCGAAGAGCGTCACCAGATCGTTGCCACGGACTGATCCAGACACAGCGAGACTGGTCAAGATGTCGTTGAGCTGGTGATCTGCAGCGCCCTCGGCATGATTCGAACATGCGACGCACGGTTTAGGAAACCGACGCTCTATCCCCTGAGCTACGAGGGCGGGGATGATAGAACTGCTGGTCGGGGCTATATATGACCAGTGTTGAGCCTGTGAATAGCTTTCCCGCGGGGCGCCAATCCGGCGAGATCTGGTGGGACCGGCGAGCCCCGAGGCGCCCACGGAGCGAGACGAACCATGGTCGGAGTCTACCGGCGGTCCTCCATGGGGCCGATGGGTGAGCGGCGCGGCAGTTCCGGCAAACCCCGGGTACCGGGTGACGCGATGTGGACCCGGAGAAGCGCCACCGGCGTCGTCGCCGCGGGTGAGCCGCCGATAGGCCGGGGCTGCCGTTCGGTCAGCCCAACAGCGTGTGCCGGGGTGGGTGCTCCACGATGGCCTGGTCGCGGGTGGCGATGCGCATGCTCGTGAGGGTGGCCTGGGTGACGAGCATGCGATCGAACGGGTCGCGGTGCGCCCAGTCCAACGAGCCTGCGGCGATCGCATGGTCGGTGCCGATCCCGAGCAGTGACGCGCCGTTGGCGGTCAGGAGGGTGACCAGGCGGTCGATGTCGAGGGCGATCTTCCCGCTGCGCACCTTGATCGCGAGCTCCCAGGTCGAGGCCGCCGAGAACCAAACGGTGTTCGCTGGCGCGGTGATGGCCTCGACGCAGGCGTCGTTCAGTCGGGTCGGGTCGTCGGCCCACCAGACGGCGATGTGGGTGTCGAGCAGGAGGTCCACAGGGAAACGACGGGGTCCGAGCTGTTGCGGCGCGGCGCGCAGGCCGTCATCGAAGCCGAGATCCTTGCCGTCGCCGATCGTGCTCTCGCGGTGGCGTATCGACGGCATCCTCCCGATCCCGCGTTGGTCCTATCTGCAGCACGCCTTGGCGCTCGGACCGTCCCGACGTGGTAGCACGCAACGAGGTGTATTGGGCCGACCTCGGACCCCCGGCCGGGCGACGACCGGTGTCCGTGCTCTCCCGCGATGCTGCGATCGCCGTGCTCACGGCTGTCGCCTGTGCGCCCATCACGCGCACGATCCGCGGCATCCGATCCGAGGTCGAGGTCGGTCCGGAGCAGGGCCTGCCGGAGGTGTGCGTGATCATCTGCGACAACGTCATCACCGTGCCAGTGGCCGACCTCGATCGAGAGCCCGTCGGCCGGATCGACGAACGCACTCGCGCCGAGCTCGACCGTGCACTGCGGTACGCCCTGGACATCACCTACTGATGCCCGCGGCGTGTCCGCCTCGATCACAATGGACTGGAGCAGCCGCCGCCCGCCGCCGTGAACCGTCACGGCCGGGGCAGCGGGCCCAGGGACTTCGTAGCATGACCGCAATGGCGGAACACGGGCATCACCACGGGCACGGGCACGTTCACATCGACGAGGCCGACTGGGAGGCGTGGGCCGACCAGGCCGAGGGCGAGGGCGAGCTGCACCTCGGCTTCCTGACCGACACGAAAGCCTGGATCGAGGCCGTGCGTCGGGATGCGCCGGCCGTCCGGCGGGTCATCGACATCGGCAGCGGGCCCGGCGTGGGAACCTGTGAGCTCGCCCGGCTGTATCCCGAGGCGCACGTGATCGCGGTCGACGCCTCGCCGGCGATGCTGAGCCGGGCGGCGCAGCGGGCTGTCGAGCACGGGCTCGAGGATCGGGTCAGCACCCATCTCGCGGAGTTGCCAGCCGGGCTCGATGGCATCGGACGCGCCGATGTGATCTGGGCGTCGATGTCGCTGCACCACATGGGCGACGAGGTGGCTGCGCTGCGCCTGCTGGGCGACCTCCTCGAGCCCGCCGGCCCGGGCTCGGGCGACGGACCGGGCGACGCCCCTGGCCTGATCGCCATCGCCGAGCTGGCCGAGCCCATGCGTGTGCTGCCGGACGATCTGGGTCTCGGCCGAGCCGGGTTGGCCGATCGGCTCGAGGCAGCCGGGGCCGCATGGTTCGCGCAGATGCGGGCGGGGCTCGCCGGCACGGTTGCCTCCAGCGAGCTCGCGGTGATGGTCGCCGCGGCCGGTCTGGAGGTGGTCGGATCCCGAGTGGCCCGCCAGCACGTCGAACCTCCTCTCCCGCACCAGGCCCGGCTGGTTGCCGCCGGCCACCTGCGCCGCACTCGCCAGCAGCTCCACGAGATCCTCGACGCCGACGACCTTCAGACGCTCGACGTGCTGACCGACGAGGACGATCCCCGTGGCGTCATGCACCGGCCCGACCTGTTCGTCGCCGCCTCCCGTCAGATCGTGATCGCCAGACGAAGCTGATTCGGGCGCGGCTCTCCGTGTGCCCTATTCCCGCTGCGATGATCCATCCGCGAGCAGAGCAATGTTCACAACGACGTCAAATACCATGTCCTACTGAACAATGCTCGGAGGTGGCTCGTGTACGGGCACGTACGTTCATGTACACTCCGGGCATGTCGATGACGGTGACGGTGAGCGAGGCTCGGGCGCTGCTCGCCGACATCGTTGACCGCGTGCTCGCTGGCGAGGAGGTCACGCTCACCCGCCATGGGGTCGCGGTGGCAGTGGTCGTTCGGCCCGATGCGCTCAGGGCCCGTCGAGCCGACCGGGCGTTGACCGCCGCGGCGACGGTGCGCGAGGTGCTCGAGGAGGGGCGCCGGACGGCCCTCAGCCCACGCCCTTGCCTCGACGGCGATCGAGCCGACGCCATGTTCGCCGAGGTCCGAGCGGGCCGGTCGCGACGCTGAGTCGGAGCAGGAGTGAGTTGTCCGTGGTAGGTGGGGTTGTTCTCACACCTGGTCGGCGGGCGGGCTGGCGGGTCGGCGGGCGGGCTGGCGGGAGCGCTCAGGCGCCGGCCTCGGTGACGACGCGGGCGTGCTCCTCCTCGACGACCTGTTGGAGGAACGACGCCTTGGGCCAGCCGGAGTAGGCGGCGAACTGCAACACCATCTCGCGCATCTCGTCGTGGGTGATGTCGCCCGACTTCATGGCCGCGTACACGTGGGAGCGGATGGGGATGACCGCATCGTCAAGGCCCACACAGCCCAGCGTGACCCAGCGCCGGTCACGCCGGCCCAACCCGGGCCGCTTCCACATGTCGCCGAAGACGTAGGTGAGGATGCCGTGCTCGAAGTACGGGATGCCCCGAGGCGGTGCGGGGACGCAGTTCACCACCCGGAACTCCTCCTCGCCGTCGAGCTTGCGCTGCTCCTGATCGGCGGCCACCGTCGTGAGCGGCGCGACCCCGCGCGGCGGTGGTGTCGTACCCCGCTGGGCATGGAGCTGGACCCATTGCTCGTCGAGGATGCGATCGAGCACCTCGCCCTTGGCCCATCCGCAGTAGACGGCGAAGTGCAGCACCACCTCCTGCAGTTCGTCGTAGCTGAGATCGCCGCTTGCCAGGGCGCCGTAGACGAGCGCCCCGATCGTCTCCGCCGAATCGGCCCCACCCACACAGGCCAAGGAGATGAGGCGACGTTCCCGGCGGCTGATCACGCCCCGCGACCAGATCTCGGCGAACACGAAGTCGATGAGCCCGGCCGAGCGGGCGCTCCACGGCTCGGGATGGTCGACCATCATGATCTCGCGGTACAGCGCCAACCCCTGCCGGCGCCGAGCCCCGTAATCGACGACCTGCGTACCGTCGCTCATCCCCAACCCCCGCTTGTCGTTGCGCCAAGAACGCCAACCTGGGGCACCCTATCCGCACGGCCCTTTCCGTACCGCCGCCCCTGTCCCCGAGCCCCTCGGCCGACCGAGAGCGGTGCGGGGTAGGGTGCGCCCGGAGTGCTCCCGGCGGCCGGGCCCCCGGCGTGCCAAGCGTCATGTGAGTGCAGGAAAGGTCGACCGGTGCTGCACCGCAGCGAGCTCATGGCCTCAGCCCGGGCACAGACGGGGCTCGACGACTTCGGCGACATCCCGTTCCTG
>JANLSK010000166.1:0-6846 GCA_031362415.1 Actinomycetes bacterium | reverse complement strand
TGGAACTACGAGATCGCCGCCAAGCCCTCCCCAGCACCCCAAACTACACGCAAGTAGTTTTCACGCAGGCCCTAACCCCCGGTCAGCGAGCGTTTCGACCGGCTTGGGAGGGTTCGAAAGCCGTCCCATATGGTCCACGGGTCGTTGCCAAGATTACAACGTTTGTGCAGGTCAGGCAGCATTTCTGGTGTCCGGTCGCTCGCTGCTGCTGCGATCCGCGAGGCCGAGGTGAGCTCGGAGGTGAACACGATTGAACCGTCGAGCATTCGTCGGCGCTTCGTTGGCAGCGTGTGCGCACAGAACACGCGCCCCGAACACCCGACGTCGCTGGCGAGAACGCGCCCAGAGCGGGCAATATGTGCGCAGGCCGGGAGAGGTTGGGGCATTGATTGCGCGATCTGTTGAAGCCATGTTCGACGAAGAGTTCGAGGCTTCCTTCAACCTCGCTCGTCACCTCACCGACGACCAATGGAACATGCCTTCACTGTGCCCCGGCTGGACGGTCCGCGACGTGGTCGTTCACCTTGCGTATCACACGCACCGATCGGGACTGAAGGAGAAGCTCGGAAACCTCCACAAGGTCACCGCCATGCTGGTCGAGCGCGAAAGCGCTTCCGCGCGCGATGAGTTGCTCCGGTGGTTGAGTTCCGACCCCGCGGCCGCCGAACGCAAGTCGCGCGGCACCCTCGCTGAACTCGTGATCCACCAGCAGGACATTCGTCGACCGCTTGGTTTCCCGCGTGACTACCCCGAGGATGCGCTCCGGTCGAGTCTTGATTTGTGTACAACGCGGTCAGGCAACATTTTCGTCATCGACCGCCGGTTTCGCTTGGGCCGGGGACTTCGCCTGGTCGCTACGGACCTGGAGTGGACGATAGGCAAGGGTCCGGAGGTGTGCGGGACAGCAGATGCGTCTCATGGCGATTGCCGGTCGCCGAGCTGTCCTTTCCGACCTCGACGGCGACGGCGTGCGCGTGATCGACCGTCGTCTTCGGGCGCAACCAGCAACCAGCACTAATGCATAACTGCCGATCTACACCCCTCGGCGAAGGTGTCCGACCTCGGTGTTCGGGGCGCCTTCGGCGCAGTGCGGGGTGGTCGTGGGAGGCTTGGGCGGCGGAGAACCCGCCCAACGGCACCGTCACGTTCTTGTTCACCTGATATCGAGGGTTCGACGCGTCGTTGGCAGGATGAGCCCGAGGTGATGCGGGCGCTGCTGGTGGAGCACGATGCGATCCTGCGGGACGTGATCGACAAGCACCGGGGGCATTTGTTCAAGCACACCGGCGACGGTGTCGCGGCGGTGTTCGCGTCGGCTTCGGATGCGGTGAACTCCGCGGTCGACGCACAAGCGCGGCTCACGGATGTCCTGCCGGTGCGGATGGGCCTGCATACCGTCGGATGGTGACGCCGATGCGGTGAAGCTCGCGGCGGATCGTCGCGGCGTCGACATTGAACGCGGACCCGACCTTGGCGAGCGAGTCGCCGCCGCGGTAGCGGCGCGCGGCTTCGTTGACGCCGTCGTCGGTCATCTTGCGACGGTTCGCTCGTCGCTGGATGCCTCGTTTTTCGAGGTGCGCGGCGACGGTTTGTCGGTGGATGCCGAGAACGGAGGCAAGGTCGGCCAGTGTCCGTCCTGTCTGGTACTCGTTGACGAGTTCGTCGATTTCGGGATCGGTCAAGCGGCGCTGCACGTTTCGTCGGGCTGGGTTTGAAAGCTGTCCCGTTTCTTCATCGATGACCGCGCGGTCGCCCCCAAGGCCCGATTCGGGCGGCGTCTTCACGCCCCTACGGCGGCGCGCAGAGTGTTCCAACCCCTCGTCAATGACCATTTCGACTGGCTCGGGAGGGTTTGAAAGCCGTCCCATAAGGTCCACCAAGGCAGCCCAACGATCGGGCCTCGCCGTCGCAGCCCGCTCCCGCGCAGTGCGACACGCTCTGGCGGTCAGGCCGGCGGCCAGCGGTAGGCGCCGAAGACGGGCGCGATGACCACTCCAGGCGGCGCTCGTCGGACATCGGGGATGGCTCGGACGGCGGTCATGGCGACGGCGAGCTGGCCTCCGCTGACACCGGGGAGACCGTCCACCCCGTCGTTGGCGATCTGCAGCTCGAGCCGGAGGTTCGGCACGCCGTCGAGCTGCACCCGGACCAGGAACTGGCCGTCGAGCCTGAGGTCCCAATCGGGGATGTCGGTGACGGCCCAGTGCTCTTCGCAGACGAGAACCGGGGTGTCATCGCGGTAGGCGGCCCAGGACAGGATCTGGCCGATCACGGTGCCGGAGTGGAGCGTGCCGCAGCGGACCTCGACGTCGTGTGATGCGGTTGCGGTGTGGATCGAGTGGCGTATCTCGTCGAACTCGAGGCCGAGCACTTCGGCGGCGGCACCGATGGCCTGCTCGTACTGCACCGACACCGCCCGGAACATCGGGGAATCGGTGCTGATCTCCTGTGGGGCCTTCCCCATTCCCATGAGCTCGACGAGCATCTCGCGTCCGGCGACCTTCCGGCAGTCGACGATCTCCTGCACGGTGATCTTGTCGACGCGCTGCGACAGCGCAGTGAGGCTGACGGCGAGCCGTTCGAACATGAATCCGGGGTGCTCGCCAGCGGCATGGAACCTGGTGCTCGCCTGCGCACAGGCGGCGGTGACGCGCTGGTGCACGTCCTCCCCGTACGTCGGGAGGTGGTTGTAGGACGTGGTGGTGATGACGTCCTTGCCGGACTCGAGCAGGCGGATGATGTCGTCGGTGTTGGTGTTGTGAGGGAAGGCCTTGCTGGCCGCATGGAGCACCACGTCGGCGTCAAGGGCGACGATGGCGTCCTTGTCGTTGGTGGCGAGCACGCCGGTGGCTCCTCGGCCCACCAGCGCCCCCGCGTCGACGCCCACCTTGTCGGGGTTGAAGACGAACAGCCCGACGAGCTCGAGGTTCGGATCGTCGATGACCTGTCGAAGTTGCGCGGAGCCGACCGCGCCCGTTGCCCACTGGACGACGCGGATCATGGCCGGGTGGTTGGGTCGATGAGCCCCTCGATGAGCCCCTCGATGGTGCCGTACAAGACGCTGCGGCTGCCGTCGTCGAGCACCTTGCGGGCGACGAGGAACTCGGTGCCCATCCAGCCGTGGCGGATGTAGCGACCGAAGCGCAGACGCGTACCCGGAGCGCCGGACGCGGCCGGCAGCATCTTGATCTTCTCGAGCGCGTCCTTCACCCCGCTTCCGGTGAGGGGGCGGGCGCCGGCGATGGCGAGCAGCATCACTCGGGCGATGTCGTAGCAGTAGGGCGGGAAGAAGTACGCCGGACGGTGGCCGTACCGGGCCTCGAAGCGGTCGAGGAACGCGTTGGCCGTCGTGTTGCGTTCGTCGTACTGGTCGAGTCCGATCCAGCCGGCGAGCTGCTGGCGCCACCAATCGCTGGTGGCGGCGAACTCGAACGCGGTGGTGGTGTACCGCGGAGGCATCCAGCCGATGGCCTTGAGAGCTTCGTTCATCCCGGGGATGCCCAGCCCGAAGCCGACGTGCAGGATACCGTCGGGGCGATCGACAGCCAGCTCCTCCATGGCCGCCCGCTTCGCGGCCAGGACCTGGGGGATCGGCACCTCCGCAGTGATGCGGAGCCCGATGTCCTTGCAAGCGGCGCGGGTGGTGCGGAGGTACTCGTGCCCGATGAGGGAGTCCTCGAACGCGATTCCGACGGTGCGACATCCGTCGAGAGCCGCGATGGTGGCCATGATGATGGGCTCTTCCTCCATCGACCCCGCCGGAAGGCCGAAGAACCACTCCCCGAGGATCGACTCGGAGGCACCCATGGTGATGCAGGGAACCTCGGCGAGATCTTCCACATAGGGACCAAGCGCGACGGCATTCTCCGAGACCTGGGGGCCGAAGATCACCAGCGCGTTCTCCTCGATGAGCTCGAAGAACGCGTTGCGAACCGAGCGAAAGTCGCCGTTGGGGAGCCCCTGGACGGCCCGCACGACAAACTCCACCGGGCGCTCGAGGATCCCCTGCGCCAGGAACTCGTCGGCGACAAGTTGAAGGGTCGGCACGATGTTGGGGTCGTACCCGCCGTTGTCGTGGAGGTAGTCGACCAGTACACCGACGCGGGCCGGTGTCACGGTGCTCATCGCAGGCTCCCTACGAACGGGCCGATGTCGGCAAGGTCGAACACGCCGGCTCCTGCGGCCCGCACTGAGGGGATCGCATGGACGGCGTGCATGGCGGTGGCGAGGCAACCCATCTCAGTGTGGACCTCACCGTGAATCCCGAGCTCGATGCTGCAGCGCAGCGACGGCTCGCCCTCGAACTCGATGTGGTGACCCTCGCCGGCGCTGGACCATGCGGTTGCGATGTCGGGCGCCATCCACGTGACGTGCTCGACGGCGATGGTCACCGGCCCGCAGTCGGCGCGGACCCCGAGCTTCATGGCGCCGACGGTTCCCGCGGCGATCGTCCCCGCGGCGATGATCAGATCCCGGTCGGTGACGGCGACTTCCCGGTAGGGCTCCAGGGAGACGACTTCCAGCCCGAGGGCCTTGGCCAGGACCGTTGCCGTCCCGCTGAAGGCGCTGCCGGCCCGCCGCGGATCGCTCATCAGCGGCGCGTCCGAATCTGGGGGATGGCCGTAACCCATGATGTCGAACAGCAGCGGGGCGCTCGGGTAGGCCGCGTAAGAGAGGTTCTCCTTCACGGTGATCCGATCGCATCTGAACGACAGCCGACTGAGCAGCGGGGCGATCGACTCACCCCAGAACCCGGGGAACAGTCCGACGCCGAGGAAGGTGCTGCCGCCGGCCCGGCACGCCTCGACGATCGCCGCGTGGCGGCGGGGATCGAAGGCGCGGGTGTCGATGAAGGAACTGCCCGTAGCGACGACGTCGATTCCGGCGCTGAGCAGCTCGACGACGTCAGCGAAGCAGCCATCGGGGTTGTGCTCGACCAGTCCCATGTACAGCACCACATCGGGGCCAGAGCCAGGATCTCGGCGGAGCTGTCCGTGGCGAGGATCCCCGTCGGGCCTCGTTCGGCGAGCTCTCCGGCATCGGCGCCGACCTTGCCCCGGTCGTAGACCCGCACACCGACGAGCTCGAGGTCGGCTGCGTCGATCACGGCCCGCAGCGCCAGGCGGCCGGTGGTTCCTGTGGCCCACTGGACCACCCTCGTGGTCATGTCGGCCACGAGAGCTGGAGGTCGGGTACGGAGCGCAGCGACGGGAGGTAGGTGACCTCGTAGCCCGGTGACAGCGTGTACACGGGGATCGGGCGCGGAGCGAAGAGCGGGTCGAGCAGCTTGCGGTAGCGGACGTGCGCCGGCGGGTCGATGCCCAGCGGGATCAACGGCAGCGTGTTGCCCTGCTCGATGAGGTCCTCTGACGAGAAGACCCCCGGGTTGCGGAGGACCTCATCGACCAGCGCTCGGCTGTTGACCAGCAGCGAGTCGTCGAGGCGGACGGCGCCTTCGTCGACCAGCGCGCGGTTCGTCGGTTGAGGCTGTGTCGCTGAGCCCACACCACCGAAGCTGGCCACCAGGTTGACGAAGTCAAGCTTGGCGACCGGACACTCCGCTCGATTCACGTCGGCGCCCCCTCCCCACGAATTACGTTAGAGTATCTTCCGTTAGGCCGAATGCGCAAGAGGACACGCGTCGAGCCGGGAGAGCATGAGCGCCACCGAATCCGCCCCCAGGGGCCGCCCTCGCGATCCGAGCATCGAACCGGTCGTCCTCGAGACGACGCGGCAGCTTCTCGGCGAGACCGGCTTCGTGGCCACCACCGTGCAAGCGATCACCCGCCGGTGTGGCGTGAGTGGCCCCGCCATCTACCGGCGTTGGCCTTCGCGGCTGGCCCTGATCGAGGATGCCGTGTTCTCCAACCTGACCGAGGTGAGCGTCGACGCGACCGGCGCGCTTCGACACGACCTGACACGCCTGGTTCGGGCGTTCCAGGGGAGCCTCGACACACCGGCGGCGCGAGCCGCCATCCCTGGGCTCATCGCCGCGTACCAGCACGATGCCCCACCCTCGGCGCAGTGGATGAAGTTCTCGGTTCGACCGCAGTTCCGTTCCATCGTCGACGCCGCCGGGATCGAGCCGGGTCTCGATCTCGACGAGGTGTTCGACGTCCTCCACGGGACGGTCCTGGCCCGCATCTTCGTGCCTCTCGCCGCCGATCACATCGACCGCATCGACACCACCGTCGAGATGGTCGTTCGCATCCTCACCCCGCCCGTCCCGACCCGGCGTCCGGCTCGACCAGCAGGTGCCGCCGCGAACAGCGGCCGAGCCCGCACGAGCGCAGGAGAGCCATGAACGCCAACGACATGATCCTGGTGAGGCGCCAGCGGTGTTGCGACATCCACGAGGCCGTCAACGGCTGCGGTGCGCACTGCGAGTGAGCAGGCTCAGGCCCCGGCGGCGGCGGCTTCGAGTTGGGCGATGTCGAGCTTGACCATCTGCAGCATGGCTTGCATGACGCGGTTGGCTCGTTCACGGTCGGGGTCGCTCATCAGCACGCCGAGTTGGCGGGGCACGATCTGCCAGGAGACACCGAAGCGATCGGTGAGCCAGCCGCACTGCGACGGTGCGCCACCTTCGAGGAGCCCGTCCCAGTAGTGGTCGAGCTCCTCCTGGGTTTCGCAGTTGACCACGAAGGAGATCGCCGGCGTGAATGCGAAGGTCGGCCCGCCGTTGAGCGCGAGGAACGGTCGACCGTCGAGCTCGAAGCTCACCATGAGCGTGCCGCCGCCGTTGCCTTCGGAGTCGGGCCCGTCCCCGCTCGCGTTGTGGCGCTGGGAGTTCGGGAAGATCGAGAGGTAGTGGGCGACAGCGTCCTCGGCGGTGCCGTCGAACCA
>JANLSK010000011.1:0-6084 GCA_031362415.1 Actinomycetes bacterium | reverse complement strand
CGGCGATCCGATGGCCGACCTCGGTGTGCTGTGCGACCGCTCTCGTCTGCGAGCCGTGGTGAAGGACGGTCGACCCGTCGACCTGGCCCGGCCGTGGCCGCAGCGCAGCATCTTGCCGGGCGAGAAGGTCGGCACGTACGGCAGCCAGGTTCTCACCTGGGAGCTCGTCAACTCTTGACTACCGATAACAACTCGCGACCGCACCCGTCGGTGCGACGCTAGGAGCGAACGATGTCACTCTCGGTCAGGATCGATCGCGAAGCCTGTATCAGCGGCGGCAAATGCGTCGCCGATGCACCCCAGGCGTTCCGCTTCGACGACGAGGAGCTCGCCGAGGTCCTTCCGGGCGCGGTGGAGCTGAGCGATGACCGCCTGAAGAAGATCGCTCGAAACTGTCCCGGGCAGGCCATCGTGCTCGTCGCCGACGACGGTACCGAGATCGATCCGATGGCGGTCTGAGCCCCATGACCGGTCAACCCCCGACCGACATCACCTTGAGCCGGTACGACGAGGTGCGCGATGCCTACCGCCACAAGGATCTCGCGCAATCGCTCTACGACGAGGCCGAGCTGGTGATGGCCGATGCCCTGATCGTGCTCCACGGCGACGAGCACCGGGCCCGACGCCGGCTCGAGAACCGCCTGTTCCGGCGCGAGACGTTCAGCTTCTACGAACGTGAGCTCATCCCGCCGGCCATCGACGAGCAGCTCGCCCCGCTCGTGGCGGCGGGCGGCGGTGATCTCGTCCCCTTCGGTCGGCGGGTGGTCATCAACCTCACGGCGATGGTCGCGGGCGTCGACCGTCCCACCGGTTCCGCGGCCGAGTCGGAGGCGCTCTACGAGTACTCGTGCCGGTTCAGCGAGGGCGCCACGATCGTCCACTCCACGCGCCCCAAGGACGAGGTACGGGCCGAGGTCGCCGCGGCCATCGAGCGCTTCGACGCCGAGGTGTTCCGTCCCTCGCTCGAGCGCCGCCGGCAGCTCATCGCCCGGGTGAACGACGGCGAGCTGGCCGACGACGCCCTCCCGCGCGATGTGCTCACCGTATTGGCCCGCAACGCCGATGCGCTCGACCTGCCCGACGACGTGATCCGCCGCGAGGTCACCTTCTATCTCCAGGCCGGCATGCATTCCACGGCGAACTCGTTCACCCACGCGGTGCACGAGATCTTCACCTGGCTCGCCACGGCGAGCGCCTACGACGACGAACGGGTGCGTACCGATCCCCTGTTCCGCCAACGGTGCGTGCACGAGTCGATGCGCCTGCACCCGGCCTCCCCGGTGGGACGACGCAGGGCGCGGGCGAACGTGGAGCTGCGCAACGGGACGGCCGTCGAGGTGGGGGCCCAGGTGACGCTCGACCTGATGGCGGCCAACCGCGACGTCGACGTGTTCGGCGCCGACGCCCACGAGTTCAACCCGCACCGTACGGTCCGCAGCGACACGGCCCCGTGGGGGCACACCTTCGGCGGCGGGATGCACGCCTGCATCGGGATGGAGCTCGACGGCGGGCTCGCTTCCGAGGCCGACACCGATCCGGTCGAGCATCTCTACGGAACGGTGCCACTGATGATCGCCGCGTTGTTCGCGCACGGAGCCCGTCCCGACCCCGACGATCTGCCGACGCTCGACACCACGACGGCGCGCCGCAACTGGGGCCGCTATCCGATGCGCCTGCGCCTGGAACCGAGCGACGTCCCGGTCCTGCGACCGGTCCCGTGATCACGCCCGTGATCACGCTCACCAACCGACGGCTGGGCCGGGCCTCAGAGCCCGGCGGCTTCCAACCCGGAGCGCCACGGACCCAGGTCGACGTAGTCGCGCACCTCGCGCAGGAGACCCGTGGCCTCGTCGACCTCGAAGACGCCGTTACAGGCCACGGCGTGCTCGACGCCGTCGATCCAGAAGCGATCGACGCGTTCCAGCCAGGCCCGACCCGGCGCGTAGGCCTCCGACACCACGTCCCAGCGCACCTTCGACGAACGGTCGAGCACCCGGGCAAACAGCGCCCGAATGGCCTCGTGCCCCACCGCCGGCGGGTGGGGCATGTTGGCCCAACTCCCGTCGACGGTGAAGCAGGCTGCGGTGGCCGAGGCATCGCCCGTCTCGACGGCGTCGAGGAAACGCTTGATCGGGGCTCGGGTCTGATCGAGGTCGAGGGCCATCGTCTTAGAAGATATCGGAGCCGACCGGCTCGGGAGGAGCGCACCATGACCACCGTTCCCAGTGCCACCAGGGCCAGTGCCACCAGGGCCAGCGCCACCAGGGCCAGCGCCATCGTGACGGGAGCCGGTTCGGGGATCGGCGAGGCCATCGCCCGTCGTCTCGTCGGGGCCGGAATGCGCGTCGGCGTGCTCGACGTGAACGAGGCGGGCGCCCGCGCGGTCGCGGAGAGCCTTGGTGGCTCTGGAGTCGCGCTCATCGCTTCCACGACCGACGAGCCCGCCGTCGAGCGCTGCCTCGACGAGTTCGGGACTCCCGATCTGCTCGTGAACAACGCCGGCATCGTGCGCTTCGGTCCGCTCGCCGATCTCAGCACCGCCGACTGGCGGGCGGTGATCGAGGTGAACCTCACGGGAACGTTCCTCATAGCCCGAGCCGTGGCCTGCCGTCTGCGCGACGCCGGTCGCCGCGGCACCATCGTGAACATCACCTCGATGAACGGGGTGATGCCCGGGCCCAATGCCGGGGCCTACGGCTCCACCAAGGCCGCCGTTGCGCTGTTGACCCAGCAGATGGCCATCGAGTGGGCGCCGTGGGGCCTGCGGGTCAACGCCGTGGCCCCGGGCCTGATCGACGGCGGGATGTCGGCGCCGATCTACGCCGACGCCTCGTTCCGCGAGATCCGCTCGGCCAAGGTGCCACTGGGGCGGCTGGGAACCGCCGACGACATCGCCGATGCGGTGCTGTTCCTGGCCTCCGACGCTGCGTCGTACATCACGGGCCAGAACCTGCTCGTCGACGGGGGCGTCACCATGAACATGATCGGCCAGCTCCCCCGCCCGCAGTCGGTCGACTCCGTCGGTGCAGGCAGCCCCGGTGGCTCAGGCAGGCCCGGTGGCTCAGGCAGCCCCGGTGGAGACGGCGGAGCTCGATGATGGCGAGTGCGATGACGGCGAGCGCGTCACGCCTCGCCGGGGCCGGCCGTGCCCGGTGGACGGGGCAGGAGCGTCATGAGCGACTGGGTCAACCCGCCGTCGACGTAGAGCACCTGACCGCTCACGTAGGCCGCCCGATCCGAACCCAGGAACGCCACCACCTCGGCCACGTCGGCCGGAGTTCCCAAGCGCCGCAAGGGAACGGCGCCGGCTCGCACCCGACGCACCTCGGGGTCGTCGTACACCGCGGCCGTCCCTTCGGTGGGCACGAGCCCCGGCCCCACGGCATTCACCCGAACGCCACGCGGCCCCCATTCGAGGGCCGCCTGTCGGGTGAGCGCGAGCAGGCCCGCCTTCGACGCGGCATAGATCCCGACGCCGGTGTTCACCTGGGCCGCCGCGCTCGACACCACGTTGACGATGGCGCCACGGCCCCGTTCGAGCATCGGACGCACGAAGGCCTGCATGGCCAGCAGCGGGCCGCGCAGATTGACGGCGAGAACGTCGTCGATGTCGGCGACGGGTACGTCCTCGAGATGGCCGAAGCGCCAGATTGCCGCGTTGTTCACGAGCAGATCGACCGGTCCGACGGCCGCAGCCACGCGCCCGATGGCGTCGGGATCGGCCACGTCGCAGGCGATCACCCCATCGGAACCATCCACGGCATCGATGGCATCGAAGTCGTCCCAGGAATGCGAGGCGGCATCGCGACCGTCACGGTCGAGGGCGACGACCGTCCACCCGTCGACCCGCAGGCGTTCGACCACGGCGCGCCCGATGCCGCGGGCCCCACCGGTGACCACCGCTCGCGGGGACGGTTCTGGTGAACGGGCAGACGTTGTCACGGAGCCTCGTGCTCTCGAGAAGGATCGGGGTTCGCGCCGCGATCTTCTCTCACCCCGTCCCGGCGCGCTCGTGCCCGCCGGCCCTCGACTCCACCAGGGAGCAGTCACGATGAGAGACGTCGAGGGCATGTCGGTCGTCATCACCGGCGGAGGATCGGGGATCGGCGAGGGCACCGCTCGTCATTTCGCCGCCCTCGGCGCCCGGGTCACGATCCACGGTCGCCGAGCCGAGAAGGTGCAAGTGGTCGCCGAGTCGATCGGGCCGAGCTGTCGGTGGCTCCAGGGCGACGTCACCGTCGCCGCCGACCGGGAGGCGCTCGTGGCGGGCGCGGTGGGCCACGGTGGCGGGATCGACCTGCTCGTGAACAACGCCGGCAACATGTACCGGGGTCCGATCACCGAGCTCGACGAGCGGGAGCTCCTCGCCATCTTCCACACCAACGTGGTCGGGGCCATGATGCTCACCGGCCTGGCCGTTCCTCATCTCGTTGAGCGCATGGGGTGCATCGTGTTCATCGGTTCGGTGCACACGCAGCGGGCGTTCCCGGGAGCGTCGCCCTACGCCGCGACCAAGGGCGCCGTCGAGACGCTCACCGGCGTGCTGGCCGCCGAGCTCGGCCCGCAGGGAGTGCGGGTGGGCTGCATCCGCCCCGGCGCCGTGTTCACCGAGATCAACCAGCGGGCCGGGCTGTTCGACGACGACACCGCCCGGGCCCGACTCCAGTCGATGGCCTCGTCGCACGCCCTGGGCCGGATCGGCAGCGTCGCCGAGATCGCCGAAGGCATCGAGTACCTGGCCCGCGCCGAATGGACCACCGGGAACGTGCTCACTGTCGACGGCGGCCTCGGCCTCGGCGTCACCAACGCCTAGCCGCGTACGATCGCCCCATGCCCGAGACGATCGTGTTGACGCGCTACGCCGACGTGCTGGAGGCGTATCGCAACAAGGACTTCCAGCAGAGCCTGTACGACGCCGGCGAGGTGGTGATGGCCGACGTGCTCGTCACGCTCCACGGTGACGCCCACCGGGCCCGCCGGCGGCTCGAGAACCGCCTGTTCCGCCGCGACATCCATGTCCAGTATGAGCGAGCGTTGTTTCCGGCGGTCATCGACGACACCGTGAAGCCCTTCGTGGCCGAGGGGCGGGCCGACCTCGTGCACCTGGGCCATCACTTGATGATGAACCTGGCCGCGCTCACCGCGGGGGTCGACCGCCCGTTGGGCACACCCGACGAGACCAGCCGCCTGTACCGCTACCTCATGAAGTTCATCGAGGGCGCCACGCTCGGGCACTCGACCCGTCCCAAGGCCGAGGTGGAAGCCGAGGTGCGCTCCGCCCTCGCCGACTTCGACACCGAGTTCCTCGATCCCTCGATCGCCCGGCGCCGTGCGCTCATCACCCGGCTCACGGCCGGCGAGATCGCCGAAGACGAGCTACCGCGCGACATCCTCACGGTGCTGTTGCGCAACCAGGACAACCTCGCCCTGCCGCCCGATGTCGTGACCCGCGAGATCGCGTTCTTTCTCCTCGCCGGGGCCCACACCTCGGCCACGGCGTTCGGACGCTGCCTGCACGCGATCTGGGAATGGATCGCCGACCATCCCGACGACGAGAGCCTCGTCACCAGCGACCGGTTGTTCGTGCAGCGCTGCGTGCACGAGACGATCCGCCTCAACCCCTCGAGCCCCACGGGCATGCGCCGAGCCCTGGTCGATGCCCGGCTGCGGTCGGGGATCGACATCCACGTGGGCGACACCGTCGTGTTCGACCTCATCTCGGCCAACCGCGACCCCAGCGTGTTCGGGCCCGACGCCGCCGAGTTCAACCCGCATCGCCAACTCCCCGAAGGGGTCGGGCCCTACGGCCTGTCGTTCGGCAGCGGAATGCACGCCTGTATCGGCCAGGAGCTCGCCGCCGGGCTCGTTCCCGATCTCGAGGGTGATGGCCGCTTTGACGACCACCTGTTCGGGCTGGCGACGGTGGCCGTCCAGAAGCTCTTCGACCACGGAGCCCGCCCCGATCCGGCCCGTCCGCCCGTGATGGACGCCAACACCCGACGCCCGTACTGGGCCAGCTACGGCGTGATCTTCACACGCTGACCCCACCACCCAACCCCACCAAATTTGTGCAGAAATGCTCAC
>JANLSK010000092.1:0-5531 GCA_031362415.1 Actinomycetes bacterium | reverse complement strand
TGGCGTCGATGGTGTGGCCTTCACGTTCTTGGAACACGCCGACGACGTCGATCAGCTGGGAATGGATCGCGGTCATGAGGGCTCGGAGCTGACCGATCGACTCGGCCAGATCGTCCACCTCACACCCGTCATATACCGTGGTATCCATCAAACATCATGGTACCAGGGAGGTATGACAGTAACGCGGCCTGCACAGGACCAAAGTCGCTCAGGCAATGAGAAAATATCTGCGGCCTTCAGGCGTCGCGTCCCAGGGCTGAGTCGAGTCGATCGCCGGCCGTGTCGGCGGCGGTCGAGGCCTGCAACAACCGGGGCCCGAGGAGCTTGTTCATCAGATGGTCGCCGGCCAGGACGGGCTCATAGCGAGCAGGTCGGTCGGCGCTCACACAGGTGGGCAACGGTGCCACGAGCGCGTCGTGGTTTCCGTCGCAGAAGAAGGCCATCGAGCGGCGCTCGTTCACCCGATCGGCGAGGCGCACCGGCGGGAGTACCCGGTGCAGCGTCGAACGCCACTCATCGTTGGTCCATTGAGCGAGCAGGTCGCCGATGTTCACGACCAGCGCTCCCGGCTCGGGCACGACATCGAGCCAATGCCCGTCGACTGCCAGGATCTGCAGCCCCGGCACGGGATCGGCGAAGAGCACGGTGACGATGCCGTAGTCGCTGTGAGCCCCGTGGCCCACCTGATGCTCGACGAGCTCGGGGTCGTCGGGACTGGTCTGGTAGCGCAGGATCCGCAAGACGTTCGTGGAATGGTCGAGAAAGGGGCCGAAGAACTCCGGCCCCATCCCCAAGGCTTCACCGAAGATACGGGTGAGGGCGAGCGCCACGCTTCGGGCCGCTTCGAAGTAAGCCCAGACATCGTCGCGAAAGCCCGCCGGGTGATCGGGCCAGATGTTGGGGGCGAAGAGATCGTGGCGGCGGGCCTCGTAGCCGCCATGACCCGTCGGCCAGCCCTCCTCACCCACATTGAATGCCTCGAACAGATCAGGGGGGCGAGCGACGCCCAGGCTGTACGACAGCGACTCGCTGCCCCGGGGTGCGTAGCCCCGGTTGATCTCCGCCGAGGCAGGACGGTGCCCGAGCTTTTCATCGAGCGGACGGGCGAAGTAGTCGCCGGTGACCTCTCGAACCCGGGCCACGAGCGTGGGGTCGACACCATGGCCGACGATCTGCCAGAACCCCGAGCCCCGAGCCGCAGCATCGATCTCCCGAGCCACCGAGTCCCGAGCCGCCGTGTCCGAAGCGCCAGCGCCGCGAGCGCCGTCGCCCGTCAGCCAGGGACCGATGTCGATGACGGGAACCGGGGCGACGCCAGGAGGGGTCATGATCCGGGGCTCGCGATCACGACCTCGAGGTGCTCGGGGCCGTACTCCTGCACGTGGGCGACGCATTCCCACACGAACCCGGGGGCGAGCGTGATCGAGCCCGGGGGGAACATGTCGATGAGCTCCTCGAGCACGACCTTGCCCACCATGCGGGTGAGGTGGTTACCCAGGCACAGATGCGGGCCGGCGCCGAAGGCGAGGTGCTCGACGGGGTCGACCCGGTCGAGGCGGAACACCTCGGCGTCGTCGTAGACCGTCTCGTCCCGTCCCGACGATGCGATGCCCAACATCACGTGCTCACCTTCGAAGACCGGGCAGCGTCCGATCTCGGTGTCGCGCTTGATCGTGCGCATGAGGAAGGTGACCGGCGCCTCCATGCGCAGCGTCTCCTCGACGGCCGCGGGGATCTTCGACCGGTCGGTCTGCAGCGCTGTCGCGAAGTCGGCGTCGGTGAGGTAGCGGTGGACGAGGTTCCCGATCATGTAGCTGGCCGAGAGCGAGCCAGCCAGGATGTTGATGGTCAAGGTGCGGATGTGGTCGGGATCGATGCGCCAACCGTCGGCGTCGGTGGCGCGGGCCATCACCGTCAAGAGCCCGGGGGGTGCCGCACTGTCAGCGTCGCTGTCATTGCCGGCGCCGGCCCGTTCGGCGATCCAGGCGTCGACCTGAGCGGTGAGCTCGGGGAACGACGCGGCGATGCCGACGCCCCGCTCGGTAGCTCCCGTGTAGGGCCAGGTGCTGTGCAGCACCTCGTTGCACCAGTCCATGACCTGATCGTGACGATCGTCAGGAATCCCCAAGGCGTGGGCGGCGATCGAGCCGGGCAGCGGGATCGCCAGCGCGGCCATGACGTCGCCGCCACCGCTCGCCTTGAGGGTCTCGAAGCGGCGACGGACGTTGGCGCGGGTCCAGTCCTCGTCGTCGATCGCGGCCTGGGGCGTGAAACCGCGGAGGAGGATCCGGCGGATCTTGGGGTGCAACGGCGCATCGAGCTCGCCGAGGAAGCTCTCCTCCTCAGGAACCGTGACGCCCGGGGCCCGCATGTCGCCAGCCGACGAGAAACCCTTGGCGTCCTTGAACACCCGGGCCGTGTCGGCGTGCCCTGCCGTGAACACCACTCCGGCCGTCGGCCGCATCACCGGGCACTCGTTGCGTATGCGCCGCAGGAGGGCCCAGTCCTTCGTTCGCTCCATGTCCATCGGGTCGAACGCCAGCGTCGGATCGGCGACAGGGGCGGGATGCGCGCTGCTCGGAGAATGGGCCATGGCGCCATTCAAGCCCCTGGCGGGGCCAGGTTCAATCGACGATGCGCAAGCCGCGTTCCCCCGAGCGCGAGCGACGGCGCCCAAGGCGTGTCGTCACGATGATGGCTGGCGTGTCAGTCGGTTGGCGGGTCGGTGACGACATGGCGTCGGGTGATCATCGACACCCGCTCTGACGCAGAGTTGTACCGCTGGCGCCAACGGGTCACCTATCCCGATGGTTCGACACCCGACCTGGTGGTCGAGGGCAGCCCCTACCTTCCGACGGCCAGCTTCTGGCTCGGTCGCCGGCGATGGCGGTGCCCTGCGCCCTCTCGTTCAGGTCCGCGAGTGGTTCGTCGACCCCGACACAGACGTGGTCGGCGAGTACACCCTGTCGATCACGCTCGACGGCATCCACCGCGGGTCGACCCGTGAGACCTTGGTGGTCCACGATCTGGTCAGCGTCGACCCCGAGGTGCTCTTCGCCACCGAGGGCTATTCGATGACCCCGCTCGAGGAGATCTTCGGGCTCGACCCCGGAGTCGCCGACGTCGTGGCGATCGCCCCCGTCACGGAGCTCGGTCACACCTGGATCTGGCCCGCCACGCCGCTCGACGGGACGCCCGAGGCTTTCGGTGAGCGATTCGCTGCCGAGGTGGTGCTCTTCGTCGCGGGAAATCACGCTCCAGATCTCGGCCCCCTGGCGTCGCTCGTGCTCACGGTTCCGCCCGTACCTGATGCAGATCGGGCAATCGTGTTGGTGGGCACCGGGCGGGCACCCGGGCGTGGGACGTCGCCGTGGGCCCAACGGGTGGGCGCTTCCTGCTGGCCGACGTGCCGTTCGCCGAGCTCGAGGCTTTCATGGTCATCGTTCAGGATGCCGCCGGTCACACGATCGCCGTCTCCGCCTTCGACGCTGCCTTCTGAGCGGCTGCCGAGCTTCGAACCAGGGCACGGTGCGGCGAATGAGACCGGCGGGGAACCTTCGGGGCTCGGCTGGTGTAGAAGCCGTGCGACATGGATACCGAGGAGGACCTCGTTCTCAGATCCCGTTCAGGAGATCACCTGGCATTCGCGCGCCTGATCGAGATGCACCAGGCGGCTGCGGTCCGCGTCGCGACGGCAGTGCTGGGATCGGGAACCGAGGCCGACGACGCGGTACAGGACGCTTTCATCAAGAGCTACACGCGGCTCACCCAGTTCGACTCCCAGCGGAGCTTTCGACCGTGGCTGCTGGCAATCGTGGCCAATGAGGCCCGCAACCACCGGCGCGCCGCCGGTCGACGTGTCGCGGTCACCCTGCGACTCGCAGCTCACGGCGACGGAGCGGCAGCTCGCAGTCCGGTCGGCGACCCCGCCCAGGCATACGACGCCCACGAGCTTCGCTGTCGCGTTGCCGCCGCCGTGTCGAAGCTGTCCGATCGAGATCGCGAGATCGTGGCGCTGCGGTACTTCGCCGAGCTGTCCGAGGCCGAGACGGCCGAAGCGCTGGGCTGCGCGCTCGGCACCGTGAAGTCGCGCCTCAGTCGGGCGCGGCGTCGGCTACAGGCGTGTCTGGTCGAGGAGGGAGAGCCATGAGACGACGGTCGATCGAGATGCCCGACGAGCGACTCGAGGCGGTGTTGCGCGACGTCGGCGCCCATCTCGCTCTCGATGTCCCTGCGACGGCGACCGCGACGGCCACCGGGACGGCGACCGAACGGCCTGCGATGGTGACGACCGTCCTCGCCCGGATCGCCGAGCTCGACAACCACGACGTCCGCGATCCCGCGGGATCGCGACCGCCGAGACGCCGATTCGGGGGCGAGCGTCGCAGATCCCTTGTGCTGGTGGGTGCTGGAGCCGTTGTGGTCGTGGCCCTGGTGCTCGCGATCACGCCGACGCGCGATGCCGTCGCCGGGTGGTTCGGCATCGGCGCAGTGCGGATCACCACGACCGACCCCGGGACTCCGGGGGGCGCCGGGCCTCGGGCCGAGGCATCAACCCCGCCCACCCTGTCGCCGGAATCGTCCCCGTAGACATCGGCCGCGGGGCCCGTGGATGTCGCTGCGCTGGCGCGAACGCTCGCGTTCACGGTTCGGTTGCCGGACCCTGCCGTCGCCGGTCATCCGGTTGCCGCGGCGATCGATCGGGCTGTTCCCTCGGGGCTCATCGAGATCACCTACGACGAGTTCACGCTCGTCGAGTTGGCGTCGAGCGACGGGGCTTCGCCCGTGATCGACAAGCGGGTTGGCGCCGGTACGACCGTCACCCCGGTGACGGTGGGGACCCGTCCGGGCCTCTGGCTCGCCGGTGAGCCTCACGAGGTGGCCATCGTCGACCCCGACGGTGAGCTCGTCCACGATTCCGTACGCCGGGCCGGGAACGTGCTCGTGTGGGAGGACGGCGGCGTGACCTACCGCATCGAGGGACTGGCGTCGCTCGAACGGGCACTCGACATCGCTGTGTCGCTGCGCTGACCGACCCGGCACGCCGCCCCGGGAACCTCGGGAGATCTCGGGGAACCTCGGGGCTCCCAACGGTGTAGATGGCGCATGGGTTCAGACTGCGGAGTTCTCGATGCATCCATCGATGATGTGGTTCGCACGCGTCCGCGCCGGCGTCACTCGGGCAGACCGGGGCCCAGGCTTGGGATTGTGCTGGCGGTCGTCGTGGCCGTCGTTGCCGCTGGCGGATGCGGAGCGCCTCCAGACCCGCTCGCGTCGGGGCCTCGTGAGATCGAGGTGACGGTGCCGAGCGCCCCGGCCCCGATCTCAGATCCCGGACCCGCGGCGCTCATCGACGTCGCCACACGAGAGATCGCGCTGGTGGCTCTCGACGACGGCCTCGCCGGCGTCGCGGTGGGGACATCGGTTCCTCTCTGGACCGTTCCCGGAGCGGTGGCAGCACCCGACGGGTCGGCGGTGTTCGTCGCCCGGGCGCCGGCGGACGGCGGCGCGGACGGCGGCGCGGACGGCGG
>JANLSK010000088.1:0-9201 GCA_031362415.1 Actinomycetes bacterium | reverse complement strand
CGGCGTCGATGTCGTGCAGATGGCCCGAGACAAAGAGGCCATGCGCCGGCACTCGCGCCGCACCCGCGACGCCGAGCTGCGGTTCACGGGTTGGCAGATCGGCATCTGGAAGCCGGTGATCTGCGCGGTGAACGGGGTGGTCGCCGGCGGTGGTCTGCATTTCGTGGCCGACGCCGACATCGTGATCGCGGCGTCGAACGCCTCGTTCACCGACCCGCACGTCACCATCGGGCAGGTGTCGGCGTACGAGACCATCGCCCTGGTCCGAAAGTCGCCCATGGAGAGCGTGCTGCGCATGGCGCTCACCGGCCGGGCTGAGCGGGTGAGCGCGGCCCGGGCGTACCAACTCGGGATCATCAGCCAGATCGTCGACCCGCCCGAGGGGCTGCGCGATGCCGCCCAGCAACTGGGCGAGAAGATCGCCCGGAACTCGCCCGCGGCCATGGCGGCATCGAAGCGAGCGCTGTGGGCCGCCCTCGAGCACGGCCTCACCGACGCCTGCCGGGTCGGCTGCGGGCACCTCGCCGGGCTGTGGGGTCATCCCGATCAGTCCGAGGGCCCGCTGGCGTTCGCCGAGAAGCGTGACGCCAACTGGCAGGAGATCCAATGATCACAAGGGTTGCCGAGAGTGTGAGGTCGAAGTCATGACGGGATACGGCGGCTACGAGTTCCTCAAGGTCGAGCGCCAAGGTCGGGTCGGCTGGCTCATCAACAACCGGCCCGAGGTGCTCAACGCCATGAACGCCTCGATGCGCGACGAGTTCGCCGATGCCTGGGTGGAGCTCGACAACGATCCCGAGGTGCGGGTGATCGTGCACACCGGCGAAGGAAGGGCCTTCCAGACCGGTGTCGACGTGGCCGAGATCGCCAGCGATGGCAAGGGAATGCAGCGGTACCAGGACTCCGTGATCGACTTCGATCTCCACTTCACGGCCTGGCATCAGCGGGTCTGGAAGCCGGTGATCACCGCGGTCAACGGGATCTGCGCCGGAGGGGGGTTCCACTGGGTCGCCGACGCCGACATCGTGATCGCGGCCTCCGATGCCCAGTTCTTCGATCCCCACGTCTCGATCGGCCAGGTCGTGGCCATCGAGGCCATCGGCCTCATCCGCAAGATGCCGGCCGAGGCCGTGATGCGCATGGCGTTCCTGGGTCGGCACGAGCGCATGTCTGCGCAGCGGGCCTACGAGCTGGGCATGATCAGCGAGATCATCGACCCGCCCGAGCGCCTGCGTGAGGCTGCGCAGGAGTTGGCCGAGAAGATCGCCCGGAACTCGCCCGCAGCCATGCGAGCGACCAAGAAGGCGCTGTGGGCTGCGCTCGAGCACGGTCTCACCGACGCTTGTCGGGTCGGCGCTGGACACCTGGTGAGCATGTGGGGCCATCCCGACCAAGCTGAGGGGCCGATGGCCTTCGCCGACAAGCGCGAGCCGGTCTGGGCCGAGCTCGAGCCCGAGGCTGGGCTCCAGCGGGGTTCGGCCGCTCCGTGACGGGTTCGGGGCCGACCGATCCGGTCGTCCCGAGAGCCGCCGCTGCGCTGACGCCCGGCGGGCCGGGAACCCCAATCACGGTCCGGGCCCGGTGGCTCGACGCGCCGTGGATGGTGCTGGCCCTGGCCGCGATGTCGGCGGCGCTCTCCGGAATCGGGCTGTCGGTGATGTCGGTGGCGTTCCCCGAGATCGTCGCCGAGTTCCCGAATGCCAGCCCGGCCGAGCTGTCGTGGGTCACGAACATCTTCACGATCGTCGGCGCGGCCACGCTCGTGCCGGCAGGGGTTCTGGCCGACCGGTGGGGACGCAAGCGCATGACGCTGGCCGGGGTGGCCATCTTCCTCGCCGGCTCGGTGATCGCAGCGATGTCCCGGGCACCCGAGATGCTGACGATCGGTCGGGGAGTCCAGGCCCTGGGATCGGCCGCGTACACACCGGCGTCGGCGGCGCTGATGATCGCGGCATTCCCGGTGGAGCGGCTGTCGGCGGCCATCGGCGTATGGGCCGTCACCGGCGCCGTGGCCTCGACCCTCGGTCCCACCGTCGGCGGCCTGGCGATCGCCCAGGGGGGATGGCCGTGGGCGTTCTGGATCACGGTCCCCGTGGCGCTGGTGGTCCTGGTATTGGGCCCTCGGGTCTTTCGGGAGACGGCCGTCGACCGTACCCGGCGTCTGCCCGATCCGTTCGGAGCGGCGCTCATCATGGTCGGGGCGTCGCTGCTCACCCTCGGCGTGGTCAAGAGCCCGCAGTGGGGTTGGGGGAGCAGCCGTTCCCTGCTCGCCTACGCCGCGGGCCTGGCGGTGCTGGGATACCTGGTCTGGCGCTGCCTGAACCGGCCCAACCCCATTCTCGATCTCACGATGCTGCGCCTGCGCACGGTGGCCCAGGGCAACCTCGGGGTGTTCACGCTCGGCGTCTCGTGGTTCGGGCTCTTTTTCGGTCTGGCGTTCTTCCTCACGACCGAGTGGGGGTACTCGCCGCTGCGGACGGGGGTGGTGATGGCGCCCATGTCGTTGCTGTCAGGTGTCGCGGCCATCACGGCCGGCCGCTTTGCCGGCCGGATCGGCCATCGGGTGCTGATGATCCCGGGGCTCGTCCTCTACCTGGTGGCGAGTGCCTGGCTGTGGTTCACGCTCGACACCGAGCCCGACCTCGGCTCGTTCCTCCCTGCCGTTGCCCTGTTGGGTGTGGCGTCGGGTCTGGCGTTCCCGATGTTCATCGCCCTCGGGGTCACCGGCGTCGAACCCGCCCGCCACGCCATCGCCTCGGGTCTCAGCTTCACGACTCAGCGCATCGGCACCACCCTCGGGGTGTCGCTCGCGATCACCGCCATCGCCGACAGTGACGGGACCGCCGGCTTTCACCGCCTGCTGGCCACGGTGATCGTCGGCGCCGTGCTCGCGCTCGGCGTTGCCGCCACCGTCGACACCCGACCCCGACGATGACCGGTGCGGCCCGGCGCGCTCGTGAGCTGTGCGCCGCCTGGGCGCATCGACGGCCAACCGAGAGCCGTAGCTGGTATCATGTATGGCATGGTGCACAAGACGACGATCTACCTGCCTGAGGAGCTGAAAGCCGCGATCGAAAGGGAGGCGCTCCGCCGGGGTTGCTCGGAGGCGCAGGTGATTCGCGAGGCCGTGGCTGCGGCCGTGTCCCGTCCCCGGCCAGCCTGCGGACTGTTCGATGCCGAGCCCATCGCCGGACGGGTCGATGAGCTCCTCGCCGGCTTCGGGCAGCGATGATCGTCGCTGACACCAGCGGACTCCTGGCGTTGTACAACCGCGCGGAGCCTGCGCACGCCGCGGTCGCCCGCGCCGTCATGGCCACGACCGACGTGATCGTCGTGTCGCCGTATGTCGTGGCCGAGATCGACCACCTGATGGCGACGAGGCTTGGCATCGATGCCGAGCTGGCGATGCTCAGGGAGCTGGCGGGCGGAGCGTACGAGCATCCTCACCTCGCCGATGACGAGCTCACCTCGTGTGCCGAGATCATCGCCCGATACCAGGATCAGCAGATCGGCGTCACCGACGCGTCGCTCGTCGTCCTCGCCCACCGGTACGCGACGAACAGGATTCTCACGCTCGACCGCCGCCACTTCGATGTCCTACGACCGATCGATGGCGGCCATTTTGAGATCGTGCCCGGCTGACCCAGGACCGTTCACGGGCCGACAGCTACTCGCAATCGGCCTCGGGCGTCCAGAACAGCGACGCGTCGACCTGGCCGGTCTCGATGAGGTACTGGAGCTGCTTGAGACGGGTGTGGTGGCGCGAGAGGAAGAGCTCCTCGGTGAGCCCGATGCGTTCGAAGAGCGATCGGAGCTGACGGGCGCCGCGCTCCACGTCCCATTCGCATGAGAACCCGGGCAGCTGCGTGGTGATCTTGGCGAACGAGACCCGGTAGGAGCGGTTGTCGGCGCCCTGGTCGCCGAAGCTCACGGTGCAGCCGGGGAAGACCGCGGCCACGATCCCGGCGATGTCGCGCACCTGGAGGTTGAGCTCCGTGGCGCCCACGTTGAAGATCTCGCCGTGGATGGCGTCACGAGGTGCCGAAAGCACGCAGCCGATGGCCTTGGCGATGTCGAGGGCGTGCACGAGCGGGCGCCACGGGGTGCCGTCGGACGTCATGGCGATGCGGCTTTGGGTGAAGGCATGGCCCGAGAGGTTGTTGACCACGATGTCGAAGCGCAGCCGCGGCGAGGCTCCGAACGCCGTGGCGTTGCGCATGAACGTGGGGGAGAAGCGCTCGTCGGCCAAGGCGGCGACGTCGCGTTCCACGAGCACCTTGCACTCGGCGTAGGCCGTCTGGGGGTTGACGGGGGAGCGCTCGTCGACGTCACCTTCAGCCGCGACGCCATACACCGAGCACGACGACATGTGGACGAAGCGACCGACACCGGCGGCCCGGGCCAGCTCAGCCAGTCGGAGCGAGCCCCGATGGTTGACGGCGTGGGTGAGATCGGCATCGAGCTCGCCCAAGGGGTCGTTCGACAGCTCGCCCATGTGCACCACGGCATCGAAGCCGGCCAGATCGTCGACGCCGATGGTGCGCACGTCGGCGATGCGCGTGGCGACGACCAGGTCGGGACCGCGTCCGAGCCAGCTCGATCGGAAGAACCCGCTGTCGAGCCCGGTCACGTCGTGACCCTGGCGAGCCAGATACGGAGCGGTGAGGGAGCCGAGGTAGCCCTCGCTCCCCGTGACGAGCACCCTCACCCGATCGTGTCCCCGTCGACCATGGATCCAGCGTAGCTCGGGCTCGGAATGGCCCAGCCCGGCATTCCCGTGGGCGGCGATGCCGTCTGGGGGAGCTGGATCTCGTCGGCCAGGCCCACACGCTTTTCGATCCGGCGCAGCAGTTGGGCAGCCCGTTCCTCGACCCGTCGGCACCGGCTCGTGCCGGCCACCCGAACGAGATCGATCAGGCCCCGGCGCATCATCCGATGGGCACTGCGATGGCTAGCCAGACGGACCGCCATCCGGAGCGGGCCCGGGAGATCGGCGACGCCGTCATCGGGACCGATGGGCCCGACCAGCTCGGGATATCTCGACGCCATGAGCGCTCGAGCCTGTCCCTGGTGGCGGGCCTCTCGGGCGAAGGCCTCGATCGAACGGGTATGTCGGTGCGAGGCTCGCAGATTGCGGTCGAAGCAGCCGACGAGCCCGAGACGCGCCAGCTCGAGACCCAGGAACTGGTCCTCGTGGTAGCACTCGTCGGGCCAGAATCGGATCGCCTCGACCTCATCGAAGGCTGCTCGCGGCAGTGAGACGTTGCCACCCCAGAGCCCGAGGAGCACCGACTCGGGTTCAGCGTCGAGCCACCGGCAGTGGTGCTCGTATTCGGCCGCGTACAAGCGTGTCGCGAAGGTGCCTTTGGACCACGTGACGGGCACCACGGTGGGCATGTAGCCCATGACCACGGTGTCGCGTTCGGCGGTCCGGTGGTGCTCGGCGTGGCCGCTCACCAGGCCGGGACCGGGCAGCACGTCGTCGTCGATCAGGAGCACGATCGGCGACGACGTGGCCTCGACCGCCTGGCGACGGCCCGACACGCGCCCCGAACGCGCCTCGGAGATGATGGGCGTGAGTCGACGTTCGTGCACGGCCAGCGCCTGCAGGTACTCGGCCGTCCCGTCGTCTGAACCGTCGGAGTACACGACGATCTCGGCGCTGGCCCCGTCATCGAGGAGCGACGCCAGCACCTCACGCAGCAGCTCGACACGGTTGTACGTGGTGATCGCCACCGAGATCGGGGGCGCCGATCGACGCGAAACTTCGAGGACCGACTCGGGGAATGGCACCGTGGCTCCTCGTACAGGTCTGGCGGGACAATCACCGAGCACGCGGCCATGGTGATCGTCCTGGCAACCTCCTGTTGCCCACGCACAGTGTGGTGCCAAACACTCAGGCGATGGGGGATGGTCGCCGAGAGCGACCGTCGACGGGTAACCCGTGGTCGGTCAGGCGCTGAAGCGGGCGGCGTAGATGGCCTTGCACTCGGGACACACCGGGTACCGCTCGGGGTCGCGCGAGGGAATCCAACGCTTGCCGCACAGGGCCTCAACTTCGTGGCCGAGGACCGCGGAGGAGACGATGGCGCTCTTCTTCACGTAGTGGGCGAAGCGATCGTGGTCGCCGTCGCCGGTCGACGTCCGTTGATCGGTGCGCTGGTCCCGGCGGGTGTCGATCTGCGGTTGGCTCACATGCACAGCGTGACACATGTCGGCATGCCTACGCTGCCTGTGTCGGCTGTTCGGCTTCGGCTGGGTCGGCAGTGTCGATGCTCGTCTCGACGGAGGCTCCAGATGGACGCCATGCGCATCGGGTTCATTGGTCTGGGCAACATTGGCGGTGCGTTGGCCGCCAATCTGCTCAGCGACGGTCATCGGCTGACGGTCGGCGATCTCGACCGGTCCCGTGTCGCGACCCTCGTCGACGCTGGTGCATCCTCCGCAGCGACGCCGGCTGGGGTGGCCCGGGCCAGCGAGGTCACGTTTCTCAGTCTGCCGACCCCGGCGATCATGGAGGCGGTCGCCGCCGAGTGGGCCGAGGGCGCCGAACATGGCTCGGTGCTGGTCGATCTCACCACCAACGCCCCGGCCACCGTCCGAGAGGTCGGCGCCAAGCTGGCCTCGACCGGCACCCATCTCGTGGAAGCTCCGCTCACCGGAGGCGCTCCGGGGGCTCGCAATCGGGCTCTGGTGTTCATCGTCGGCGGCGACGACGAACCCGTCGGACGGGTGACGCCCCTCCTGGCCAGCCTCGGACGGGCGACCTTCCACCTCGGCCCGCTCGGCTGCGGCAACGTGGGCAAGCTGGTGAACTCGCTGATGGCCTTCACCGCCACCTGGGTTTCGATGGAGGGACTGGCGCTCGGGGCCCGCCACGACATCGACCTGCGGATGCTCGTCGACATGCTCCGAACGGCCGGCGCTTCGAACTTCTACATCGAGCGGATGGTCGAGGGCATCAACGAGCGGGGCCGACCGGCCGAGTTCACGCTCGAGCTGGCGGCCAAGGACGCCGCCCTGATGCTCGAGGTGGGCCGTGAGGCTGCCGTCCCCATGCCCGTCGCCGAGGCCGTGCACCAGATGTTGGTGCTGGGCAAGGCTCTCGGCCTGGGTGAGCGCGATTTCAGTGACCTCGTCGAGGTGATGGAGCGCAGCGCCGAGGTTCGCCTCCACCTCCCGCCGGTCTCCGTGGCCTGACCGGGGGTCGGCCTCGGGCCGGCACCCGTCCGTCAACTCGCAGGAGCAACCGGTGGGGGGGCGAGGACGGCGGCGGCGGTGCCGAGCGCGCTCACCGCGGCGGGAACGCCGGCATAGATCCCGACGTGCATGAGGGCCTCGACGATCTCGTCGCGTGTGAGCCCGACGTTGAGCCCGCCTGCGATGTGACCGCGCAGCTCGTCCTGGCGGTTCAGCGCGGCCAGCAACGAGATCGTGATGAGCGACCGATCCCTGATGGCGAGCTGGTCGCGCGACCAGAACATGCCGAAGCAGAACTCGCGCACCATGGCGAAGAACTCGGGTGCGAGCTGGGCCGCCGGCAGGGCCGGTCGATCGGTGTTGGCCACACTGGGCCCCCAGAGCTGCATCTGCACCGCCGCCCCTTTGGCCGCCAGGTCGTCAGACATCTCACAGCTCCTTCTGTCGTGCGGTCACGTGGTCGAGTGGCGGGATGCCCGGAGGGCAGGGGCCCGCCACCAATTACGGTGTGGGAACGCGGTAGAGCTTGGCGTAGTTGTCCCAGAGGATCTTGCGCTTGGACTCCTCGGCGAAGGGCAGACCGAGGAACGACTTCACGGCGTTGGGGAACTTCGAGTCGGCGTGCGGGTAGTCGGTGGAGAAGATGAGGTTGTCGTCGCCGAAGTCGTCGATGTAGTGACGGGCGGTGTCCTCGTCGGCCTCGACCGACAGAAAGCAGTTGCGCAACATGTACTGCGACGGCTTCATCTGGAGCTCGGGAGCTTCGTAGCGGCCCGTCCACTCCCAGTGCTCGTCGAGGCGGTACATCATGAACGGAGCCCACGAGCAGTTACCTTCGAGCAACCCCACCCGGAGCGCCGGGAAGCGTTCGAGGATGCCGCCCGAGGTGAAGCACGTGGCCACGAACATGATCCCGAGCGGCTGGTTGAACGAGTGCCACAGCATGAGCTTGTCGCCGAGCGAGTCGCTGAATGAGAAGTCGGGCTTGAGATGGCACTGCCCGCCGCCGTGGAAGCTGACCGCGATGTCGAGGCGCTCGGCTTCACGCCAGATCGGGTCGTAGACCGGATCGTGCCACGGTCTGTTGTCGATCAGCCCGGGCACGAGGAACGCGGATTTGAAGCCCCGCTCGGCGTTGCGGGCCAGCTCGTCGACGGCTGCGGGCACGTTGTGCGGCGCCAGCATCGCGGCGCCGAAGACCCGCTCGGGTGCCGAGCTGGCGCGTACGAAGTCGGCCATCCAGTCGTTGTAGCCCGCGGCGATGGCGGCGGCGAAGTCGGGTTCGAGACCGTCTGGCCCGATGTGCTCGATCGACTGGAGCGCCAACACGAAGAGCCCCCGGCTGGGGAACAGCACGGTGCTGTCGAGGCCCTCCATGTCCATGGCCATCACCTGCGACGTGGCGTCCCAACCCCGCTCCTCGGCGTGGGCGAACGCACTGTCTTGCTCGGGCTTCCAGGGACGGCCGGCGGTGACGGTGCGGGCACGGGTGCGCCCCATCCGCAACATGACGTGGTTCTTGACCCGCACCCGCATGTCGCGTTCCATCTCGGTCAGCCCGATCGGAGCGGCGTGGGCCCACTCGGGTGCGATGTAGCGCTGCCAGAGATCGGCTGGTTCCATGACGTGCATGTCGCTGTCGGCGATGAGCCATCCGTTGACCGTCATGGGACCTCCATGGGAGCTCGTGGGCTGGAAGTGTTGGTAGCCCCCGACGATCGCGGTTGTCAATCGCCCACCGACCGGCCAGACTCCGGCCGTGGACGACGCCATCGAGATGGAACGGCTCCTCCACCGATTTGTGGCCGCGCAGATCCCCGAGGTCGAGGATCTCCGTATCGACGGCCTCCGCCGGGCTTCCACCGGCTACTCCCGTGAGAACTGGCTCTTCGACGCGGGCTGGACCGATCCGTCGACGGGCTCGGCGGTGCACGAGCGTCTGATCCTGCGGCGTGATCCCGTCGGCAGCGTGCTCGAGACCAGTCGGGCCCAGGAGTACGC
>JANLSK010000029.1:0-13417 GCA_031362415.1 Actinomycetes bacterium | reverse complement strand
TCGGCCTGCTTGTTTGCCAGCGCCTGCATGCCTTGGTAGGCCGCCTGGTTGGCCTGGGGCTTGAACGAGTTGGTGGATGCGATGTTCACGATCGCGCCCCCGTCACCATGGGCGAGCATGGCGCCGATCTCGTGCTTCATGCACAGGAACACCGAACGGAGATTCACTGCGGTGATCGTGTCGAAGGCCTCGTCGGCGAGCTCGTGCAGCGGCACCGTCTCGTTCTCGATCGCCGCCGCATTCACCGCAGCGTCGAGCCGCCCGTAACGGTCGACCGCGAAGGCCACGAGGCCGGCCACGTCCTCGGCCGACGACACGTCGGCCGCCATGGTCGCCAGCGCTGAGCCACCGCCGCCAGCGGGGTCTTTCAGGCCGCCGGTCAGCTCGGTCAGGTCGGTCAGCTCGGCGAGATCATCGGCCCGCAGATCGCTGGCCACCACCAGGGCCCCGGCTTCGAGGAACGTCGCCGCGATGGCCCGTCCCATCCCCCCGGTGGCGCCGGTAAGGAGGCACACCTTGCCCTGTAGCTCGCCGCTCACGCCGTGCCCCCCGTTTCCTGCACGCCGGCCATGCCGGCCACTCCTGCGCCGACCATACTGGCGTGGGCTGCGGCCCCAGCGGCGTGGCGGCCACTGAGGTAGCCGAACACCATTCCGGGGCCGAGCGTCCCACCCCCGCCGCCGTACGTGGGGCCCATGGCCGAGGCCATCACGTTGCCGGCCGCGTACAGGCCGGGGATGGGCGCACCGTCGAGATCGATGACCTGACCGTCGACGGTGGTTCGGGGACCGCCCTTGGTGCCCAGCGCCCCGCTGTGCACCTCGACCGCGTAGTAGGGCGGTGCATCGATGGGACCCAGGGTGGTGAGGGCGCCGGGCCGGCTGGGATCGCCCCACCAGGTGTCGTGGGCGCTCTGGCCTCGCGAGAAGTCGGCGTCGTGACCGTCGGCCGAGAAGGCGTTCCACCGGGCGACGGTGTCGGTGAGCCCAGCCGCGTCGACATCGATCGCCGCAGCCAGCTCGGCGAGAGAGTCACGGCGCACCAGCCACGTCGGCACCGCACCCTCGCCGTGGTAGCGGGCCAAGCCGTAGCGGGTGAGGTAGGCGTGGTCGAAGACCATGTGCGCGGGGAGGTTCGGGTAGTCGAAGGCGTTCACGTCGAGGTTGTGAAATGCCGCTCCGAAGGCGTTGTAGTTCGCGGCTTCGTTGGCGAAGCGGCGCCCGGCTCGGTTGACCATGATGCAGTGCGGACGGGTGCGCTCGCGGTTGACCATCCAGGCGAACATCTCGCCGTCGGCATCGGGCACGTCGATGGTGGGTACCCACCAAGCCTCGCGCATGTTGCCGAGCGAAGCCCCGGCCCGCATCGCCATCTTGAGCCCGTCACCGGTGTTGGTGGGGACCGACACCGTGCGCGTCAGCGGTCCTCGGAGGAAGCTGCGCTTGAGCTCCTCGTTCCACTCGAACCCACCGGTGGCGAGCACCACACCGCCGCCGGCCTCGACCTCGAACTCGCCGAGGACCTCGTCGGCGCTGGCGATGCGGACGCCGGTCACTCGGCCGTCGACCATGATCAGGCTCGTGGCCGGGCACCCCGTCCGGGGCACGATGGCCCGATCGAGGCACCCCCGCAACAGGCGCCCGATCAGGCCCTGCCCGCAGGCCCGCTCGTCGCGTACCTGGCGCCGGGCCAGCTCGGCCGGATCAGGAGGGTCGCCCCTTCCCAGCGTCGTCTCGTTCATCAGCACGTGCCCGTTCGACTGGCGGCCGACGGTGACCCGGTCGGCCCACTCGCCCAGCTCGACGAACGGGTACAGCGGGCACTCGAGCGACCGGCCACCCTCGACGCTGCCGCCGGGATGCTCGGGGTGATAGTCGGGGAAGCCCTCGACGATCTGGAACTGGACCGGCGTCGATGCCTCCAGCCAGCGCACCATGTCGGGCCCGGCGTCGACCAGGGCGCCAGCCAGGGCGGGCTCGACCGTGCCCAGCGAGAGCGACGTGATGTAGCGAAGCACGTCGTCGCGATTGTCGGGCAGGCCCTGCTCGGCCATGTGGTGGTTGCAGGGGATCCACACCATGCCGCCCGACCAGGCCGAGGTTCCGCCGACGTGCTCGGCCTTCTCGTACACGGCAACGCGGGCGCCGGCATCGTGGGCTGCGAGCGCGGCGGTGAGCGCAGCGGCGCCCGAGCCCAACACCACCACGTCGAAACGCTCGGTCGCCGGTGCCGCTGGTGTCACCGGGGGACGTCCTTCCATGCCTTGTCCTTGTCGACGCGGGGTTCGGGGGGAAGACCCAGCACCCTCTCGCCCATGATGTTGCGCTGCACCTCGTCGGCCCCGCCGGCGATGCGATAGCCGGGCGCGCCCGTGACGTGCTCGACCCACTCGAACGTGCCCCACTCGCCGGTGTCGGCGAGCAGCCGCGGCCCGAGCAACTCGCTGGCGACCTCGGTGATGAGCCGCAGCCCTTCGGTCCACAGGAGCTTGCCGATCGAGCCTTCGGGTCCGGGCTTGGCCCCGCGCTGTCGGAGGTCGCCCGTCCGCTTGATCACGAAGGCCTGCAGGCGCGCCGAGATGTAGACCTGCATGAGGCGCTGGCGCATCACCGGATCACCAGTAGCGCCAAGGTGTTGCGCCAGAGCGAGCACATGGGGCCAGGCTCCCCCAGCCCGCGCCGTCGGTGACCCCGACTTGTCGCGCTCGAAGCTCAGCGTGGTGAGCGCCACGTTCCAGCCGTCGCCGACCGCGCCCAGGCGCAGCGAGTCGGGAATGTGCACGTCGGTGAAGAACACCTCGTTGAACGACGTGCCGCCGCTCATCTGCTTGATCTGTCTGATCTCGACGCCCGGTGCGTCCATGGGAACCAGGAACGCCGTGAGCCCCTTGTGCTTGACGACGTCGGGGTCGGTACGGGTGATGAGCTCGCCCCATTGCGAGAACTGGGCGCCCGAGCTCCAGGTCTTCTGCCCGTTGACGATCCACTCGTCACCGTCACGCTCGGCCCGACACGACAGGTTGGCCAGATCGGAGCCGGCGCCCGGCTCCGAGAACAGTTGGCAACACAGGAACTCAGCCGCCAGCAACGGAGCCACGAACCGGGCCTTCTGCTCGGGCGTGCCGAAGAGGTCGACGGTGGGTGAGATGAGACCCGTCGTCACGCTGAAGGTCTCGTGGCGAGAGGGTGTGACGTACTCCGACTCCAGCCGCGAGAACGCCGCCGCGTGCTCGCGCGACAGTCCCAGCCCGCCGATCTCGGGACGGGCGGTGATGGCGTGAAACCCCCGAGTGCTCTTGCGCTGCTGCCACGCCCGGAGACGGTCGAGGACGGCCAACTCTTCCTCGTACGACAGAGCGTGGAAGACGGCGACACTGAACGTGCCCTCGCCCCAGACGATGCCCGGGTTCTCGCCGTCGACGGATCCCTTGCGCTCGGCATTGGCGTCGAGCCAGATCCTGGCCTCCGCAGCGAACTCGTCGACGGTGGGCGGGGGACGACTGTCGTGGGCATCGTGGCCTGGGCGGTCGCTCATGCCAGTCACACCAGTCCGTACACGTCGTAGACGATGGTGCCATCGCCTCGAGATCCATGGGCCACGGCTTGGATCGTGTTGAGCCAGGTGTAGCGCTCGTCGCCCGTTTCGAACTGCGGGGCCGTGCGCACCAACAGCTCCGTCTCGGTGCGTACGCCGATCCCGCTGTAGGTCATGTAGATCAGCGCGTCGTCGTGGGTCCGGAGCACGAGCCGAACGTCGAGGAGCATCGAGCCGTCGGACCGCACCACGACCCAGTCGCCGCCGGCCACCGGCTCGACGCGGCCACGTAGGCGCGGCCCGTCGAACGTGCCCGACATGGCGGTGACGACCATCCGGGTGCCCGACGGGGTGCCCGCCAGCACCGCCGGCTCCACCTCGCCGACGTTGGCGGTGAGGGTGAACAGGTACTCGACGGGAAGTGCGGTGCGCTCAGCCGGGTCGGTCGTCACTGGATCGGTCGTCACAGGGTTGTCGCCTCCTCAGGCCGGCACGACGTCGAGATCGAGCCGGGTCAGGCCCCGCAGCATGAAGCTGGGGAGGTAGGTGAAGGTGTTGGTCTCGGCCAGGCTGAACGAAGCGATCGCCGCGGTGAGCTCCTCGAGCGCGATGCGGGCCTCGAGGCGCGACAGCGCCGCCCCCACGCAGAAGTGGGTGCCCTTGCCGAAGGCCACGTGCGAGCCCAGATTCGGGCGGTCGGGATCGAAGGCGTCACCGTTGGCGAACACGCGCTCGTCGCGGTTGGCCGACGAGTACATGACCACGACGCGGCCGCCTGTGGGGATGGGCACCCCGTCGAGCACAACGTCGCGAGTGGCGATGCGCCACATGGCCTGCGACGGCGTCGAGAGGCGCAGGCACTCCTCGACGACGTCCTTGACGCGTGACGGGTCGGCCCGGAGCTGCTGCCACCGATCGGGATGCTCGCCCAGGAGACGCATCATCTCGGTCAGCAGCTTGGTGGTGGTCTCGTTGCCCGCCACGAGGAGCTGCTGGAGGATCGACAGCATCTCGGCCATGCTCAGCGGCTCGTCGGGGACGTCGGGATCCTCGTCGGTGTCGATGCGGGCGTGCACCAGGTTCGACAGCACATCGGGGCCCGGTTCGATGCGACGACGTTCGAGCTGCTCGGCGAAGTAGTGCTGCAGCTCGATGATGCCGAGCTCGGCGTCGCAGCGCTGCTCGGGCGAGAGCGACGCGCCGATGGCGGCGACGGCGTCGTCGCTCCAGCGTTTGAAGTCGGCGAGACGGTCGGGCGGGACGGCCAGCGCGTGGGCGATCACCTCGACGGGCAGCGGTACGGCGAACCGGGCCATGAGCTCGATGCGCCCGTCATCGATGAACGACGCGATGAGCCGTCGGCAGATATCGCGGATGACAGGTTCGAGATCGGCGATCGCCCGGGCGGTGAAGGCCTTGGAGACCAGCTTGCGAAAGCGGGTGTGGGCCGGCGGGTCGGCCGTGAGCAGCGTGCCGACGGCCGGCCAGGCGCCTGCCTCGTCCCGCATCTGGCGCAGCCGCGCCGCCAGCTCGGGATCGGCCGGGATCGCCGCGCCCCCGAATTGCGACGAGTACGTCTCGGTGTCGCGCACGATGTCGAGGATCATGTCGTGACGGGTCACCAGCCACACCGGCAGATCGCCGGCTCGGGTGGCCAGTACCGGCGCCACCTCGCGCATCCTGGCGTAGTGCGGGTGCGGGCATTGTTGGGTGGCCGGGTCGAGCAGATCGAATCGATCGAGGTCGATCACGTCGGCGTCGTTACCGGCGACCCCGGCGACGGTGTCGGTGTCGGCGACAGCATCGGTGTCGCCGTCGAGGTTGAGCGGTCCCGTCGTCATGGCCAGAGCGACGATCGTGACGCGTCCGGTGTTGCCGTCGAGCTCCACCATGGCGCCGTCGGGGATGCGGCGGGTGGCGTCGACGACCGACAGCACACATGGCACGCCGAGCTCGCGACTGACGATGGCGGCATGGCTGGCGACCGCACCCACGTTGACGATCACGCCTCCGGCGGCCAGGAACAGCGGCGTCCACGACGGGTCGGTCGTTGCTGCCACGATGATGTCGCCGGGCTCCAGCGTGAACGCGTCGGACGGGTCGAGCAGGATCCGGGCCACGCCGGTGACCTGACCGGGAGCCCCTGCGGCACCCTGGAGCACGTCGCCGACGTCGACGGACTTCGCTCCGTTGTCGGCGTGACGGGGCTTCCACGTCGAGATCGGCGGGCACCCCTCCTCGAGCTTCACGATGTAGGGCGGCTCCAGGGTCGCAAGCAACGCCAAGCCCTCCTGGCGTTCACGCAGCGCCGGCTGACGGCCGGTGGGGTCGGTGAGGAACCCGTCGAGCTCGTCGTCGACGAGGTAGAAGATCTGGTCGGGTTCGTCGAGGTTCCCGGCTGCGGTGTGGCGCCGCCCCAGCTCCAGCATGGCCAGCTTCGCCTCGTGCAGGGTACGGATCGACGCACTCTTGCCCCGCTCGCGTGACGAGAAGAACAGCGCAGCCGACTTCACGCCGGCGACCAACAAGGCCTGCGCGTCGGGATCGCCGGCCGTCAACTCGGTGAGCTCGGCCACGAGACGCTCGCGCTCGACGGCTGCCTGTGCCTGTGCCACCTTGGGATCGCGGGCGTCGTCCTGGTTGCGGAGGCGCTCAAGCATCCCCAGGGCCAGCGTCGGCTTCGTGGTCCACGACGGCGCGCCCATGTCCCACTCGTTGGGTCCCCGATGGCCGTACTCGGCGAGGAGCTCGGCCCATCCGGCGAGGAAAGCCGCAGCGTCGGCGTCGGAGCTCCCGGCCAACCGGTCGAGCAAGCCGTTGACGCCCCGGTCGAACTCGCCCATCAGCATCGCGGAGCGCTTCACCGTGCGCGCCAGCTCCCACAAGGAGAACGAGGCACCGGCCGACTCGATGTCGCCCACGGCCGACATGAGGGCAATGGCGTCGTCGGAGCGGTCGACCGCGGCGCACACTGCGGCCACGGCGCCCGGTCCGAGCGACGAGCCGAGGCAGGCCTGGCAATACTGCACCCACACCACGTCGAGCAGGCTGGTCATGGCCCGGGCCCGCGCCACCAGCTCAGCGTGCGACAACGTCGTGAGGTCGGGGCGGGAGGCCACGGCCGCACGGGCCTGGTCGGCGACCTCGTCCTGGGCCGGGAACGCGTCGGCGCTCATCACCCAGGCCATGGTCTCGGCCAGCTTGGCGCTCTGGGATTCGTTCTCGTCGCGGGGATCGGCCGTGTAGAGCGGGATCCCGGGGTGATCGCCGAAGTAGGCGTCGTCGATCGCCTCGGGCGAGGCGCCGGGCATGCGCACGCCCATGATCCGGGGCAACGAGAGCTGGTTGTAGAAGTACCCGCCCCAGTTGCCGAAGACCTCGGGCGGATCGACGGCGAACTCCGTGTGCTCGAGCACGCCGAAGCGCACGTACCCCTCGGCCACCCCGGGGACGCAGCCCTTCATCCATCCCAGGCTCCAGCCCAGGGGAGTGAACGGCTCGGGGCCGACCTCGTCGGCGTTGGCTCGGGTGTAGTACGGGAAGCGGGTGCTGATCTCGGTGTCGGTGATCCACCGGTCCACGGGCAGTCCTCGATGCGTTGTGCGGGGATGCGTTGTGCGGGCGGGCGGAGGGTGGTTGGCTGAGCGCCCTCGGCCAATGCTCTCGTCGGTCGGGTAGCGTAGCCTCAACAAATTGATCGGTCAGTATGTTGATTGGCTTGGACGGAGACGGGATCATCGACGTGATCCCGTCCGAGAGGGGACCCGATGGCACGAGTCGAGATCCCGGCCGGAGCCGGTAAGGCGGCCTCCCGGTTGTGGCAGGTCGCACCCACGGTCGCCGACGGCCTGGCTGCCATGTCGAGCGCCATCTACGAGCGCTCGAGCCTTCCAGCGCGCGTGCGTGAAGTGGCCCGCATGCGCATCGCCCAGATCAACGACTGTCACGTCTGACTGCACACCCGAGCCGCATCGGCGATGCGCGACGGACTCACCGACGAGCTCTACGGAGCCGTCGACCATTCCCACGACCACCCCGGTTTCACCGACCGTGAACGCCTGGCGGCCGAGTACGCCGAGCGCTTCGCCTACGACCATCAGCGCCTCGACGACGAGTTCTGGGCCCGGATGAGCGCAGCGTTCTCCGACCAGGAGATCGTGGAGCTTTCGGTCACCATCGGGCACTGCCTCGGGATCGGGCGCGTGCTGCAGGTGCTCGACGTCGAGCGGGACTTCGACGTCAACTGGGCACGCGAGCCTGGCGGGAACACGAGCCCGCCAGCCGACGCCGACCGTCCCCCGTCCTGGTGAGCATCGACGCCCCGTGAAGGCCGACCAGGGACCCGATCATCTCGACCCGGAGCACCGGGTCGAGCCCTGGCCGGTGTACGACCGGATGCGCCAGGAGTGTCCGGTGCAGCATCGGGCCGATCACGAGCCGCCGTTCTACGCGGTGTCGCGCCACGACGACGTGATCGCCATGTTGAAGGACCCGGCGCTCTGGCAGAACAGGGACGGGCCCGGGGTTTTCCATCAGAGCGGCGGGGTGCTGGGCTCGGCCGACGACCCCGATCACCAACGTCAACGCAACGTGCTGCGTGGGGCCTTCGTGCCCTCGGCCATCGCCCGGCTCGAACCGACGATCGCCCGCATCGCCGACGAGTGCGTCGACGCCTTCGTCGGCCGCGGGGAAGGCGACTTCTTCGAGCTGTTCGCCTTCCCGTTCCCGGCCATCGTGATCGCCGAGCTGCTGGGGGTCCCGGCCGAGCGGCGCGCCGACTTCGGGCGCTGGGCCAACGACCTCGTCGCCGCCCTGGGCGGCGGCTCCCTGGACGGGTACGAGCGGGCCGCCGCGGAGCTGGCCGAGTGCATCGGCGAGCAGCTCGACGACCGCCTCGCCCGTCTGGACCGGGTGGACCGGGTGGCCGTCGGGGCCGACGACGCCATCTCCTTGATGGCAGTGGCCCATCGCGACGGCGTGCTCTCCCGTCATGAGGTGCAACGGCTGGGCCACCAACTCCTCGTAGCCGGGCACGAGACCACGAGCGGCCTGTTGGGGCTGCTGCTCTACCGTCTGGTGCAACGGCCGGCGCTCCTCGCTGCGGTGCGCCACGATCGCTCGCTGGTGCCGGCGCTCGTCGAGGAGGGCCTCCGGTTCGACTCGCCGGTCGCGGGGCTGTTCCGCACCAACGCCAGGGCCTGTCGCATCGGCGACGTCGACATCCCGGCCGGTTCGAAGGTCGAGGTCATGTACGCATCGGCGAACCACGACCCGACGGTGTGGGACGACCCCGACGAGCTCCGCCTTGATCGCGACCCCCGGGACGCCCGCAGCCACCTGGCCTTCGGATGGGGCATCCACCACTGCATCGGCGCGCCGCTCGCCCGTCTCGAAGCCCGCCTGGCGTTCGAACGCATCCTCGATCGGATGCACGACATCGAGCTCACCGGCGAGCCCATCAGCCACTCCCCGTTCATCCTCCGGGGCCTGCACCACCTCCCCCTCCGCTGGCGCCCCGCCTGAGCCGGGTCCCCCACCCCCACCCTCACCCCCATGCAGCACCTGTCGCTCACACCACACATGCCCCCGATCAGCGACAGGTGCTCGCACGGGGCGAGACCCCCGCACCCGGCACCCGCCCCCGCACCCGCACCTGCGACTCCATCATCCGAGGGACGTCCGACCATGCCCGAGTTCGCCGCCCGCCGAGCCGTCTCCCATCCCGACGAGGTGGCGCTGCGCGACACCGGCGATGCGTTGCGCTGGACCCAGGTCGACGACGCAGTGAACCGGGCCGCCAACGCGCTGCTCGCCCGCACGCTCGGACCGTCTCGTCGGATCGCCGTTTTCGCCGAGAACTCGGCCACCACCGCTCTGGCCCACCTGGGAGGCCTCTTCGCCGGAGCCTCGAACGTCCCGACCAACTTCCACCTCACGGCGCCGGAAGCGGCGTACATCTTCTCCGACTCGGGTGCCGAGGTGGTCTTCGTCGGCCCCGAGACCCTCGATCGCGGCGTCGAGGCTGCCCGTCTCGCCGGCATCGACACCGTGGTGGCCTGGGGCCCGCCCGGGGAACGAGCGGGGCAAGGAGCGGGGCAAGGCTCGGACGGGTCGGACGGGTCGGCGCTGTCGATCGTCTCCTGGGACGACTGGCTGGCTTCGGCCGACCCGTCCCCGCCGCCGGAGTCGGTCGTGCCCCGAGCGCCGATGATCTACACCTCGGGAACCACCGGTCGGCCCAAGGGCACCGAGCAGCCGCCGACCCTGTTCGCCGGCGGCGCCGACATGGCCGAGCACGTCGCCGCGCTCGGGAAGAGCCGCTTCGCCTCGATGGGCAACCACCTCGTCGTCGGACCCATGTACCACACGGGACCCTTGTCGGGTATGCGTCTCCTGGCCGCGGGGATCTGCACGGTCGTCATGCGACGCTTCGATGCCGAGGCGACGCTGGCGGCCATCGCCGAGCATCGCATCGAGAGCTCGCTGATGGTGCCGACGCATTTCGTGCGGCTTCTGGCGCTGGCCGACGATGTCAAGGCCCGCTACGACGTGTCGTCGTTGCGCCTTGTGTCGCACACCGGCTCGGCCTGCCCCGTGGAGGTCAAGCGGGCCATGATCGCCTGGTGGGGACCGGTGTTCGTCGAGGCCTATGGCGCATCGGAGACCGGGACCACGTGCCAGATCACGAGTGAGGAATGGCTCGCGCATCCCGGCTCGGTCGGTCGGCCCATCGCACCGTTCGAGGCTCTCGTCCTCGACGACGACGATCAGCCCGTGGCACCGGGAGTCGAAGGCCGATTGTTCTTCCGCGACATCACCGGACGGGGGATCGTGTACCACAACGACCCGGTGAAATCGGCGGACGCCCACATCGCTCCCGGCGTGTTCACCTTGGGCGAGATTGGTTTTCTCGACGCAGACGGTTTCGTGTACATCACCGACCGCTTCTCCGACATGGTCGTCTCGGGCGGGGTCAACGTGTACCCGGCCGAGGCCGAGCAGGTGCTCGTGACGCATCCTGCCGTGGCCGACGTGGCCTGCATCGGCGTGCCCCACGCCGAGATGGGCGAGGAGCTCAAGGCGCTGGTGGTTCCCGTGGACGGGCTTCCTGAGCCGACCGAGCGCGAGTTGCTCGCGTACTGCCGCGAGCGGCTCACCCACTACAAGTGCCCGAGGTCCGTCGAGATCGTCGCCGACATCGGCCGCACCGCCATGGGCAAGGTGAACAAGCGAGTCCTCCGAGCTCCCTTCTGGCCCGACCGCCCGTCCCCCTGACCGCGGGTCGCGACGGCCTCGACAGGCCACCCCCGTGCGAGCACCTGTCGCTCATCGGGGGTGGGTGGGGCATGAGCGACAGGTGTTGGACGGTTTCGGGGCTGGGCTGGGCTGGGGCGGTCAGGTCGGACCGGTGGGCGTGAACGTGCCCGAGAGATCGGCCGGCCCGCGGTACATGATCGTGAGGCGCCGGGACGCGAAGGCCCAGTCACCCTCGCCGCCGGCGCCGGCCCCGGAGACCCTCACGTACTCGTCGTCGTAGTAGGCGAGCATCATGCTGGGGGTTGTGTCGGCGGCCGACACGTGCTCGACGATGTACCAACGCCCCGTCCCCCGGTCGCCCTCACACGTTGCCGTGCCGTTCATGGCGTTCTGGATCACCATCGTGTAGCGCCCCATGGCTTCGACCCACGTGTCGACGATGGCCGCCCGACCCGAGAAGACGCCCCGGCCCAGGTCCCAGGTGGCGTCGAGCGCCCAACACGCCGTCCATTGCGACTCGTCACGGCGGCACACCGCGTCGGAGTAGCGGTGGACGAGCCCGGCGATGGCGAGTCGGTCATCGGTCACGGTGCGCTCTTCTGTTCGAGGGAGTTGACGGTACTGACGGAGTTGACGGTATTGACAGCGTCGACGAGATCGACGAGGCGGCGGAGGAAGCTCTGGTGCAACGCGGTACCGATGGCGAGCATGTTGGGGGCCCGGTTACCACCGTCGCCGAAGAGGGCGAGGCACGAGCGGTTCGCGCAGGCGCCCTTGAAGAGGTTGAACGCCTCCCAGTAGCGCCAGTCGGCGTCGGAGAGGGTGACGCCGGCGACGCGCTCGAAGATCGCGGCCCAACGCTGGCGCGACATGGTGCGCGAGCCCCGCATGGCCGCGCAATACACCCAGTCTTCGCGCGGGTCGCCGAGGTGGGTGAACTCGAAGTCGGTGAGCGCCACGACGCGGTCGTCGGCACCGATGACGGCGTTGCCAGGACCGGCGTCGCCATGCACCACCGCCAGGCGATCGAGCGGCGGGGCGTGCTCGTGCAGCCAGGCCGCGGCTTCGTCGAGCAGCGGGACGGGATCGCCCGCACCGAGGCTGACCGCATGCCACCGGTCGATCTGGCGGTGCGTGGCATCGTTCGGCGAGGCCGGCACGATGTCGAAGGCATCATCGATGCCCGTGATCGCATGCAACGCCGCCAACGCCGCCACGACCGAGCCCGCCGCCGTGTCGGTCATGCTCCGTTCGTCGGCTCCGGGCGCGACGGCGAGCCCGGCGACGAAGTCCATCACGAAGAACGGGTGCCCCAACACGTCGCCGGTCGGCTCCTGCCACCGCACCCGGGCCACCGGGAACCCCGTGTCGGCCAAGGCTCCCATCACCCGGAACTCCTCGGAGCTCGACGTGGAGAACACCCCGCCCTGCTCGATCCGGACCACGAAGCGCTCAGCCGCCCCCTCGCTCTGCGCGCTCACACGCCACATGGCCCGCGAGTTGCCGACGGTCATGCGGTCGAGGCCGGTGACCCGGGTCGGGCTGCCGCGCTGCGCGCTGATCCACTCCGCCAGCACCTCGGGCGACGGCCGGGCGAGGGGGACCGGCTCGGTCACACGGACCGGCTCAGTCATCGGGGAGGTGTCCCCGAAAGCCCCGCATGGTCGGGTCCGAGCGGATCAGGTCGTCGTCGAGATGCTCCACCAGCACGGGTCGCAGGCGCGCCCGCACGTCCACCGCATCGGGACCATCGCGTCCCACCGCCCGCACCAGCGCGGCGCTCGTGGCGGCCATCACCGACGTGTGGCCCGGATCGCCGTCCCAATCGACGAGGGGGTTGTCGCGCTGCTCGCCCAGGATCCTCGCCAGCTCGGCGTCTCTCGTCGGACGGGGATCGTCGCCCCGAGTCCGTGCGTAGCGGGCCAACCCCACGAGCTGCACCGCGCACAGCGCCGCCCAATCGTCGTCGAGGGCGGGGATGATCACCTCGCGCAGCGTCGACTCGACCGATCGCCAGAGATCATCGTCTTCGGGCCAGGCCGTCACGCCGTCACGCCCACCGCGCCGGCGACCCCGGGCGCTCCGGGCGCTCCGACGCCGGCAACCCCGGCCGCGCCGGCGGCCAGCGCGGCCTCGGCCACGATCGCTTCGGCCTCGAAGTCCCATGACGCCCGCCACACCGGGTCGACCAGTGCATCGGTCCGGTCGCTCCACCCTTGTGCGCAGAACCACTCGTAGGTGTGGCGATGACCAGACAGCAGGTCGTGGGTGGGCGCCGGTAAGACGGCCCGGGCCTTGTCGGTGGCCAGGATGGCGTGGTGGCGCCGACCGAACAGGTGGCTGAACACCGGTCCTTCCACCAACCCCAGGAGCGCATCGGGAACCGTTACGAGCAACGGCTCTTCCCCCACCACCTCGGCCAGCGTGGCGATGTACCGGTTCACGTCCACGGAGTCGGTGGTGATGTTGACGACCTCGCCGAGCAGCGTGCGTCGTTCGACGATGGCCACCATGGCGGCGGCCAGATCGTCGACGTGGCCGTAGCTGGCCGCCACCAGTCCTCCGTGGGGGACGAGGATGGGCCGGTGCTGGAGCAGCCGCAGGAACATCGGCGTCTCCATGTCGT
>JANLSK010000278.1:0-11433 GCA_031362415.1 Actinomycetes bacterium | reverse complement strand
GGGGGGGGGGGGGGGTGGGGGTTGTCCCTTTCTTCTCCCGGCGTGTCCCCCCCCCCCACGGGCGGGGGTGGCCCCGGGTGGTGGGGGCCCCCCGGGGTTGTGGGGGCGGCCCCCCCACGCCAGGTCGAGCAGCAGCTCGGTGGTGTGTGCCGGCATCTCCTCGGGCACGAAATGCCCGCAGGTCACGGTGCGCAGCCGGAAGTCGGGGAACGGGCGCAGGAAGCTGTCGGCGAACGGGTCGCTGTTGGGCGGTCGCTCGTTCGACTGCCATCCACCGCGCCAGGCCTCGGGGAGCAGGTAGGGGCTGCCGACGTACAGCGCCGGTCGCTCGAAGACCCGCTGACGGTGCTCGGGCGCGAACGTGAGGAACTCGGCGGCGTCGGGATGCGCCCACAACCCGCCCTCGTGCTCCCACATGGCGGCAACGGCGGCCTCGTCGAGGAACTCGTAGCGCTCGCCGCCCGGGCTGGAGGCGTCGGCCAGGATGCGGTGGAACGGCAGGCCATAGCGGTAGTACGAGATGGCGTGCTGGTGCGCGGCAGGGTCGGCGAAGGCGTCCTCGAAGTGGGTGACGTCGTCGGGGGTCCAGTGGTTGCGGGGATCGTCGGGACGGGCGCTCGCAGCCACGGCCGCGCCTTGCGCGCGCGGGTTCACCCACGGCGACACGGGGGGCCCGGCGTATGAGCCCGGCACCCCGCCGAACGCCGATCGGATCCACTCGGTGGCGTGGCCGGCGAAGAAGCTCTCGGCCCGGCCCCTCGACTTGAACCAGTAGCCGTGGATGGCCCAGGGGGCCCACACGGTGGTGAGCGTGTCGATGAGGGCCACCGTCGCGAAACGCTCGGGCCGCTCGAACACCGCGGCCGAGGCGATGATGCCGCCCCAGTCGTGACCCACGAGGTGGGCCTGATCGATGCCGACCGCGTCGAGGAAGTCGACGAGGTCGCGCACGAGAAGTTGACGGGTGACCCGCACGCCGGGGCGGCCCGTCTGCCCGAAGCCCCGGGTGTCGGGCGCAAACACGGCATGGCCGGCGGCGGCGAGCGCCGGGATCTGGTGGCGCCATTCGTGCGAGGTCTGCGGGAAGCCGTGGACGAGCACGATCGGGAGCTGGGCGGCGGAACCGGTCCCCTCCTGCAGGTAGTGGATGCGCAGGGCGGGCGTCTCGGCCACGAGTGAACGCATGCAGACGGCTCCTCGGTCGGGATCTGTCAGACTGGCCACCGAGACTGTCACACCCCCTCGGTACCGTGAGGTCATGACCATGACCAACCAGCTCATGACCGCCGACGAGCTCCTGGCCCTTCCCCCCGACGGCCGGACCGAGCTCGTCGAGGGGAAGCTCGTCGTGCAAGACCCGTCGTATCGCCACAATCGCGTTGCCGGCACGCTCTATTTCGCGCTCCGTCGCTGGACCGAAGGGGCGCCGGGGCGGGGCGAGGCCGGCCTGGGCGGCAACGTCCGCCTCGACCACGTCAACCTGTATTGCCCCGACGTGTGGTGGGTTCGTGACGGTCGGCAGCCGGGCGTGGAAGACATCTCTCGCGACGATCCACCCGATCTCGTCGTCGAGGTGCGCTCACCGGGTACGTGGCGCCACGACATCGGCCGCAAGCGCGACAACTACGAGCGGTACGGGGCCGCTGAGCTCTGGCTCGTCGACACCGCGGCCAACGTGGTGCTCGGCTACCGGCGATCGAGCCCCGAGGTCCCGCAGTTCGACATCGAGCTGGAGTGGGCCGACGGCGCCATGAGCACGCCCTTGATGGTCGGGCTGACGATCGACGTCGTGGAGCTCTTCAACCGCTGAGGCCGTCGGCCGCTGACGCCTGCGGACCGCGGCTACGTCGTGCCCGGCGCGGCGGGCGCGGCTGGCGCGGCGAAGTTCGACTCCCGTCCGGCCCACAGCTCGGCCCGCAACAGGTGGCGGAGCAGCTTGCCCGTGGGGTCGCGGGGAAGAGCGTCGCGCACGATCACCTTCCGGGGGCGTTGGTAGCCGGCGAGCTTGGCCTCCACGATCGCCAGCACCGCAGCCGTCGCCGCCTCGGCGCTGCACCCCACGGCCGGCACCACGAACACCACGGGGATCTCGCCCCGGAGATCGTCGGGCCCGCCGGCGCAGCCGGCGTCTCGCAGCTCGGGCGCGTCGCCGAGCACGTTCTCGATCTCGGCCGGGTACACGTTGACCCCCGACGAGACGATCACGTCGGCCGTCCGTCCCGAGATGTAGAGGTAGCCGTCGTCGTCGAGATAGCCGATGTCGCCCACGGTGAACGCCGTTCCGTCGGACGTGTGGGCGGCGGCGGTCTTTCCTGGTTCGTTCGTGTACTCGAAGAACTGGCCCCCCGGTGGCTGGAAGTAGATGGTGCCCTGTTCGCCGGTGGCGACCGGAGTCCCGGCGTCATCGAGGATCAGGCATCCCATCCCTCGGGTCGGGCGTCCGACGGTTCCCGGTCGGGCCAGCCACTCCTCGGTCGATGCGATGCACATGCCGCCCTCGGTCATGCCGTAGTACTCGGCGAAGATCGGGCCCCACCAGTCGATCATGGCCTGCTTGAGCGGCCGGGGGCAGGGCTCGCCACCGTGGAGCACAGCCTCGAGTCCGGGAGCGTTCCAGGTGGCGCGCAGGTCGGCGGGCAGATTGAGGAGCTGCCGGAACATCGTGGGCACCATGATCGTCGACGTCACACCGCGCTGGAGCTCGCCGAACGCTGTCTCGGCATCCCACCGGTCGAGCATCCGGAACGTCACGCCGGCGGCCATCAGCGATATCGAGAACGCCAACGGCGCGCCATGGAACAGCGCCGAGACGTTGAGGTGCACACCGCGCTCGGGCAGGCGGATCACCTCGTTCATCGAGCGCGAACCCACGAACCCGGCCAACCACGGGCTCGCTCCGTCGATGAAACGCCGTACCCCCTTGGGGCGCCCGGTCGTGCCCGAGGTGTACGACATGCGCCAGCCTTGGCGGTCGTCGGGGAGCGGACCGTCGTCGTTCGTGGCCAGCCAGGCCTCGAAGTCGTCGTCGAGGTCGACGGTCGCCAGCCCCAGGTCGGCGGCGGCGGTCCGGCCCGGGTCGACGTCGGTGACGATGGCCCGTGTTCTGGCATCGCGCATCACGTAGGCGACCTCGTCGGCCGTCCAGCTCGTCTTGACGGGGGTGACGATCATCCCGGCCCGCATGGCGCCGATGAGGGCCTCGACCCACTCGTGGCGGTTGCGGGCCATGACGATCACGTGCGAGCCCGGCGCCAACCCCAGCGCCTCGATCCCGTGGCCGATCCGGTTGGTGCGGGACTCGAGCTCGGCCCAGGTGAGTGATCGGCGACCGTCCTCGAGCGCGATGGCTCCGGGATCGATCCCGACGGCTTCCCACAGGGTCGGTGCGAGCTTCTCCATGCCGTTGGGGGCCTCTCTCCTTCGACGATCCGGCTGGTCCGCTCGGTGGGCGGGTCAGCCGATGTCGGATCGGTTCCGGCGGTGTCGGGGCGGGCGGCTCCGGCCCGCTTCGCAGCCCATCATGCCCTGGCGGATACGGTCCGAGCACTCCTCCCACCAAGGCCGGCCCATGGGCGACATCGTCTTCGATCGCAGCAACCACTTCCTCATGTCGTGCGGCTTCGGTTCGTCGCGCGTGGGCGACGCCATCGTCGGGACGATGACGACGGTCCCCGAGCTGTGCTTCCCCGGCAGCGATGTCGTCCGACCCTCGGTGCTCGTGACCCTCACCGACGTCACCGTGGGGCGGATGGCCGCCGTGGCAACGGCGCCCAAGCTCTCGATGACCGTCGACTTCCACTACCAGGCGTGGGCCCGCCCGCCCGTCGGGATCATCATCACCGATCCGCACGTGCGCAAGGCCGGGGCCACGACGGTGTTCACCGAGACGTTCCTCCACGGGGCCGACTCGAGCGGCACCCGTGCCCTCGGTCCGCCCTTTGCCGTCGTCCTCGGGACGTTCCTCGCGTCGCTCCGGCCCGGCGACATCCTGCCCCCCGACACCGACCGGCTCGGCGACATCCTGCACGGACGGCCCTCGTTGCCCGTGCCGTTGCCCGAACGGCTCGGGATCGTGGTGCTCGAGCCCGGGGTTGTCGAGATCGCCCGTCGCCAGGACGTCCTGAACCCCGCGGGCACCATCCAGGGCGGCGCCTTCTGCGTGGCCTGCGAGGTGGGGGCTGAGACGGCTGCCACCGAGGCCACGGGGACGGCCCAGGCCGTCGTCGACCTCGACCTCCGCTACCTCTCGGCCACCCGGGTCGGCCCCGGCCGATCAAGCACCGTCGTGCTGCGGTTGGGCACGGCCGACGGGACGATCCCCACCGTCTCCCGGGTCGAGATGCGCGACCCCGGCAACGGCGATCGCCTCACCGGCATCGCCCTGTGCTTGTCGGTGCCCACCACAACGCTTCGCGGAGCGCCGGCCTGAACACCGGCGCCGCCCGCGCCGACAGCGCCGGGCCGGCGCTGGCCCTGCGTTGGTGCCTACTTGCCCTCGAAGCGAGCGCTGCGCTTGTCGGCGGCGGCGGCGAAGCCTTCGTAGAGGTCGTCGCTCACGAAAGCGATCGACGACGACATGGCCTCGAACTGGGCTGCCTCGGGGAAGCCCCGGCGCACGAAGGCATTGACCGAACGTTTGATTGACTGAACGGCGATCGGCGCGTTGGCTGCAATCTCCCGGGCCAGGGCCCGCGCCGCCGGCAGCAGCTCATCGAGCGGTACGACCTGCTGGACGAAACCGATCTTCTCGGCCAGCTCAGGACCGAAGCGCCGACCGGTGAAGGCCAGGAGCTTGGCCGCGCCGGGATTGCACTCGAACGCCAGTCGGATGTCGGCGCCGCCCACGACGGGCACGCCGATGGTGGCCTGGGGGAGCGCGAACACCGTCCCCTCGGCGGCGATGCGCAGATCGCCGAGCAGGGCCAGCTCCATCCCGGCCCCGAGGCAGTACCCGTGGATGGCGACGATCACCGGTTGGGGCAGGTCGGAGAGCACCTGCCAGCGCTCGAAGAGATACCGGGCCCGCTCGTAGCTGTTGCGCACCTTCTCGGCCGGCGAGCGGCCGCTGTGACGTTCGGCCACGTCGTGACGCTCGGGCTTCAAGTCCTCCCCGGCGCAGAAGGCCCGTCCCTCGCCCCACAGGATCACGACCCGGATGTCGGACCGGAAGCGGAGGTCGTCGGCGATGGCGCACAGCTCGTTGGTGGGCGCCCAGGCCCAGGCGTTCAGTTTCTCGGGTCTGTCGAGCACGATCTCGGCGACCGGATCGCCCGCGACGATGTCGAGACGGACGATCGGCGTGTCGCGTGCGCGCTCCTCGTTCCTCGGATCGATCTCTCCACGCGCTGCGGGCCCGATCGCTCCCGTGGGTCCTGTGCTTGACACTGTCATGGTCCCTCCCGGTTCGGAAGGGATCATGACCCCGACCGGAGGGCCGGTGCGACCCGATGACCGACCTGCGACCTTGCCGCGTCGACCTTGCCGCGTCGACCGCGGCGAGCGTCGCCGGGTCGAACGTCAGCCGTAGCGGGCGCGGACCTCGTGGAACTTCTCGGCGACCACGCCGCAGAGCTTGAAGTAGTCCTCACCCGACAGCGAGAGCTGCGACAGGCAGTACTGCAGGGTCTCGGGGTTGCGGTTGTCGTCCTCGAGGCCGGCGCCTACCGCCTTTGAGACCATGTCGGCGATGTGCACGGCGCACGGGATGGTGTTGTTCGACGACGGCGGCTTGTGGTGGAAGGCGATGCCCCGGGCGATCGATTGCGGGAGCTTCCAGGCCAGTGCCAGCTCGCCGCCGATGCGGGCATGGTCGGTCTCGAGGATCTGGGCCTCGGCCTCCAGGCGGTTCACGCCGAGCTGGCCCTTGACCGTGGCCATCATCGTGATGCTGCTCGGGGTCATGATCTGGGCGATCACGAGCTTGCCGATGTCGTGCAGCAGGGCCGCGGTGACGGCCTCGGGCGGCACGCGGACCCGGGCGAACTTCGGGAGCTCCTCGGCGGCCAACGCTGCCGCGACCGAGTGGGCCCACAGGTCACCTTCGTTGAGCCCGTATTGCGGGAGCGCCCGACCCAGACGTCGGCTGACGCTGGCCGAGAGAGCCACCGAGAGCACGGTGCCGGTGCCGACGCGAATCACCGCGTCCTTGACGGTCGTCACCGGTGTCTTGCCCGCCATGCTGGCAGCGTTGGCGGAACGTAGGAGCGAGGTCGTGAGCACCTGGTCGTACGAGATCACCTTGGCGATCTCCTGCATCTCGGTCTCCTCCCTGGCCACGAGCGCCGCCAGGTGGGTGACGCTCATCGGCAGCGGCTCGAGATCCGGCGAGGTGCGGACCAGCCTTTGCAGGTCGATGGCAGTCTGGCTCACCGGCATGATGTCCCCTGTTCGTGGTGTGGCCGTGTCGGGGAGGGCATCGGTTGCCCACCCTGTTTGCTGAAGCCGACTCATCGAGCTGTCGACCGGAATCGATCGCTCAGCCGCCGTAACGGGCGAGCACGTCCGAGAATCGCTCGGCTGAGGCCTCGCACAGTCCGCCGAGATCGGCCGGTCTGAGCTGCAGCGCCTGGAGCGCGCTCGTGTGGGCTTCCACGTCGTGGTTCTCGTGCTCGAGCCCGGCGCCGATGGACTTGGCCACAAGATCGCAGACGTGCACCGCGTAGCCGATCAGATTGTCGGCCAGCTGCGGATCGTGGTGGTAGATGACGCCCTGGACGATCGAGTCGGGCAGCTTCCAGCTCTGGAGCATCAGCCCACCGAGCTCGCCGTGATGCACGTGAAGCAACTCGGTCTCGGCCGCCAGCCGACTGAGCCCACCCTCGCGACCGGCCCGACCGATGGTGGTGAGCACGTCGGGCTGGATGTAGCGGGCCATGACGAGCTTGCCCACGTCGTGCAGAAGCGCAGCGGTCACCGTCTCGGGCGGCATGCGTACCTTGGCGAACTGCGGGAGCAGCTCGGCGGCGAGGGCCGAGGCCACGGCGTGGCGCCACAGGTCGCCTTCCGAGAGGCCGTACTCGGGAAGCGGACGGTGCATGCGCTTGGCGACAGCTGTCGTCAAGGCCAACGACAAGACCGTTCCGGTTCCGAGTCGAACGACTGCGTCGTGCGCGGTCGCGGTTTCGCTGACGCCGGCGTTCATCGCCGAGTTGGCCGTCTCGAGCAACTTGACGGTCAGCGCCTGGTCGTACGCGATGACCTGGGCCATCTCTCTGACGTCGGTGCCCTCGTTGGCCACCAGCGCCGCCAGTCGGGTGACGCTCACGGGAAGAGGCTCGAGATCTCGAGCCGATCGGGTGAGTGCGTCCAGGTTGATCACAGCGTCTCCCGATCTCAGCGGGCTCCCACGGGACGGGACGGCCCGCCTGAGCGAGACCGTTGGCGTCATCCATCGTGCGTATCGGCAGGGGCAAGGCCCGGGTTGAACCACCTTTTCCCGGACAATCCCGGAGAGTCGTGGACGACCGGTCGGACCCGGTCCCCAAGCCGCGGACGGTGCAGTTGTGCTCCCGCCCGATCAAGCACCCGAGCGTTTCGCGACGAAGGTTCGGCCGGGCGAAGAAAGGGCGCAGCATCGTGCACAGGGTGTTGCAGCGCACGAGGAGTCTGGTGGGCGGCCTGGTGCTCTCGTGCGTGGCCGCCGCGGCGATCGTCCCGTCGGCTGACGGAGCCTCGGCCTCAGGCCCTCCGCCTGTGGCGTCCGCGGTCCCTCGGGATGCGGTCCCTCGGGATGCGGTCCCGGCGGGGACCGCTGTCGACGGCACGCTGGTCATCGCCCACGGTGACGACTTCGTGGCCGGGTTCGCCGACGAGGAGGTCGGCCTGGTCAGCGGAGCGGCCGCGGTGGATCCCACGGCGACGCCCGTCGCCCTCTCGACCGAAGACGCCCTCGCTCACGTGGGCACTGACGTGACCGCCTACCAGATGCCGGGCCAGGCCCAGCTCGTCGTTCCGCCGTCAGAGCTCACGCACGATCACAGCACCCACGAACACGGCCCCGAGGTCGCAGCCGACACCGCGGCGATGGCCACGGGGGCCCAGTCGGTCCTGATGATCATGTTCAACTTCGCCAACGACCGCCGAACCCCCTGGACCAGGGCGGCAGCCGAGCAGGTGCTCCTCACCGACCCCACCTCGGTGGCGGCCTACTACTCGGACGTGTCGAACGGCGAGCTCACGATCACCGGAACCGTCACCGACTGGATCGAGCTCGACGCCACGAATGCCAGCTGTGGGTCCAACTACGGCACCTGGGCCAGCGAGGCCAATGCCAAGGCCACCGCCAACGGCCACACCCTCGGCGCCTACGACTGGATCGTGTACAACTTCCCGAGCCTGAGCTGTGGATGGTCGGGGCTGGCCTACCTGGGTTGGTCGGGGGCCTGGATCAACGGCTCGCCCACCCTGCGGACCATCGCCCACGAGCTGGGGCACAACTTCAACGTGCACCATGCCTCCACCCTGAGCTGCACGTCGGCGAGCGTTCGGGTGACGTACTCGACGTCGTGCACGTCATCGGAGTACGGGGATCCGGCGTCGGTCATGGGTTCGAGCACCCGCATGCACCATGCCCGACATCAGGCCGTGCTCGGATACACGATGCCCACGCAACAGGTCTCGACCTCGGGGACGTACACGATCGCCCCCATGGAGGGCACCGGCTCACCGCGGCTCCTGAAGATCGCCTTTGGTACCAACGTGGATCTCTGGTTGGAGTACCGACAACCCACGGCGACCTTCGACAACTGGACCTCGACCAACGCCTTCGTGATGGGCGTCGGGATGCGAACCTCGGGCTCGTACTCGTCGCAGAGCTACCTCCTCGACGCCACCCCGGCCACGTCGACGTACAACGACGCGCCGCTGGCCGCGGGTCAGACCTTCCTCGACGCCGTCACCGGTCTCAGGATCACCGTGCTCTCGGTGACCGGGGCCGGCGCCACGGTCGAGATCGAGTTCGCCGGCGCGCCGTCGACCACGACCACCACCACGGCGCCGCCGTCGGCGACGACCACGACCACTGCTCCGCCGTCGGCGACCACCACGACCACGGCGCCATCGCCGACGACCACGACGTCCTCGCCCAGGCACGTCCGGCGCGGTCGGGGTTACTGGATGCTCGAGCGCTCGGGGCGTGCGCACGCATTCGGCTCCGCGCTCCACTACGGCGACATCGCCGGCACGCTGTCGAGCTCGGCGACGGCGACCGATCTCGAGACGACGCCCACGGGCCTTGGTTACTGGATCGTCGACAGCGCGGGACGGGTCAAGGCCTTCGGCGACGCCCGGCGCTTCGGCGACGCCCCCGCCGGGACGCTCACTGGCAGCGAACAGGTGACGAGCCTGGCCTCGACGCGCTCGGGCGCCGGCTACTGGCTCTTCACCGACCGGGGGCGGGCCCTGGCCTTCGGCGATGCGATGCACCACGGAGACGTCTCCACGTTGGTGCTCAACGGCCCCGTGATCGGCTCCATCCCCACTCCCACCGGCGGCGGCTACTTCATGGTCGCCTCCGACGGCGGGATCTTCGCCTTCGGCGACGCCCAGTTCGTGGGCTCGATGGGAGGGTTCCGGCTCAACGCCCCGGTGATGGGCCTCGTCCCCGACGCCGACGGACGGGGCTACTGGCTGGTCGGTTCCGATGGCGGGATCTTCGCCTTCGACGCCGCCTTCCGTGGGTCGATGGGCACCGTGTCGCTCAACCGACCGGTTGTTGGAATGGTCCGCTTCGGTGACGGCTACCTGATGGTCGGCTCCGATGGCGGCATCTTCAACTTCTCCGACCAGGGCTTCTTCGGCTCACTCGGCGCCACGCCGCCGGCCAACCCCATCGTTGCCGTCGCCGTGCTGGAGGAGTAGCGATCCCGGCTGTCGGGACCGTCGACCGTCGACCTCAGGTGGGGTCGCGGACCCAGCGGACGAGCGAGCAATCGTCGGCCATGCGGCTGAAGACGGTGTGCACGGGCTCGCCGATCGCGATCTCGTGCGGATCGAGCTCGTCGATCCGACCGTCGGGACCGGTCACCAGATTGCCGACGAGGCGGATGGTCGGGTCCTCGTCGAGCTCGACGACGATCACGTTGTACGGGGCGTAGGGCATGAACGCCGGCAGCAGCGGCGGATGCGGGATCGTGAGCGACCAGATCCGACCATGCCCCGACATGACCCGCCATTCCCGCTCCCGAGACTGACAGAACGGACACATCGGACGGGCCGGATGGCGCAGCCTCGAGCAGCTCGCACAGGCCTGGATGGCCAGCTCGCCGGCATGGGCGTGCTGCCAGAACGGCGCGTCCTCGTCCTCGACGGTGTCGGGGAGCGGCCAGTCCTGCACCATGTTCTCGTCGCCAGCCATCGGTGGCCCCCTTTACTTTCGCAGGACGAGGGCCCCGGTCGGCACGCCCTCGCCGCTCGTCACCAGGCAGCTGTCGGCCCCGGCCACCTGGTTGGTAGAGGTTCCCCGCATCTGCCGGACCCCTTCGTTGATCAGGTTGAAGCCATGCACGTAGGCCTCGGACATCCCACCGCCGCTCGTGTTGACGGGCAGCCGGCCGCCAATCTCGATGGCGCCGTTCTCGGTGAAGGCCGCTCCCTCGCCGCGTTCACAGAAGCCGTAGCCCTCCAGCGACAGCGGGATCAGCGGCGAGAAGGCGTCGTAGAGCTGCGCCACCTTGATGTCGGCCGGCTTGATGTCGGAGAGCGACCACAGGCGCTCGCTCGTGGCCCACGAGGGCCCCAGCAGCGGGTCTTCACAGTGGTAGTTCGTCATGGTCTGGTGCTGCGGCCCGAAGCCCTGCGATCCGGCGTGGAGGTAGACGGGCTGCTGCTGGCAATCCTTGGCCCGGTCGGCTCGCACGATCACGCAGGCGAGCGCGCCGTCGGTCTCGAGGCAGTTGTCGAACAGGCACAGGGGCTCGGAGATCCAGCGGGCGTTCATGTACTCGTCGCGCGACAGGGTGCGCTCGTACATGATCGCGTTGGGGTTGTTGTTGGCGTGTTTGCGGACGGCCACCGCCACGTTGCACAGGTGCTCGCGCGTCGCGCCGAACTCGTGCATGTACCGACGGGTGAGCAACGAGATCTCATCGGCCGGCCTCACCAAACCGTAGGGGCGGGTGTACTTCCAGTTGTCGTGCAGCCGCGCGCCGACCGTCGCCCAGGGTCGGGCCCCCGACCCGCGCTTGCGCGAGCGCCAGGCAACACCGACTTCGCATTGACCGGTGGCGATCGCCATAGCAAGGAGTCCGACGCACCCAGGGCCCGCGCCGCCGCCGTACCCGACCTGCGCGAAGAACGTCAGATCGCCCATGCCGATCGAGCGGCCGATGTCGATTTCGCAGGTGTTCTCCATGGTGTACGACGCGAGCCCGTCGATTTCGGCAGGGTCGATACCGGCATCCGCACACGCGGCAACGATGACTTCAGCGGCGAGTG
>JANLSK010000247.1:0-44017 GCA_031362415.1 Actinomycetes bacterium | reverse complement strand
CCGATCCCGACGCGTTCCAGTCGGACTACGGCGTCCGGTCGCTTTAGAAAGAACAAGAGGGCGAGACGGTCGCCATCGACCTCGGAGGCCCGCGTTTCACCGAAGACAACGAGCCCGGCGAGTCGACGAGCGGAACGTTCGGCGGGAACTCCAACTGGCGGGGCCCGGTGTGGTTCCCGATCAACTATCTGCTCATCGAATCACTGCAGAAATTCGGGCTCTATTTCGGCGACGACTTCATGGTGGAGATGCCGACCGGCTCGGGCCGCGCCATGGATCTCGACGGGGTGGCCGACGAGCTCTCGGCCCGTCTCATCTCGCTGTTCGTTCCCGGCGCCGACGGTCGCCGGCCCCTCAACGGTGGACGCGATCTCTACGACCACGATCCATTGTTCGCCCAGCACATCCACTTCCCCGAGTACTTCCACGGCGACACGGGAGCCGGCCTGGGCGCCAGCCACCAGACCGGTTGGACGGCCCTCGTGGCCAAGCTCATCCGCCAACAATCGCGCCCCCGCAACGCCCCCGGCATCAGCGCCGAGCCCTTCCGCAGCTACCGCAATGAACGCTGAGGCGGATCCTCCCGAACGGCAATCGCACGACGGACGCGGAGATTGCAGCAGTGGCAGATGCCGGGGATGAACGTACCCGAGTCGATCGAGCTTGCTCGGGAGCACGATGTGCGAATCGCGCTGGAGATCTGTCCGTGTGATCGAGGGCCTCGCCGACGATCGGGCCAAGGCTTCAGGGTGACATCGAGCTTCCATGACCGGAGGGGTCGAATCTGTGCGATGACCTCGAAGTCGCTGATCGCCTGGTGATAAAACGCGCCTTCGGCGCTGGCGAGCTCGCGCAGCAGGAACGACTTCCCATGCCGTCGCCGGCCCGACACGACGCCCAGTCCTCTGGAGTCCACGAAGGTGGTGAGTTGCCCCCACTCCCAGTCTCGGGCAAAGACGCTCGCTGGCTTCACCTGCGTATAGCGAAGTGTACTAAGGCTAACCTGACTTCGCTATCACCGGGGCCGGCGTGCCGGGGCGGGCGGGGGTGTCACTGACCCGCGGCGCGGCTCCGGGCGATGGCCCGGGCGAGGGCCTGGTCGAGCAGCACGAGCACGGTGTCCTTGACGGCTTCCTTGGCTCGGGCGTCGGTCGTGACGATGGGGACCTCGGGGCTGATGTCGAGGGCCTCACGGATCTCGCCGAGCTCGTGGGGATGCTGGCCGTCGAATCGATTGACGGCCACCACGAAGGGGAGATCGCGGTGCTCGAAGTAGTCGATGGCCGGGAAGCAGTCGTCGATGCGGCGGGTGTCGACGAGCACGATGGCCCCGAGCGCCCCGGTGATGAGGTCGTCCCACATGAATCCGAAACGGTCCTGGCCCGGCGTCCCGAAGATGTAGAGAACGATGGACCGGTCGATCGTGACCCGCCCGAAGTCCATGGCGACGGTGGTGGTCGTCTTGGTGTCCACCGCGCCGCGATCGTCGATCCCGGTGGCCAGGCTCGTCATCGCCGCCTCGGTCGTGAGCGGCGGGATCTCGGAGATCGCCCCCACCATCGTGGTCTTGCCGACACCGAATCCCCCGGCAACCACGATCTTCACCGGGATCGGGGTCGACCGCTCGCCCGGCGACCCCGAGGTCGACGTGGAGGTCGAGGGCGCGGCTGCGGCCGCGGGAGCCGACGCTTCAGAGTGAGCGAACGCCATGGATCAACCTCTTGATCAGATCGACATCGTCGGATGGGTTCACGAGGGGCATGCTCCGGTCGAGGACCCCAGCAGCGACGAGATCGCCGCAGAGCACCCGGGCCACCGTGATCGGGATCTTGAGCACAGCCGAAACCTCGGCGACCGACAGTGGCGATCTCGCCAGCAGCGCGATGTCGGCCAGTTCGAAGGACAGCCGAGCCTGGGCCGCTTGGCCGCGTTCGGTGATGATGACGATCGTCTCGAACGCGATGTCCTGATCGGTACGGGTGCGGCCTCCGGTCAAGAAGAACGGTCGCACCGGATCGTCGTCTTCGATGACGTCGCCGACGTCGCCGCCGTGGCCCTGGGTCGGTGGCGATGGCTGCGGACGCGTCGGAAGCCTGGTCGTGTTCGCTCGCTGGCGATCGTTGCGGAAACTCGGGCTCACAGCTGCAGGCTGTTCTTCAACTCGGTCACCAACGCGGGCGTGAGCTGAGCACCCACCCGTTCGATGAGCAGGGTCATCTCGTAGCCCACGAGTCCGAGATCGCAGGTCTTGGCGGTCGTCACGCCCAGGGCCGAGCCGCCGCTGATTGAGGCCACGAACAGGTAGCCGCGGTGCATCTCGATGATGATCTGGGCCAGGCCGCCCTTGCTCATGATCCTCGCTGCCCCGTCGGCCAGGCTACGCATCCCCGAGACGATCGCCGCGAGCTTGTCGGCGTCGCCCCGTTCGAGGTTCGACGAGATGGCCATCAGCAGCCCGTCGGACGAAACGGCGATGGCCTGCTCGACGCCGACGGTGTTGTCGACGAAGCTGGACAGAAGCCAGTTGAAGTTCCGGGCGCCGGTGCTGAGGGTGGTGTTCACGCTCGTCGCCTTTCGATGGGCGGGGTCGTCGGCCGGTCGGCGTTCGATCTCATGTTCCCGCCTTACGATCCTCGATGGCATCGCGTACCCCGCTCTGGTAACTCGACAGGCGGGCTCTGACGTCTTCAGCCCGGGTTGCCGACACCTCGGGGGGACCTTCGACCTCGGGTCCGGAATCAGGGAGCTGCGCGCCCCGAACCCTACGCCTCAATCCGGCCGAGGTGGTGAGCCCGCTGGTCGCGCCGGCGGTGACCCGCTGGTGGTCGGGCTCGCCATCAGCGTCGAGAGCCTCGGGAGCGTCGCGGTCGCGGGCGTCGGCGTCGGGTGACACGGCGATGCTCGCGTTCGGGAGGGCCGTCGCGGCACTACCGGTGGGTGACAGCTCGCCGGACGGGTCGGGGAACGGGGGCAGCGCGATGGCCCATTCGTCCTCGCGGGCCCGGTTCACCGCCGTCTGGAAGCTCGACAACGACGACCTGACCTCGGTGGCTGAGAGCGCATCGACGGGTGCGGGGTCGACATCGGCCGGCGCCGACGTAGGCAGCTGAGCACCGCGAACCCGGCGTTGAAGCCCGGTAGGACCGACGGGTCGGGCTGCCACAGGGGTTGCGACAGGTGCCATAGGGGCCACAGGCGGGGCTGCGACGGGGGCGACGGGGGCGACGGGGGGGAGGACGGGGGCGACGGGGGCGACGGGTGGGGCCGCCGCAACGGGGGCGGGCTGGGCCACGGGCGCGACCAGCGGGGTCGCCACAGGCGCGGGGCCATCCGGCGCCGCGTCGAGGTCGACGACCGAGAGGGGGAGCGTGACCCGCACCGTGAGCCCTTCACCATCGGACTCGACGAAGGCGACGCTGATGTCGTGGCGCGCCGCGAGACGTCCGACGACGTACAGCCCGAGAACCTTGCTGGGCGCGAGGTCGAGGCGAGCGACGTCCTCGATGCGTCGGTTGGCCTCGATGCGCTCGGCCGCCGACATGCCGATGCCGTGGTCGATCACCGAGATCTGGTAGCCGTCGTCGAGTCGTTTGCCGACGACTCGGACCCGCGTGGTGGGCGGTGAGAACGCCGCGGCGTTCTCCATGAGCTCGGCCAGCAGGTGGGCGACGTCGGCGATGGCGCTCCCCGCGACGCGGGCCCGTTCGAGCTCGTGGTACTCGACCCGGTCGTACGATTCGATCTCCGACAATGCGCCACGGACGACGTTGCCGATCTCGACCGGCTTCGACCACGTCCGGGCGGGCTCGGAACCGGCCAGCACGAGCAGGCTCTCGGCGTTGCGGCGCATCCGGGTCGTCAGATGGTCGATGCGGAACAGGTCGTCGAGGGTTTCGGGATCCTGCTCGTTGCGCTCGAGCTCGGAGATGAACGAGAGCGTGCGGTTCAGCAGGCTCTGATTGCGGCGTCCCAGGTTGACGAACATCTCGGCCACGTTGCGGCGGATGTGGGCCTGCTCGGATGCCAGGTCGACAGCGGTTTGTTGAACGGTGTTGAACGCGGCGGCCAGCTCGGCGAGCTCGTCGGAGCTGTCGACCTCGAACGCCGCGAGCTTGGGCAACGTCGCGGGGTCGTCGTCGGCACTCCGGTTCTGGATCGCGTAGACGACCCGGGGGAGGTCTTCCTCGGCTGCCCGATAGGCCGCGGCGGTGAGCAGCTTGACCGGACGGCTGATACCCCGGATCACGGCGAGCCCGAGCGTCACCGTGAAGAGGGCGAGTCCTCCGAGGATGACGGCAAGCGCCAGGTACCGACTGCTGATGAGGTCGCGGGCATCGGCTTCCTGCGCGGACAGCTCCTCGCGAGCGAGGACCACCACCTGGTCGATGGCGCGCCGATGCTCGTCGAACGCCGGTCGGATCTCCTCGTTGAGGATGCTGAGCGCAGCGTCGAGGTCTCTCGTCGCCACCGCCGGCAGGAATCGATCGAACACGACACTGAAGAACTCCGAACCCGAGGTCCAAGATTGCTCGAGAAACGGTGCCTTGAGGGTTTCACTCTCCAGCTCGACCAGCCAGTACTCCTGGCGTGCCTCGAAGCTCGCCCGGCCCGCTTCGAGCGCCCCGATGGAGCTCGCGATGCTCACGTCAGCCTGTTCGGACGTGGTGATGCCCGAGGCGAGCGCCGACAGCTCATTGCCGATCTGGTTGGCCGCCAGATAGCTCTCGACCGCGTAGCTCGGCGGTGGCAGGACGTCGGCGATGAGGTCCTGGGTTTGGGCGAGGTCGTCATACGTGTCGCCGTTGATGCGTACGGCATCGAAGGTGGGCCAGGCAATGGCAGCCGCTCCCGCCACCGCGATGAGCGGCACCGCGATCACCAGCGTGAGCTTCGTTCTGATGGTCAGTTTGCGCAGCATCGATTCTCCCTACCGCTGCCGGACCGCTCTGGTGTGACGGGATCCGACGTTGCCCGATCACCCATCGGCATCCAGCGCATCCACTGAAGGCTCCTCATGTCATTCAGCAACGTGATGGTTCACTTGCAGCGCCGACGACCGTTGGTGTCTGGTTTCGAGCAGAACGCTGCGGGTCGGGGCTCCAGGCTCCGGTGCCGGCGTCGATGCGACGGGCCCAGATCGTGACGGCGGGTTGCTCGGTGATCACGACGACCTCGGAGGTCGCGGTGTCGGCGATCCAGTCGAGAATGGGCTTGATGATCGCCGATGGCAAGGCTTGCAGGGCGCGGTCGACGATCATCGGTCTGCCCGTGATGATCGACTGGAAGAAGGCTCGGGCTTCGTGGTGCGAGTCGGCGAGGTTGACCGCCTCGACGTCGTCACGTGCGCTTTCGTGGGGTGCAGGCTCCGAGTCGGCCTGGGCCTGTGTGAGCGCGGCCAGCACCGACGCCTCCGCTGCGGCTTCGGGTTCGTGCCGGTGCGCGCTGCAGCGCTCCATCGCTTCGACGTACGAACGCTGGGCCGCTTCGAGCTCGTCCACAGCATCCCGGAGGCGAAGCCGGGTGCCGCTGTCGACGGCGGCCGATGCCCCCGTGAGCACGTAGTCCTCGTAGGTCGTGAACCCACATTGCGCCAAGATCTCGATGAGCGTGGCCCGAGCCTGCTCGCGTCGGCGACGGTTCTTGGGGGACGCCTTGAGCTTGCCCCCGCCGTCGTATCCCAGGATCTCGTCGTGGGCTGCTTCGATCGCCGAACGGGCGTCGGGGAGGAGCATCTCCGGGCCGCTGGCTCGTCGTGCCGACTCGACCGCGTCGACGGCCCGAGCCAGCCGGGCCTCGGCGGCGTCCAGCTCGTCCGCAAGCGATCGGCCCAGAGGCGGTTGCGCCAGCCCGACGGCTGGTCTGGGGAGCCTGAGAGCAGTGACGGCAGGCCGGAACGCCGGAAGCAGCGATGTGGCCGACAGGCAGGCCTGGAGGTCGGCGGTCGTGACGATGACCGCCTCGGGTCCGAGAGCGCGGGCCATCGCTTCGACGGCGGCTCGGGCGTGATCTCCGGTCACCTCCACGATGGTAAGCCGTTCGTGCAGCTCGACCACTCGGACGGGATCCGATCCGAACCTCGCTTCACGTGATCTCATCGATGTCCGCTCCGATCGACCGCCATGCACCTGAGCATGCCGTGGTGGGATCGGTGGCGCCCCTCCCCGGCTTGAGTCTCACGTGGGAGCTTCAGGATCTTCACCCCGCCCCCACAGCTCGATCAACCGCTCGCTCGTGTCGATCATGGCCGCCAGACGGTACGGTGCACGTCGATGCATGTCCTGTTCGCCGCCGCCGAGTGCGCACCCCTGGTTCGGGTTGGGGGATTGGCCGAGGCCGCATCGGGGCTGGTGCGCACGCTGCGCGCCTCGGGGGCGACGGTCACCCTGGTGATCCCCGACTATTGGGGCCCCGAGGCTCCGCTCCCGTTGTCCGAGCCCGTCGAGCTGGCCCTCACCGTGCCCGCGTGGGCCCATCCGGCCACGGCCCGGTTCGGGATCGCCGAGGGCTTCGGTCCGGTCGTGGTGGTCCATGCTCCCGGGAGCGTGAAGCCGCACCCCTACGTCGACCCGAGGACGGGCGTGGGCTGGCCCGACAACCCGTTGCGGTTCTTCGCGTTCTCGGCCGCTGTTGCAGCGCTGGCCGATCTGACGAGTCCCGACATCCTCCACGTCAACGACTGGCACACCGCAGCTGCTCTCGGGTTGACGCGAACACCTCGGCCGAGCGTGTTGACGATCCACAATCTCGCGTACCAGGGTCAGTGCGAGGCGGACTGGGCTGCTCGGCTCGGCCCTGTCGGCGACGAGTATCTCTTCGCGGGCGACGGCAATCCGCTGGTGGGTGGGATCCGTCTGGCCGACCGGGTGGTGGCCGTGAGCCCCACCTACGCCCGGGAGATCCTCGAGCCCGCCCACGGGATGGGCGTTCACGAGGTGCTCGCCGCCAAGGGCTCGGCTCTGTCGGGCATCGTCAACGGGATCGACGTCTCAACGTGGGATCCGGCGACGAATCCCGCGCTGGCGGCCCCCTTTGACCACACCCATCTGCGCGCGCGCTCGGCCAGTCGCGCCCGGCTCCTCGCCGATCTCGCCTGGAGCGACCCCGTCGCCATCGACCGGCCCGGCTCGGTGACGCCCGCCGCCGCGCCCGATCTGATCCTGGGGATGGTCACCCGTCTCGTCGACCAGAAGGGTGTCGACCTGGCCTTGGAGCTCGTGCCCTATCTCCACGACATGGGGGCTCGCCTCGTGCTCCTCGGTTCGGGTGACCCTGCGCTCGTCACGCGGGCCCGCGAGGTTGCAGCAGACGATCCTGGACGGGTGGCCTTCCGCGAGGGCTACGACGACGCCCTGGGCCATCGCATCTTTGCCGGCTCCGACGCGATCCTCGTGCCCAGCCGTTTCGAGCCCTGCGGTCTCACGCAGATGCAAGCCATGCGCTACGGGGCCCTGCCGATCGTCACCGACGTGGGCGGGCTGCACGACACCGTCGTCGACGCCGATCGCGATCGACCGAACGGGACGGGTTTCGTGGCCCGGCAGGTTGAGGTGGCCGCGCTCGTCGACGCCGTCCATCGCGCCGTGCGCGCCTGGCGGAACCGGCCCCGCCGTGAGGCCATCCAGCGGCGGGGAATGACGAGCGACTGGTCGTGGACCGGGCCCGCGGGCCGCTTCGTCGAGCTGTACGACGATCTGCTGCGAACCGGGCCCCGGGTCGAGGACGCCCGGCCTCGGCCCGCTCGCACGACCGGTCCCGACGGTCGGGACGAGGGGTCACCTCGGGGGGAATAGGCTCGATACCAATGGCCGCGTCCCCGAAGGTTCTCGTGGCGATCCTCGCCGGCGGCGAGGGCAAGCGCCTGCACCCGCTGACCAAGGAACGGGCCAAGCCCGGTGTGCCGTTCGGCGGGTCGTACCGGCTCGTCGACTTCGTGTTGTCGAACTTCGCCAACGCCGGCTACCTCAAGATCATCGTGCTGACCCAGTACAAGAGCCACAGCCTCGACCGTCACATCTCACAGACCTGGCGCTTCTCCACGCTGCTCGGGAACTACGTGGCCTCGGTGCCGGCCCAGATGCGGCGGGGACCGTACTGGTTCTCCGGATCGGCCGACGCGATCTTCCAGAACCTGAACCTCGTCGCTGACGAGCGCCCCGACATCGTGTGCGTCTTCGGCGCCGACCACATCTACCGGATGGATCCCCGGCAGATGGTCGAGCGCCATCTCGACCTCCGCGCCGGGGTCACCGTCGGCGGCATCCCCGTCTCCCGTGACGAGGCCCACCAGTTCGGGATCATCGAGACCGACGGGCGCGACAAGATCATGCGCTTCCACGAGAAGCCCACGAACCCGCCCGCGGTCCCGGGTGAGCCCGACGTGTGCCTGGCCTCCATGGGCAACTATGTCTTCAACACCGATGTGCTTGTCGACGCCGTCACCGAGGATGCCGCCGATCCCGACTCCTCGCACGATCTCGGGGGCGACATCATCCCGAAGCTCACCCAGGCGGGCCTGGCCTACGTGTACGACTTCCGGGGCAACTGGGTCCCGGGACAGCTCCAGCGCGAGCGCGGCTACTGGCGCGACGTCGGGACGATCGACGCGTACTACGGAGCCAACATGGACCTCATCGCGCCGGTCCCCATCTTCAGCCTCTACAACCGGGATTGGCCGATCTACACGTACCAGCCGCCGTTGTCGCCGGCGAAGCTCGTGCGCGGTTCCGACGGCCAAGCGGGTTCGGCGTCCGACAGCTTGCTCTGCGAGGGCTCGATCGTCTCCGGCGGCCGAGTCGAGCGATCGATCGTGGGTCCTGGGTGCTACATCGACCAGGGGGCGGAGGTCGAGGAGGCCATCTTGTTCAGCGACGTCACCATCGGCCCCGGCGCCGTCGTCAAGCGCTGCATCATCGACAAGACCGTGCACGTGCCGGCCGGGTTCAAGGTCGGTGTCGACCCGGTGGCCGACCGGGCTCGGTTCACGGTGTCCGACACCGGGGTCGTGGTCATCGAGAAGGGTCGGGATCTCCTTGTCGCGGGTGGAGGCTGATCGTGTCGCAGGGCAAGGCTGAGCAGGGAAACCAGCATGGTGCCGGAACGGGCCGCCCGGAAGGTCACCGTCGGAAGCAGGCGGCGCTGGCCCGGCTGCGACGTCGCCGTCAGCGGCGTCTCACCGTGGCCGCGGTCGTGGTGGGGATAGCGGCGGTGGCGTGGGCCGTGGTGGCCGCAGCCTCGGGCGACGACGGCGCCCCGACCCCGACGACCGTGCCGGCTGCGACCGTGCTCGCCACCACCGCGCCGGCTGTGACGGGTATCACTGGGCCGGCCGCGGCTCTGACCACGGCGGCGACCATCGCCCCGGCAGCAACGTCGGCCTCGTCGGGCGCATCGGTGTCCGGTTCAACGGTGTCCGGGTCGAGTACGTCCGCTTCGTAGTCGCCTGTCGCTCCGCTCGTGGCCCTCCGCCTTCGGCCCGTCAGCGTCGAGCAGGCCGATGCCGACGCAGGCCGCCGGCCACGAGGGCGCAGCCGACGCACAAGCGACCGCCGGCGCGCAGCGGGACCAGTGAACAACTTCGGCAGGTTCCCTGGCCGCACCCGGTGCACGGTTCGAGCGCCTGGAACGTCGCGCATCGGTGACATCGTCCGGCGGAACGCCCGTCGCAGGGGCGCTCGTTCGTGATGACGACCTCAGTCCAGTCTCGCCGGGGATCCGGCGCCCGGACGGGATCAGGGTGGGTCGTCCGCTCGCCGACATGGACGACCAGGAAGTCGGCGATGTCCGCAGGATCGAGCGCGGCTGCCGCAGCTCGGAGATCGATGACCGCCTCTCGGCCCTCGTCGATCGAGCCCGAGATCCCCTCGATGATGCGGGCATCGTTCGTGAGATAGACGAGCTGGAGCTCACAGGCAACCGATCGGAGCATCTCGATCGTGGTGTCAACCACCTCGGTTGGCCAGGCGAGGAGTGGCTCGTCGAGCACGAGGGGAAGCCCCTGTCGGCGCAACCCGCTGGCGTGCTGGAGAACCTGGAGCTCGAAACGCTCGTCGGGCCTCGGTCGCGAACTCGGTCGATTCAGTACCAACGTGGCATCGGTGATCGCCACCTGTTCCCGGGCCTCGGCGAGTGCCGTTTCCAGAGCCGTCACCTCGGCATGTGCGGCGGTCGCGTCCTCGAGCTCGGCCCGGGCCGACGCCACCCGCTCGACGAGCTGCTGGTCGGGTCGGGCGTCGCCCCGGGACGCCATGCGGTACTCGACCCACGACGAGAAGCCCATGCGCTCGAGCAGGGCCCGTTCCTGGGCGCGCAGCCGGGCGATCCGAGCCTGGTTTCCTGCGCGACGCCGTCGGTCGGCCTGCGCCTGGGCGGCTTCGATCTCCCCGTGCAGGGCTTCGAGACCGAGGGTGTCCGACGAAGCGAGCGCCGAACGCTGCACCGTCTGTTGGAGCCAGTCGAGGGCGGACGTGGCGCGCTCGAGCCGACGCCGCGAGTCGCCGCGGGCTTGGAGCTCATCGAGACGGTGGGCCTGGGTGACCACCAGCGCCGCCCACCGATTCCGTTGGGCTCTCAGCGACTGCTCGCGCTCGTTCCGTTCCCGATCAGCCTCGGTAGGTCGGGGCTCGAGCTCGCCCGCACCGAGGATGCACCCGAGCGGATCGGCCAACGTTTCCGAGCTGGGATGGCGCGCCGGCGCCAGAGCCGCACGTGCGAGTTCGAGGGCCAGGGCGGCCCGCTGGGGCGCATCCAGACCTGCGATCACCGTGATACCCGCAGCGAGCTCGAGCCGAGGGGTGTCGTCATCGAGTTGAAATCCCTGAAGCAGCATGGGGGTTTCATACCACGCAGCGCGACACGATCAAGAGAAAGCTGGCGAGGATTCCCCCGAACCGCCACAAAGCGTGGTCACACTCCCCTTGAATGAGACATGCGAGGGTATGGGGCAGCCAGCGTCGGCGGGGCTCAAGTGGTGGCGCTTGCCGCCCGATGAGAGCTAAGGGATGGGCCCGCATGTCCCGAACGAGCGAGGTGGCACCACATGGGTACAACCGGAGGCAATGTCCTGGAGACGCTCACGACGGTCGTCGTCGAGCTCGACCCGACCTTGCGTGATCACATCTCTGGCGTGCTCGATCAGCGGTGCTCGGTCGTGGCGTGCAGGACCATGGACGAGGTGGCCCAGATCATCGGCGAGGGCCAGGCGGGCATCGTCGTTCTCGGGCCGTCATGCGCGTCGAGCCGGAGCTTGGCCCAGTTCGACGGTCTCTCCCGGGGCCGCCCCGACTTGTCGGCGATTCTCGTGGTGGAGACCGTGACGACCGAGACGCTCCGTGAGGCACTCCGGGCCGGCGTCCGTGACGTCGTCGCCCTCGATCACACCCTCGAGGATCAGCTCGAATTCGCTCTGAGCGCGATCGGCGAGCGCATCGGCGGTCCCCGTACCGAATCCGCGGCGGCGATGCCCGCCCGCAGTGGCCGCCTCATCGTGGTGGTCTCGGCCAAGGGAGGCGTGGGCAAGAGCGTCATCGCCGCGAACCTGGCGCTGGCCCTGCGCGCCCGCTCGGGGGGGGACGTGGCCGTCGTCGATGCCGACCTCCAGTTCGGCGACATCTCGGTGATGATGCGCCTGGCGCCCAAGTACACGATGCTCGATGCTCACGAGGCCGGCTCGCGCATCGATGCCCAGATGCTTCGTAGCCTTCTGACCAGGCATGACGCGTCAGGGACGATGGTCCTGGCCGCACCGTCCGATCCCCGTCACGCCGACCAGATCCAGACGGCTGACGTGGTTCGCGTGGCCACCCTGTTGACCGACACCTTCGGGTATGTCGTGGTCGACACCCCTCCGCAGCTCAACGACCTGTCGCTCAGCCTGATGGAGGCCGCCGACGAGGTCGTGCTTGTGACCGCAGCGGACATCGCCAACGTCAAGAACATGAAGATCGCGTTGGAGGTTCTGAGCCTCCTGGGTATCGGCGAGAACAAAGCCCATCTCGTGATGAACCGAGCCGGCTCGAAGGCCAAGCTCGACCTCCCCGCAGTCGAGCGCACCTTGCGTACCAAGGTCACGTGTTACCTGCCGAGCTCGGTGATCGTGCCCGAGTCGGTCAACCGGGGCGTGCCCGTCGTGCTCCACTCGCCGAAGTCATCGGTGGCCAAGGCCTTCGAGGAGCTGGCCAGGACATTGATGCGGGTCCGGGCCTGATCGCATCCGAAGTCCGGGTGCCACGTACGGGGTCTACGATCGTCGTTCACACCGCCGGGGAGGCTTCATGAGGCGCTGGACGGCGCTGGTGCTCACATCCGTCGTGATGGCTGCTGGATGCGGCGGGGGTACCTCGTCGTCAGCGCCGCCCGAGACCGTTCCGCCCGACGTCACCACGGTCACGACCCAGCGGGCCACCACCACGTCGTTCGGCGCCGGACCGGCCGGCGACGGTCCGATCAACACCGCGACCAGCCCGCCCGGTGGCTCCACCACGGTGTCGGGCCCGGGGTCGACGGCCACGACGGTACCCGCGACGACCACGACCCGTCCGCTCCCGCAGGAGACCGGGTTGTTGCAGGAGATCGAAGTCGCCTTCGATCCGGTGAGCGGGAACTACGACATCGTGTGGTTCGCCGACCCTGAGGTGCTCGAGGTGACGGTGCTCGCATCCACCGACCCGGCGATCACCGTGGGCAACGTGGTTTTCGAACCGCCGGTACCCGCTGGCGACGGGCGCTTCGTGGCCACGGGACTCGACCCCACCCGCCACTATGTCTTCGCCCTCATCCCCGATGGCAACAATCCCGTCGCCGCCACGGTCGGCCTGCGCGCCCTCACGGTGGAGGGCACCAGCAACTTCCGCGACATCGGCGGGTACCGCACCTACGGGGGCTCCGGCTCGAAGTTCGGCTACCTGTACCGGTCGGGAGCGTTCAACGCCCTCGCCCCGGCTGGTTCCACGAAGTACACCCGGCTCAGGATCCAGACCGTCATCGACTTCCGGGGCGAGACCGAACGCGCCGTCGGCGGCGCCGATCCGCTCGTTCGAGGCCAGCAGGCTGTCCTGGCGCCCATCTACGACGTCGAGAGCGACCTGCTGTTCGAGGCGCTCGAGGTGATCGGGACCGGCGACGCCGCCGCCCAGCAGGCCCTGCTCGGAGACGGGGCGGCCGAACGCAGCCGGGTCGCCCAGGCGCAGTACCTGGTCACGAGCCCTGAAGCCCTGGCGGCCTATCGCCAGATGCTCGTCGTGCTCGCCGATCCGGCTTCGTACCCCGTCCAGATGCATGACACCCGGGGCGTCGACCGTACGGGATGGGCCGCGGCGATCGTCCTCATGCTGCTTGACGTGCCCCGCGAGACGATCATCGACGACTACCTGCTCTCGAACGAGCTGCTCGAGTCCGACCTCGACGCCACCATCGCTGCGCTCGGCGACTCGTTGGCCGATCCGGCGCTGCTCCGGCCGCTCCTGCTCGCCAAGTCCGACTACCTGCGGGCCGGATTCACGGCCATGGAGGAGGAGTTCGGCAGCTTCGAGCGCTATCTGAGCGACGGTCTCGGCATCGACGCCGCCACCAGGGAGCAGATCAGGGTCAACCTCCTGTACGGCTACGTGGCCCAGGCCTGACCGTTCACTCGTTGTCGTCGAGGTCGGCCACGATCTCCTCGACGCGCAGCCGGGCTTCGGCGATGCGTGACCGGCAGAGCTCGATGAGATCGGCTGCCCGGCCCACTTTGTCGGCGAGCTGATCGACGTCGACGGCGTCACGTTCGAGATCGGCGAGGATGTTCTCGACCTCGGCCAGCGCCTCGCGGTAGGAGGTGGCTGCCGACTCCCGGTTCGGTTCAACGGTCATCGGTGGGGCCTCCGGGTCGGGGCGGATCGTAGGGCACGGGCGGGTTGGGCTGCGGAGTGACGACGCTGGTGAGGCGACCCCAGGCCAACGTGGTGGTGAGAGCGGTTCCGGGCGGCGCATCGGACGGGGCCCGGACCAGGCGACCGTCGACGGTGCGCGTGAGCGAGTACCCCCGGGCCAGGATCTGGGCCGGATCGAGGGCGTCGGCGCGGGCGGCGAGCGTCTCGAGGCGGTGATGCTCGAGGTCGATGAGCCGGCGGACCCGATCGGGACGCAGCCGGTCGGACGAGCGCCGGAGCCGTCCGTCGGCCCGAGCCAGGTGAACCTCCGACGCCGTGCGCGTCCGGTGCGCGGTGCGGTCGAGTCGATGGCCGGCCTGCTCGGAAACCTGTACCGCCGAGCGGCGGAGCCGGACCCGGTCGTGGTGGAGCCGGTGGTCGGCGGCCCGCATCGCTCGGGCGCTGGCCACCACGATTCGGGCCGCCCGGTCGTCGAGCCCGGTCTGGGAGACCACGATGGCGCCCCGAGCGACGCGCACCAAGGAGTCGTAGCGTTCCGAGAGCGTGCCCAGGAACTCGGCGACCAGCGACACCAACGCTCCGGCGCAGGCGGTGGGGGTCTTGAACGCCGTGTGGGCCACCAGATCGGCGACGCTGGTGTCGATCTCGTGGCCGATCCCGGTGAACACGGGGACGGGCATCGCCGCGATGGCCCGGGCAACGGCTTCGGCGTCGAACACGGCGAGATCGGTGCGGGAACCGCCGCCCCGGACGATCGCGACCACGTCGACGGGCGTCGCGACCAGGGCTCGTAACGCTCGGACCAGCGATCGCTCGGCGCCGGTGCCCTGGACCCGGGTGTCGACGTGCGAGACGTGGAATCCCAGCCCACTGCCTTGGAGCTCCTGCACGAAATCGTGGAACGCAGCGCTCTCATGGCTCGTGACCAGCCCGATGCGCAGCGGCACGATGGGCATGGCCCGAGACCTGTTGCGCTCGAGCAGGCCTTCGGAACGCAGGTCAGCCAGCACCCGGTCGCGAGCGGCTGAAAGCGTACCCAACGTGTACTCGGGGTCGATGTCGCTGATGATGAACTGGAGACGACCGCCCTGCGGCCAGTATTCGAGGCGTCCCCGAACCCTGACGGAGACGTCATCGCGGAGCTCGAACCCGGGCGCACGCCGGAGCCGACCGCCAAGGAGTCGTCGATGCGTACCCGCCCACAACACGGCGCTGGCTCGGGCGCCGGGCTCCCCGTCGTTCGGGCCTGACGGCGCACTCGGGCTGTCGATGTCGTCGCCGTCGGCCGGGTCGACGAGCTCGAAGTAGAGGTGCCCGCTGCGATTCGGGCGCAGCCCCCTGATCTCGCCGCGCACCCACACCTCGCCCGGCAGGGCCTTGGCCAAGGCTCGCTGGATGCGCTGGTTGAGCTGGCCTACGCTCAGCGTGTCGTCGGCAGCCGACGGGCCCTGAGCCCGGCCTCGATCCGCAACGGCCCCGGCATCTCGGCGGAGATGCGCCGGGTCGTCGCCGCCGGGCGGGTCGAACAAGGACATGCCGCAATCCTGCCCCATGGGTGTGACAGCGCGCGACCATCGAGCGGCTCGGATCCCGCCGGCACCCACCAGACCAGCCTGCCGGGGCCATCGCTGCCAGATCGGTCACGATCCTGGTCGAGACCCGCTCGGGACGGGCCGATACCCCGCGAGGAGCGCGCCTCGGAGCGCTGTGTCGAGCTGCATCGCCGTGTTGACGCTGGCACCGCAGGGTCCTGGCAACGCAGGGTCAACGCTCGCCTCGCCCGAGCACGATCAGGAAGAGTTCGAACCACGATCGGAGATACACCCTGATCGCACTGGATATCTGTCTGAAGGAAGCAATGGAGATCACCGGGGCCGTTCGTGTCGCTCTGGTCGACTTCGAGAGCGGCATGATGCTCGGTTGCGCCGGCGGCGGGGAACGCAATCTCGAGGTCGCGGCAGCAGGGAACACGGAGGTGATCCGGGCCGGTCGCGCCTGTTTCCTCGCCCCCTCACGTCGGTGAGCGACACCCCGTCCCGACGTTGTCCTCGGAGACGTCCCATCGGGATGCGAGCGAGGCTGGGGGCGCCCGCCGCAGCGCTCAGGCGACTGATCAACGCGCTCCCGCCCCGTCGACTGACGAGCCCCACGTGTGCGCGTTGGGGGTGCTCTGCGGCCCGAGCGACGCGGTGCCTCCCCTTCACGCCGGGCGATGACCGTCGAAGGTGCCGTGACGGGTCTGGGCCATCCGACCTATTTCGCCGCCGAGCACCTTATGCACGCTTCGGGGCAGCCGACCATGAGAGAGGGGATCGGTCCCGCGTCTCGGCGGTCGTGCGAGCTCGACACCCGAACTTCGCATCCGCGTCTCCAGATGGTCATCGAGCCGAAACGCGAGGGTGGGTACCGTGAACGTCGTGAACATCACCAGTGTCAGAGCGCGCCGGGTGAATGCCGACCGGGTCCAGGCGCTGTTCCTCGCCCGCTCGGTCACCCGGCTGCACGAGACCGCGGTCGTGCTGGCTCGGGACGGACTGATGGCCGACTGGGCGGCGATCGTCGATCGTTCCGGCTCGGTGATCGCATCGACCTCCGGGGAGGTCGTCGGGCGAGGCACCCTGCTGGCCGCCCTCGCCTGGGGATCAGCCACCGACGAGCAGGACACGGTGTCGGCGGCGCTGATCACCGGGTTCGACGCGTCGCTGGTCGCGGGCCGTCGCGGCTCGGCGCTGGCCCCCGGCGAGCGTGAACGTCTCGCCGTGCTGGCGGGCATCGTGGGCGTGGTGTGGGGACATCTGAGCCAGGACGGCGCCGACCGGTCGCTCCGCTCGGGCCCGCCGAGCCGGCCCACCGCCGTCTAGAGCTCCGCTCGCCCGACGGCCAGGCTGTCGGCGTCAGGACTGCGGATCCGGCTGCTTGATGCACCAAGTAGCCTTGTGTCATGACGACATCCCGGTCCCCGCGTTCATCCAGCGATACCGGAACGACCTCGCGAGGCTCCGACGCGTCGTGGACGTCGCTCGGTGAATTCCTCCGCTCGCAACGCGAGTCGGCTCGACTCTCGTTGCGCCAGATGGCCCGGCTGACCCAAGTCTCCGATTCCTATCTGAGCCAGATCGAGCGGGGGCTCTTCCGGCCGTCGGCCGAGGTCATCAAGAAGGTCGCCGATGCGCTGGGCGTGTCGGCCGGAGTGCTGTACGCCAAGGTGGGCTTGCTCGATCGCGACGATGCTGATGCAGCCGACAACGGCGCCACCGTGTTCGAAGTTGAAGAGGCCATCAGGCGCACGACGCGACTCACCGAGGAGCAAAAGCAGGCGATGCTCGGCGTATACCACGCGTTCCTGCGCGAGAACGATCCGCCACAGGCGCCCCGCTCGAAGCCCCGGAAGTCGGCGCCGAAAGCCTGAGTGGCGTTCCGCTTCCGCGCTTGACAGACCAAGCAGTGCGTGGCATACTACGCATATGCGCTCGATGCACCACGCAGACGAGCGGTCCAGTGTCAAACGAACTCGAGGAGACACCATGTCCGTCGCCACACTGCCCAAGCAGGCCGTCGACCAGCTCAACGCCCTGTCCAAGAAGGCCGAAGACCTCACGATCGAGACCATCGAGCGCTTCGCCGAGTCCGCAGCCAAGGTCACCGCCAAGCTGCCGGTCGCCAAGCTCCCGTTCTCGATCCCCTCGGCCGGCAAGCTCGTCGAGCTGAGCTTCGATGCGGCTGAAGACGTGCTCGCCGCTTCGAAGACTCGGACGCTGCGAGTCGTGAACGCCCTCACCGTCGAGGCCCCGTCGGCCAAGCCCACGGTCGCCACGGCCAAGGTCACCGTGTCCCGGCCGGCAACCCGCAAGGCCGCTGCGCCCAAGGTGGCTGTCAAGGCCAAGGTCGCCAAGCCCGCCACCCGCAAGCCGGCGGCCCGCAAGCCCGTTGCCCAGAAGGCAGCCACGACCACCGTCTGAGTTTGAACGCTCGTCGACCGGTTCCCCCGCTGGCGGCGATCGGCACTTCCCCACCTCGTAGCCCCCGCTGTGTCGGGGGCTACGACGCGTCCGGGCCCAGGCGATTCAGCCAGGTGGACCCGACGGCCCGACGACCGTGCCGGGTTCAACGCCTCATCGGAGCCCCGGGAAGGCCGGGAGCCCCCGTACACTCGAAGCGTGTCGCCGACGCCTTTCTCTCGCCCTGCGGCGCTCGCCCGCCTGGAGCACGACGTGTTCGACGTGCTGGTCGTCGGAGGAGGCATCACCGGCGCCGGGGTCGCACTCGACGCCGCATCACGTGGCCTGTCGGTGGCGCTGGTCGAGCGCGACGACTTCGCTGCCGGTACCTCCTCGCGCTCGTCGAAGCTCGTCCACGGCGGGCTGCGGTACCTCCAACAGCGTGAGTTCCGGCTGGTGTACGAGGCGCTGGCCGAGCGACAGATCCTCATGCACACGGCCCCCCACCTCGTGTCGGTCCTGCCGTTCCTGATCCCCGTCACCCGGGGCGGCGGGGGAGTGGTCGGACGCCGCATGGGCCGCCTCGTCGGTCTCGCGCTCTGGCAGTACGACCTCACCGGCGGGTGGCGGATCGGCCACCGGCACCGCCGACTCAATTCCTTGGAGGCCCGGGCGATGGCTCCTACCCTGCCGCAGAACCGCCTCTCGAGTGGCTACCTGTATCACGACGCCCATGTCGACGATGCCCGTCTGACGCTCGCAGTGCTGCGGACCGCCGCCGAGCGCTTCGGAGCGGCCATCGTGAACCGGTGCGCCGTCGAGTCCATCGTGCACGACGATGCCGGCCGCGTTCGTGGGGTTCGGGCAGCGGTCGGGGCTGAGCCGGCAGTGGCACCAGGGGTTGGAACGTCACCCCCCGGGCTCCCGATCGAGATCCGGGCCCGGATCGTCGTGAACGCCACCGGGGTCTGGGCCGATACCGTGCAAGGGCTCGATGGTCGGAGGCACTCTCCGAACTTGCGTCCGGCGAAGGGGATCCACATCACGGTCGCTCATTCGCGCATCGGCAACGAAGTGGCGCTGGTGATCCCGGGACCCGGTGACGGCCGCACCATCTTCGTGATTCCCTGGGGCGAGCACACGTACGTCGGCACCACCGACACCGATCATCCCGCCGGTCTCGAGGATCCCGTCGCCGAGCCCGTCGACATCGACTATCTCGTCGCCGCCGTCAACGGCGCCCTCGACCTCACGGCCACCGGGGGTCCGCTCGGCCGTCACGACGTTCTCGGGGTCTGGGCCGGGTTGCGGCCGCTCGTGGGCAGCGAGGCCGGGGTGTCGGCCAAGACCGCCGATCTCTCGCGCCGCCATCGGGTGACCGTGGCCGACGACGGGTTGATCACGATCGCCGGCGGCAAGCTCACGACGTACCGACAGATGGCCTCCGACACGGTCGACGCTGTCGTGGCGCGCCTCGCTGCTGCTGGTTCAGCCCGGGCCCGTCGTCGATCCGTTCGTCAGAACCCCAGTCGCACCAAGGACGTGGTGGTGGTGGGCGGCGAGGACGTCGCTCGATGGGATCCGCCCTCGAGCGCCGCGGACGCCCACCTCCGGGGGCGCTACGGCTCCGAGAGGCCTGTCATCCTCGCCATGTGCGAAGCCGATCCGAGCCTGTCCGCGCCGCTCGTGCCCGGGCTGGCCTACCTGCGGTCCGAGGCCCTCTTCGCCGTGCGCCACGAGATGGCCACCACCCTCGACGACGTTCTCAGTCGCCGGACCCGAGCCCGCATCCTCGATGCCCGTGCGGCCTGCGAGGCCGCATCCGATGTGGCCTGCCTCATCGCCCCCGATCTCGGTTGGACCGACGCTCAGGCCCACGCTCAGGCCGACGCCTTCTGCCGTTCGGTCCACGACGAGCTCACCGCCGCCGGCTTGGCCGCCGCCGTGCCCGCCCCCTGACGAGTGCCCCCATCGGGTGGACGGGTCATCGGGTGGCGGCGAGGATGGCGTCGGAGAGGCTGGGCCAGCGGTCACGGGCCCAGTCGTCGAAGGAGAGGTTCGAGAGGAAGGCCGCCGCCAGGCCGGCTTCGGGATCGACCCAGACGAAGGTGCCGGTCTGGCCGAAGTGGCCGAAGGTGCGGGGCGAGCCGGTGATGGCGGTCCAGTGCGGGTGCTTCGTGCCCCGCAGCTCGAAGCCCAGGCCCCAGTCGCAGGGATCCTGACGGCCGAAGCCCGGCAGTACGCCGCGCAGGCCCGGGAACTGGACCGTGGTGGCGGCTGCGATCGTCTCGGGCGCGAGCAGGCGCGGTGCGAGCAGCTCCCGGCCCAGGGCGAGCAGATCATCGACCGAGCTGCGCGCCGCGTAGGCGGGCGAGCCGAGGAGCCGGGTGCCGGTCATGGCGAGGGGGCCGAGCACGCCCTGGGCCAGGTACTCGGCGAACGGCATGCCGGCCCGTTGCTCGACGAGCGCAGCGGCCAGCTCGATGCCGACGTTGGAATAGATCCGACGCCGCCCGGGTGGGGCGATCGGCGCTGCGCTGGTGAGTGCGTGCCCAGAGGTGTGAGCCAAGAGGTGACGCACGGTGGAGCCAGGGGGACCGGCCGGCTCATCGAGCGTCACGATGCCTTCCTCGCTCGCCAGGAGGACGGCCATCGTGGTGAGGAGCTTGGTGACCGAAGCCAGGTCGAAGCGCCAGTCGCTGCGACCGCGCACGGCCACCGTTCGCTGGGCATCGGTCACCCCGACGGCGCATCGCTGCGGAGGCCAGGAGTCGATCATCTCGAGGACGTCGGCGAGCATCAATGCCAGGGTACGAGGCTCGGGCCCCGTTCGGGCGGCTCCGCGCGGCCACGCCCCCCGGGCTCCACGAACCCCCGGCCACCCCCGGCTACCCCCGCCTTCGAGAACCCCGGTTACGCGCCAACTCCCAGCGTCCGGCGCCTCGCATGGCCCTACGCTGGGCTGGGTGAGCGTCCCTGTCCCGTCGACCCTGACCCGACCGAACCCCGACGGCCGGAGCGCCCTCGGGGCCCCGGCGGTGTGCCTGGCCACGCTCTTGTGGGCTTCGGGGGGCACGATCGGGAAGTCGGCCGACCTGTCGGGACTCTCGGTGGCCATGTGGCGATTGTGGATTGCCGTGGCCGTGCTCGGCATCATCTGCATCATCCGTCGTGAGCGGTTCGACCTTGTCACCGTCCGTCGGGTGGCCCCGGCGGGCCTGCTGTTCGCGCTGAACATCGCGTTCTTCTTCAGCGCCGTGCGGGCGACCAGCATCGTCAACGCCACCATCATCGGGGCCCTCACGCCGGTCCTGGTGGTGCCGATCGCGGCCGTGGCCCTGGGCGAGCGGCTCACGCGGGTCACGGTGACGGCCGGAGCGGGTGCGCTCCTCGGTGTGGTGATCGTGGTCCTGGGCGCAGGCGACGGCGGGGCCCGACGCTCCACCGAGGGCGATCTCCTGGCCGTCGGATCGCTGCTCGTGTGGGTGGTGTTCTTCTTCGTGACGAAGCGGATCCGGGCCACGACCGCCGTCGGGACCCTGCCATTGCTGACGATCAAGACCGCTACGGCTGCGGTGGTCATGACCCCGGTCGCGCTCCTCGGCGCCTCGGATGCGGCCGATGTCAACCCGACCCGGCTGGGCTGGCTGCTCGCCCTGGCCCTGTTGCCGGGCATCGGTGGTCACGGTCTTCAGGTGTGGGCCCACCGGCACGTCGACATCGGCGTGTCGTCGTTGCTGGGGCTGGGCGAACCCGTGATGGCCCCCCTCATCGCCTGGATGGTGCTGGGCGAGGCCGTCAGCGCGGTGCAGGTGGCCGGAATCCTCGTCGTCGTGGTCTGCCTGGCCGTGGTGACGCTCAGGTCGAGCTCGGGCTGACGCGCGGGCCCGTCAGGGGAGCCCGACGCCGGTGCCCTGCTTCTCGAGCGACACCGGCGACACCGCGGTCGGACCCTCGAGCGACACGGCAGGGGGGCGGCGCTCGACTCCGGCCGCCTGGTAGGCGTCGATCTCGTCGAGGGTCTCGCGCTCGAGGAGCGCTGCGACGAGGGCGTCGAGCTGATCGCGATGTTGTTCGAGCGTTGCCATCGCCTCGAGGTAGCACTCGTCGATGATGCGGCGAACCTCGCGGTCGAGCAGCTCGCGAGTATGCGCCGACACGCCGCCGTCGCCGATCCCCGGGAACAGCACCTCGTCGCGAGGACCGGGGAGGATGCTCACCGGCCCGATGGCCTCCGACATGCCCCAGCGTCCCACCATGTGACGGGCGATGCGCGTGACCTGCTCGAGATCCGACTCGGCCCCGGTGGTGACGTCGCCGTAGATGAGCTTCTCGGCGGCCCGCCCACCGAGGAGGCCGATGATGCGACCCTTGAGGTAGCTGGTGTCGTAGGCATACCGGTCGGATTCGGGGCTCTGGAACGTGACGCCGAGCGCCATGCCGCGAGGCACGATCGAGATCTTGCGCACCGGGTCGGCGCCGGGCTGGAGCATCCCGAGCAGCGCGTGACCCGACTCGTGGTATGCGGTGCGCTCACGCTCCTCACGGGTCTGCATGATCTGGCGTTCGGTGCCGAGAATGATCTTCTCGAGCGCCTCGGTGAAGTCGGCCGTGAGGATGGCGTCGTGGTTGTGCCGAGCGGCCATGAGCGCCGCCTCGTTCACGAGGTTCTTGAGATCGGCGCCGACCATCCCCGGGGTGATCGAGGCGATCTGGTTGAGGTCGACCTCCTCGGCGAGCGGGACGCCCCGACTGTGCACGGCGAGGATCTTCATGCGCCCGTTCTGGTCGGGAGGGCTCACGACCAGGCGCCGGTCGAACCGGCCCGGGCGCAGCAGCGCCGCGTCGAGGATCTCGGGGCGGTTGGTGGCCGCGAGCACGATCACACCCTCCGAACCGGTGAACCCGTCCATCTCGGTGAGGATCTGGTTCAACGTCTGCTCGCGCTCGTCGTGGCCGCCGAGCGACGAGCTCCCGCCACGTGAACGGCCGATGGCGTCGAGCTCGTCGATGAAGATGATGGCCGGTGCCGCCGCCTTGGCCTGTTGGAACAGGTCTCGAACGCGGCTGGCGCCCACGCCCACGATCATCTCGATGAACTCCGACGCCGACATCGAGAAGAACGGGACGTCGGCCTCGCCCGCCACCGCCCGGGCGAGCAAGGTCTTGCCGGTTCCAGGCGGGCCCGACAGCAGCACACCCTTGGGGATCGTGGCTCCGAGGCGTCGATAGCGGTCGGGGTTCTTGAGGAAGTCGACCACCTCGACGAGCTCGCCCTCGACGTCGTCGATCCCGGCGACGTCGGCGAAGGTGGTGCGGATGTTGCTCGCCTCGTAGCGGACGGCCTTGGACTTACCGATGCCGCCCAGGCCGCCGAGGCCCCGTGACGCCCGTCCCATGATCGAGAACAACAAGAAGATGAACAACAGCGTGGGGCCGAAGCTGAACAGCAGGGTCTGCCAGATCGGGCGGGACTCGTCGGTGGGTCGGGCGTTCACCCGCACGTCGTTCCGGTCGAGCACCGCGAAGATGTTGTCGTCGGCGAACGACGGTCGCTCGGTCTTGAAATCGACAACCTCGGTGATCTCGGTCGGCTTCTCGGCGTCTTCGGGGTACGCGACCGGCGTGGCGAAACGTCCCTGGATGGCCTCGCCCTTCGACGAGATCTCCTCGACGTTGTTCGCCTGCGCCTGCTCGCGGAACAAGGTGTACGGCACCCGGGTGCGATCGGTCTCGTCGGTGAAGGCCTTGGCCAACATGAAGTTGGCAACCAGTGCCAGCGCGAGGAACACGAAAAAGCGCGGGTTCGACAGGAGCCGGCGGAGCCCATTGCCGCCCTTGTCCGGGCCTGATCCGCCCGGGCCTCTCGGCCCACCCGAGCCTCCAGAACCTCCCGGTCCGCCTGAACCCCCTGGGCCTCCTGGGCCACCGGGTCCCGAGGGGCCGGGTGGGGGCGGGCCGGCCTGGCCGGGACGGGCACCCTCGATGCGCCAGCCGGGCGGCGGTGGGGGCGGAGGCGGCCCAGGGGGCCGTTCACCGTCTCGAGACGTGGGGACTGCCGTATCGGCCACGACCACAAGGCTAATCCTCCATGTGCGAGATCCGGTCGTCGTGAGTGAGGATGGCACTGACCACTCGACGCAACCGGCGAAGCGGTGAACGGAGCTTTCCATGGCCTACCCGAGCGGTTTCACCGGCACCATCGATCTGATGATGGGGACGAGGGCGGGAGAGGCGGCTAAGGGCCAGTACAAATTCATGGCCAACGCCTTGCGCGACACGGGTTCCAAGGAGATGAACTTCCCGGCGCAGTACATGTTCAAGGACGTGCCGTTCAGCGATCAGGCACGCGATCCCGGCGCGCCCCTCGAGGAGGCGCCGGCCCAGGGTGCCGACCTTCTGCTCCCGGCGATGGACAAGCACGGGATCGAGAAGGCCATGATCGGGGTGGCGACGGGCGCCGCCGAGGCCATCGAGTGCATCACGGGTCATCCCGACCGGTTCTTCGCCTCTCACGAGGTGAACCCCAACCGGGGGATGGACGCCGTGCGCGACCTTGCCCGCATGCACGACGAATACGGGATCAAGGCGGCCACGGCCTTCCCGGCCGGCAGCTTCCCCCAGGTGGCCATCAACGACCCGCTCTACTACCCGATCTACGCGAAGTGTGTGGAGCTCGACATCCCCATCTGCATCTGCGCCGGCATCCCCGGGCCCCGGTTCCCGTTCGCCCCGCAGTACGTGGGGTTGCTCGACGAGGTCTGCTACGACTTCCCCGAGCTTCGGATCGTCACCCGTCACGGCTGCGAGCCCTGGACCGACCTCGCCGTGAAGCTGATGCTCAAGTGGCCCAACCTCCACTACTCGACGTCGGCGTTCGCGCCCAAGCACTACCCGAAGGACATCATCAACTACGCCAACACCCGCGGGGCCGACAAGATCATGTACGCCGGCTACTTCCCCATGGGACTTTCGCTCGACCGGATCTTCGGCGACATGGTCAACGTGCCCTTCAAGGACGCCGTCTGGCCCAAGTTCCTGCGGGAGAACGCCGTGCGGGTGTTCAAGCTGTAGCCGACGGCAGCGGTCTCGCCGGAGGGTGTTGCGTTCGGCGGCTGAGCGTGCCGAGACCCGTCAACGATCTGTCGGGACCGTCGCCTTCTGGTCGTGACGTCGTGCAGCCGCGGCGCGCCAGCCGATGAACGCCAGCCCGAGGAACACCGTGACGACGATGACGAACGCAATCGCGATGCCGCGGTCGAACACCACGCGGCGCAGCACCAGCCCGACGATCACCGTGACGGCCCAGATCTGCACGGCGAAGGCTCGATCGTGAGGGGTCGCCCAGCGCTTGCGTCCGGTGAGCCATGCGATGACGAGCCCGATGGCGAAGGGCGCCAGCACCGTGAGGGCCTCGGTGACGGCCGGGCCTTCGTCGTGTGAGCGCCGACCTACGACCACGAACGCCACCACGAACGCGAGGTCGATGAGGAAGGCTCGGGGGGCGGCTCGGTCGGTGGCGTGCATGGGGCGTCACGGTAGTGACTCGCTCGATCGGATGGACGATGCTTGCGTCGACCATGACAAACGACAAGGCTGTAACTCCCGTGACCATCGAATCGCTTGAATCCCATCCGCCGCTCACCGACCTCGACCGCTCCGTGCTCGAGTTCGAGCGCACCTGGTGGCTCGAGCCGGGGATCAAGGACGACCTCATCGCCGCTCGGCTCGGTCTCGACCCCGAGGCCTACGCCGCCGTGCTCGGGTCGCTCCTCGACCATCCCGAGGCTCTGGCTGCCGATCCGCTGGTCGTGAAGCGTCTGCGGCGCATGCGCGATCGGCGGCGCCGGTCCCGCACCATCGATCGCTCGGGCGATCGGCGAGGCCTGTGAACGGGGCGCCCGTCGGGGCCGGCTCGGCCGTGTTTGCGGTGCCGTGCCGTCGCCGAGCACCCGTCGCGTGTGAGACTTGATCCATGCCCAGCATGACCCCCGGCCGACATTCGGCCAATGACGGTTCGTTCGGCCGATCGGTGGCCTCGGCTGGAGGGCGTGGGCTCGTGCTCATCGTCGTCGCCGTGCTCATCGGAGCGCTGTTGCTGAGGGAGACCGACAGCCCGATCGAGACCTCGCCGATTGCCGAGGGAACTCCCGAGACCACGGCGGTCGGCACTCCCGACGAAAGCAGCCCGACCGGTGATTCAGGCACCACCGAGTCCACCCTGCCGGTCGATCCCACCCAGACCACACTGCTGGGAACCCAAAGTACCGTGCAGGTCGACGCCCGGGCGCTCAACGACGTGAGGGTGTTGGTGCTCAACGGCAAGAGCGGGATCGCCGGTGTCGCCGCGCTGGTCACCGAGGTGGTCAAGGACTTCGGGTACCAGACCCTCGAGCCCGGCAACGGGCCACCGCACACGCAGACGACCGTGTACAGCGCGCCGGGGTACGAGCTCGACTGCCAGCGCCTGGCGCAGGCCCTGGCCACGGCCCGCGACGAGAGCCTGCTCACGGCGGCGCTCAACGAGACGCTGACGGCCGAGGCCCCGGCGGCGCTCAACGCCGACTGCGTCGTGGTGGTCGGCAAGCCTGCGACCACCACGAGCACCTGATCGCCGCCGCACCCGTCCTCCGCGCCGTCGCCTGTTCCGACAAGTTCCGGGGCACCCTGAGTGCGCTGGAGGCCACGGCGGCCATGGCCCGGGGGCTGGGCCGGGCCGGTTTCACCGACATCATCGAGATTCCACTGGCCGATGGTGGTGAAGGCACGCTCGATGCCCTGCTCGACGCCCGGGGCGGGGTGCGACGCCAGGCCCGCGTCATCGGGCCGTTGGGCGAGCCGGTGGACGCCGAGTACGGGGTGCTTCCCGACGGGACGGCCGTGATCGAGATGGCCCGGGCCTCGGGCCTGGCCCTCCTCGACGGGCCCAACGACGCCCTGGCTGCCACCACACGCGGGACGGGGGAGCTGATCGCCGCGGCCGTCCGCTCGGGGGCCCGGCGGATCGTGGTGGGCGTGGGCGGGAGCGCCACCACCGACGGGGGTCTGGCTGCCGTCACCACCCTCGGCTGGTCGCTGGCCGGCCTCGACGTGGTCGTGGCCTGCGACGTGCGCACGGGCTTCACCGCTGCGGCCGAGGTGTTCGGCCCGAACAAGGGCGCGACGCGGGCCCAGGTGAAGCTGCTCACCGGACGGCTTGAGACCCTCGCCGACGCCTATCTCCGCCGTACCGGGGTCGACGTGCGCACGCTCGACGGCGCCGGTGCCGCAGGTGGTCTGGCCGGTGGTCTGGCGGCGCTGGGTGCCCGTCTCGAGCCGGGGTTCGAGGTCGTGGCCACCGCGGCCGGGCTGGAAGAGGCGCTCGAGGGCGCAACGCTCGTCGTCACCGGCGAGGGCCGCTTCGACACCACGAGCCTCGACGGGAAGGTGGTGGGCGGGGTGCTGACCTGGGCTGCCGACCTCAAGGTGCCGCACCGGGCCGTTGTCGCCGGCCAGGTGGCCGCCGAGGTCCGAGCGATGCTCGATCCCACCGTCGCCGTCTACGCCCTCACCGACCGGGTCTGGAACACCGACGAGGCCTACGAACGGGCCCTGCTCCTCGTGGAAGAAGCTGCCCTGGAGGCCGGGGCCCGAGCGCTCGCCGACCTGGCCACGGACGGGCCCCCGACGTAACCCCGTCCCCCCGTGCCCATGGTGCCGGGCCGTTCACGCGGTGCCGGCTGTTCACAACATGCGGGCCGTTCACCCGGTGCAGGCTGCGCAGGTCCCGACGAGGTTGAGGCGATGGCCGTCGACCGTGAACCGGTGCTCGGCCGCAGCATGTGACAGCGCGGCGGCCAGCTGCTGCTCGAGCTCGGAGGCCACGGTGAAGTCGGCCACCGAGCCGCACGCCGAGCAGATCAGGTGGTGATGATGCCCGGTGAGGTCCTCGGCCAGCTCATAGCAGGCGAACTCGCCCGTGGTCACGATGCGCCGCACCACCGCGGCCCGTTCCAACACGGCGAGGTTGCGGTAGACCGAGCTCTGGGCCAACGCCCCTCGTGCCCCCACGACCTCGGGGATCGACAGGGGCTGTCGGGCCTCATCGAGGATCTCCACCAGCGTGCGGCGACTCGTCGTGTACCGCTGGCCGACCCGGCGCAGTCGGAGCACGGCCGTGTCGTGGATGGACGGGCTCACGTGTGCACGCTACCAGCGCGTCCGGGCGAGGGCCCTGCTGGTTCTCTGGGGCTATTCCGCGCCCGAAATGCCTGGGCCGATCGACCCAGGAGCTGCACGAATGCCCTCGAAGCGGGCACCGAGATGCCCGAACCGTGCAGAGCGCGACCTATACCGGGGGGCATTGCCAAGGTACCGTCTGACATCAGCCACCGCCGTCCACGCCCCAGGATCGGCAGGAGAAGGCAACCCCGAACTCGTCGAATCTTCGACCGTCTTGGACGCCTCCTTGATCAGCGGCGTGCTTTGGAGGAACACGATGCCCCGTTTCACGGCCAATGTCGACAATGCCCAGGCGGCCCGAGCCCGACGGCGGTCCCGGGCGCGTGTCCGCGTGGCTGCGCTGCTCACGGCGGCAGCCAGCGCGGTGGCGACCGTCGCCTTTGGATCGAGCGCAGCCCGGGCGGTGCCGAGTTCCACCATCACCACCTACGGGGTCACATCGACCGCGGTGCAGAACCAGACCGAGGTCGGCACCGACGCCTTCGCCTGGAACGGCAAGATGGTGACCGTGTTCCAGGCCGGGCGTGACCTGCGTTTCGGCGCCGCGGCGATGGGATTCGCCTACTCGGCCAACGGGGGCACCTCCTGGACGAGTGGCTACATCCCCGGCGTCACCACCCTCACCCCGGGCGCGGCGGCGTCTGATCCCACGTGGCAGCGCGTCACCGACGTCTCGGTGACCTTCGACGACAAGAGCCAGAAGTGGGTGGCCGCAGCGGCGGTGCAGAACAAGGCCGCCGCCGGCGCCTACATGGCCGTCGTGGTGAGCACCAGCACGAACGGCGTGAACTGGACCTCGGCTCAGGCCATCGTGACCCCGGCCACGGTGGTGCCGCTGACGGGGCTGGCCGGGCTCGGTCCCGACAAGCCCTGGGTGGCGTGCAACAACTACGCCAGCAGCTCCAGCTACGGGAGCTGCTACGTGGCCTTCTCGAACACGGCCACCACCGCCAGCGTCCAGCGGAACAAGAACGTGCACATCGTCACCAGCGCCGACGCCTTCGGCGCCTTCGGCGCCCCGGTACCCGTCTCGACCCTTGGCGATCTGACCTCGACGACCGCCCGGTACAACGCCCAGCCCGTCCCCCTGCCCGACGGCGCCGTGGCCGTGGTGGCCACCGTCGGCCCGGCGACGGGCACCGCCCTCCGGTACATCAGCCACCGCTCGAGCGACAACGGGGCTACCTGGGGCGCTGAGGTCACCATTGGAACCCTGACCCGGCACTCAGTGCCGGCGATCCGTGAGTACACCAAGCCCAACGCCGAGAGCGACGCCAGCGGCCGGATCTACGTGGTCGGCCATGGCTGCGCTGGAGCCGGGACGTGCTCGCGCAGCCGCATGAACCTGGCCACGTCCACCAACGGTGGCACCTCGTGGGGGGCCTTTTCGGCGATCCCGCTCGCGTCGCCGGCCCAGGCGTCCGACGCCTTCGCCAACGCCGACGTGTTCGCCTCCGGGCTGGCCGTCGAGCCCAGCACCTCAGGCGCCAGCGCCCGTCTGGCCGTGATGTTCTACTGGCAGCCCATCGACGCCACCTGCGGCAACGGCACCGGGAAGTCGCCCACCAACTGCCAGCTCAACGTGGGTCTCTCGTCGTCGGCCAACGGTGGTTCGGCGTGGAGCCCCGTCACCACCCTCAACGCGTCGCCGGCCCAGCCCGGTTGGCTGGCTGCCCAGCAGCTCGGCACGGCGCGCTACGCCAGCGACTACCTCGGGGTGGGCTTCACGACCTCGACGAAGGCCACCGCGGTCTTCCCCCACGCCATCGCGCCCTCCGGCACCACCCTCAACGAGCGCCTGTACACGGCCACGGTCGACACCAGCGTGACCCCCGTGGCCACCGTGCCGCCGCTGGGCGTGGGCAACCTCACGGCCACGGCCGGTAGCGCTGGTGGAACGGCCCAGGCCACGCTCCGCTTCACGCCGCCCAACGACGGTGGTGGCGTTCCCATCACCGGATGGCGGGTCACACACCGCCTGTCACCCGGTGGGCCGACGGTCACGCTGCCCGACTACCCGGGCCAGTCGACCTCGCTCGTGGTGCCCGGCCTCACCCCCGGGGCCACCTACGACTTCACGGTGACCCCGGTGAATGCCGTGGGAGTCGGAGGTGCCTCGACGACCCAGAGCGTCTCGGCTCTCATGGCGCCCGTGCCCAACGCCCCGGCCACGGTCACGGCGACCGGGGGCATCGGCTCGATCTCCCTGAGCTGGACGGCGGTTCCCAACCCGACGGGTGACCCCGTCACCTCCTACGACATCACGGCCACGCCGGCCCTGCCGGGCGGCACCGTGAATGTGGCCGCCCCGAGCGTCTCCACGGTGATCTCCGGGTTGACGGCCGGAACCACCTACACCCTGGCCGTCGCCGCCCGGAACACCCTGGGCGCCGGTATCGCCACCACGGCCGAGGCCACGACGTTCGACGTGCCCAGCACGCCCACGGCCGTCGCCGCCACGACCTCGGGCACCACCGCATCCGTGAGCTTCACCGCCCCCGAGTTCGACGGTGATACGCCGATCACCGGTTACAAGGTCTTCGACGGGGTCACCCAGGTGGCCACGGGCTCGGGCTCGCCGATCAGCGTGGCCGGCCTGGCCCCCGGCGTGCACAACCTCACGGTACGGGCCACCAACGCCGTCGGCGATGGCCCGGTATCGAACCCGGCATCGGTCACCATCGGCGGAGGCGGTGGCACGACACCGCCGCCTTCCGGCCAGGGTGCGGCACCCGGCTACTGGATGATCGCCAGCGACGGCCGGGTGTTCAACTTCGGTGCCGCTGCAGCTCACGGCGGCGTCGAGAACGCGGTCAGGGGCCTCGCCGGGTTCGGCGTCACCGCTGTCGACCTCGAGCCGATCCCCGGCTTCGGCGGCTACTGGATCGTCGACTCCAGCGGCACCGTGTACGCCAAGGGCACCGCCCGAGCCGATCTCGGCAACGCCGGGCTGAGCGCGGCCCAGTTGGCCGACGGGGAGCGGGTCACGGCCCTCTCGTCGACACCCTCGGGCAACGGCTACTGGATCTTCACCAACCGGGGCCGGGCGATCGCCAAGGGCGATGCCGTGCACCGGGGCGACATGTCGGGCACGCCGCTCAACGGACCGGTGCTCGACTCCATCCCCACCCCCTCGGGCAACGGGTACTTCATGGTGGGCTCCGACGGCGGCATCTTCGCTTTCGGTGACGCCAAATTCTTCGGCTCGATGGGCGGCCAGCGCCTCAACGCCCCCGTGCAGTCGTTGGTCCCCACGGCCGCAGGCTTCGGATACTGGCTCGTCGCCTCCGATGGCGGCATCTTCGCCTTCGGCGATGCTGGGTTCGTGGGCTCCATCCCCGGCGTGCTCAAGGCCGGCCAGTCGCTCAACCGGCCCATCACCGGCATGGTGCGCTACGGCAACGGCTACCTCATGGTCGGCGAGGACGGGGGCATCTTCAGCTTCTCGAACCAGCCCTTCCTGGGCTCGCTCGGCGACACCCCGCCTGACCGGCCGATCGTCTCCGTCGCGGCTCAAGGCACCTGATCTCCGTCGGGAGCGGGCTCCTCGTGGGCCCGCTCCCGACCAGCTAGCGGTGACGGTCGCGGTGGTGTGATCGCCATGACCGGGCGGTGGGTGAGCCGGGTGGCGGGTTGACCGCCGTGACGGGGTGGTCGGGGCGATAGGGACGATCGGGATCACTGTGGGCCCAAGCTGTCGGGCCGGTTCATGGGGCGGCGGCCCTGGGTCGATAGGCCTACGTGCTGCTCGAGGGCCGGCGGGCCGCCAACGACGTGCTGATCGAGCCCTGCCGATGCCTGTCGTGTCGAGCGCAGGAGCGGGCCCGTTGCGTCCTCTACGGCAACCGGGCCACCGCGCCATCGTGCGCATCGGGCGGCGTGCCGGCGGCGCCGACGATCCCCCTGGTTCGGACAGACGGGTCGCAGCCACCCCCGGTGCTTCCCGAGAGCACGCTCGAGCTCTCGGCCCCGCTGGTCGCCCTCGGCGTGCACATGGCGGGGGTGTGCACGATCCTCGTGGTTCTGGCCGGCGCTCGCTGGCGCGCCGCCCGCGCTCCGGACGGGTCGCAGCCCCAGCGCCTCGCCCCAGTCGCCCGGGCGCCGGGGGTCGGGAGCCTGCCGGCCGTCGCGAGCCTGCTGACGGACGAGGGCGTGCCGGCTGTCGAGGGCCTGCCGGCTGATGCTGGCGTACCGGCCGACCCTGGGGTTGGGGCGGGACTCCACGGGGTCCCCCGAGCGATGGGCGTTTCCAGGCGCGGGGGTGGCGTCGTCCGGCGCCATGCCAACCAGTCGCGGCCAGCGATGCCGCGAACGAAGTCGCGGACCGTCATCGGGATGGCCGCGGCGCTGGCGGTGGGTGCGCTGCTGTTGGGGGCCACCTCGCCCGGCCGGCCGGGCGCGGTGGAGTTGGCCGCCGAAACGCCTGGTGGGCTGGCCTTGCCGACCCGGGCGAGCGCCGGTCCGGCCCCGGCCACCTCGCCTATCGCCGGCTCGCGGCCCACGGATACCCCGTCCGCGACGGCGGCATCGTCCCCACGCCCTGTGCGCGGCTCACCTTCGGCGATGCCGAGCGACCGGCAGCTCCCGCCGACCACGCTCCCGTCGGCCCCGTCGGCCCCGCCGATTCCTGGGCCGGCCACCGGGTCGATCGAGCCGCTCCCGGTGTCGACGGGTCTCGCTGCGCCTCCCGTCGACACGGACACCGACGCCGCCGTGCACCTCGCGCCCGGGTCGGTGGGGGCCATCGGCCCGAAGGAGGCCGACCGCACGGGGATCACACCCGGGAGCCGGGGCTCGGCCGCCCTCGCCGGGGTGCTCCGAGCGACCGAGACCGGGGCCAGTACCGCCGCGCCCGAGCCCCAGGATCGAGACGAGCTGCTCCGGTTCTTGCGTCGCAGTGGATACCGCAACGGTGAGATCCGGATCCGCAAGCTCGCCGATGTCGACGGATGTCGGCTCCTGCCCCAGGTCGCCGAGGCTTGGGTGGCGATGCGCGACGCAGCCCGCGTCGACGGCCTCAGCATCGGTGTCGCGGATTGTTACCGCTCGATCGACGAGCAGCAGGCGGTGTACGAGGCCTGGTGCGCCGTGGGCGAATGCGCCATGGCGGCCGAGCCGGGAACCTCGACGCATGGCCACGGGATCGCCCTCGACGTGGCCCTCGACGGCCGTACCATCGGCTTCGCCAGTCGGGAGTTCACCTGGCTCGTTGAGCACGGTCCGTACTTCGGCTTCTACCACCCGGAGTTCGCCGGGATCTGGAGCCCCACCCCCGAGCCCTGGCATTTCGAGTACCTGGGCCCGCTGGCCTGAGGGTCGCGTCGAGTGTGAGCCCGGGGTGCGCCCGAACGACACAGAACCCAGGAAGCGAGCTTCCTGGGTTCTGTGCCTGCCCGAGTAGGCAGTCCCTTGGGGGAGGGGGTACTCCATGGATCGGCACGCGGTTCGCGGAACTTGAGCGATTCGCGGAGATTCTCCCGAGTTTCTTGGTGAAGCGCCCTCGTTCGTCGGGTTCGGCGGCATTCCGATGCTGTTCGGAGGGCCTCGCGGGATGCTCTAACGTCATGTCCGGGCCCCCGGACCACGCGGGCGCAACGGAAGGGACACGTCATGCACGGACGAATCTGGGCTCTGAGCCTGGCCGCACTCGGGTTGGCACTCGCGGGTTGTGGTGGCGACGACGACGGTGGGCTCGGTGGGCTGGGTGCCAACGCCAGCGAGGAGGACATCGAGAACGCGGTCGAGGACGCCATCGAAGATGCCGCCTCCGACTCGGGCGACGACCAAGACGTCAACATCGACCTCGACGCCGACGGTGGCAGCGGAGAAATCTCGTTCGAAGGCGACGACGGCCAGTCGGTCTCGCTCGGTGGCGGCGAGTTGCCCGACGGCTTCCCTGACGACTTCCCGTTGCCCGACGACTTCGAGCAGACCATCGCATCGGGCGACGGCTCGAGTTTCTTCCTGTCGGGCACGAGCAGCTCCTCGCTGGACGACCTCGACGACTTCTACGCCGATGCGCTCCCCGACGCCGGCTACGACATCGACGAGCGCATCGAGTTCGGCTCCGAGGCGTCGAAGATCGTGAGCTTCACGTTCTCCGGTGACGGCCGCACCGGCGTGGTGCAGGTCTCCGTCGATGTCGCGACCGGCACGACGCTGGTGAACCTGACGCTTGAGGAGGACGGCTGAGCACGCGCGCCCCGGCCGAGGTCGTGATGACACGCTCATTCACTGATAGGGCGAAACGCTGAGTGTGCCGGATCCCGCGACCGAACCCCTCCCTGCCCTCGATCCCGTCGCGCGGTTCCGGCTCGACGGCCGGGTGGCGCTCGTCACCGGGGCCAGCGCTGGTCTGGGCGCCCGGTTCGCGCGGGTGCTCGGCGCGGCCGGGGCCCGGGTCGTCATCGCCGCCCGGAGGCGTGACCGGCTCGAGGCGCTCGCCGCCGAGCTCCACGACGCCGTCGTCGTGAGCTGCGATCTCGCCGAGCCCGGAGCCCCCGAGGCCCTCGTGCGAGAGGCGCTCGAGCGGGCGGGCCGGCTCGATCTGCTTGTGAACAATGCCGGGGTCTCGGTGGTCTCCCGGGCGCTCGACGAGACGAACGAGATGTTCGAGGGCACAGTTCACCTCAACCTGGTCGTCCCGTTCGTGCTCGCCCGGGAGGCGGGCCGGCACATGATCGAGCGAGCCGACGGGACGGGCGGCGCGATCGTGAACATCGCGTCGCTCGTGGGCCTTGTGGCCAGTGGTCGTATCCCCCAGGCCAGCTACGCCGCATCGAAGCATGGCATCGTCGGCCTCACCCGCGAGCTCGCCGTGCAGTGGGCCCGCAAGGGGGTGCGGGTGAACGCCATCGCGCCGGGGTGGTTCGAGTCGGAGATGACCCACGACATGTTCCACGGCGCCAAGTTCGAGAGCTCGCAGGCGTTCATCGCCGAGCAGACCCCGATGGGCCGGCCCGGGACCGCCGACGAGCTCGACGGCGCGCTCTTGTTCCTCGCGTCCCCCGCTTCGAGCTTCGTGACCGGCCAGGTGATCAGCGTCGACGGCGGTTGGACCATCGTGTAACGCTCGCCTTCTGGGCCCGAGTGCGGGTCCAACCCTCAAAAGGGGTTTCCCCGGGTGACACCGTGACGGCGAAACCGCTCGAATCGGGCGAACCTGCAGGGAGCCGGAGCGCTTTCGGCCTGCAGGAATGGCAAGCTCGACCCCGTCCGTCCCCTCCAACGCCGGGAGCCCGATGCGCCGCGTGCTCTGCCTGCCGATCGCGCTCGGGCTGCTGGTCGGGACATTGGTCACCCTCGACATCGGCGGATTCCGCGACATCGAGCAGGTGAACGCCGGCGCGCCACTCCAGCAGATCGCTGCCGACCCGTCGACCGGGTCGAACGCACAGCACGCCTCAACCGCCGACAACCATCAGGCGGCCTGGGGCGACACGATCGTCTCGGTGTACCAGGTGGCTCGGGCCAACGGGTGCAGCTGCGGCCTCTCCATGGGCTGGGCGACGTCCACCAACGGCGGCACGAGCTGGACGAGCGGCATCATGCCCAACCTCACGTCGTCGCCGTTGTCGGACGGGCCCCATCATCGGATCACCGACGCCGCCGTGGCCTACGACGACGCCCACGACGTGTGGCTCGCCGTCGGCGCAGCGCAGAACACCAGCCTCACCTACGTGGCGGCCACCGTGAGCCGTTCGGCCAACGGCACCACCTGGAATACCGCCGCCCTGCCCCGGGTCGAGGCCGTCATCACGGGCCAGCCCGACAAGACCTGGATCGCCTGCAACAACATGGCCACGAGCCCCCGCTTCGGCCACTGCTACGTCTCCTACACGGACCGGTCGATCGGTTCGGGATCCGGCGCGCTCCGGGTGACGATGTCGACCGACGGTGGCGCGACGTGGACGACGCCGATCGGGCCCTCGGCCAACGCCTCCGGCTACGACAGCGTTCCGGTCGGCCTCCCGAACGGCAACGTCGTGGTGGTCTCGACGAGCACGGCCTTCGGATCCAATGCCAACACGACGGGCCAGATCCGGGCCTCGGTCCTCACCGACAACGGCTCGACCCTGTCGTGGACCACCAACCCGACCACGATCGCCAGCGTCACCACGCGCTGGGTTCAGCCCATGCGTTCACAGTCGAAGCCGTCCGTGACGATCGACCCCGGGACCGGGCGGATCTTCGTGGCCTGGCACGGCTGCAACCCGTCGGCATGCACCCGGAACGATCCCTACCTCACGAGCTCGCTCGACGGCGTCACGTGGACGCCGCCCGCTCCCGTCGACGTCGATCCGGCGACCCAGATCGGCACGGTCGACCATTTCGACGTGGGCATCGGCTTCGACCCGCGCACCTCGGGTCCCACCGGTCGCCTGGGTCTGGTGTACTTCTCCCTCCCGGCTGCGTCGTGCACCTCGGCCTGCCCGGTGTACGCCGGCCTGTCGATCTCGCTCGACGGCGGAACCACCTGGGGCCGAACCACCACCCTCACCCCCACGCCCACCAACACCAACTGGCTGGTGCAGGCCTCCCAGGGCCGGTTCCTCACCGACTACAACTCGGTGCTGTTCCCGGGGACGGGTGCCGGTCCCGCGCCGCGTGCGCTCACGGCGTTCCCGTTCGCGTTGGCACCGCCGACGGCTGCCGGGATGCTCTCGCAGCACATGTTCGCCATCTCCGTGCCGGTCACCGGCCCGGCGCCGGCCCCACCGACGGGCGTGGCGGTGACGGCGAGCGTCACGGCGGGCGTCGGTCAGGCGACGGTCTTGTTCACGCCCGGCGCCGACGGCGGCATCAACCCCACGTTCCTGGTGCGGGAGCTCACGCCCGTCGCCGGCGCCCACACGGCGATCGGGGGCTCCTCGCCGCTCGTGGTGACCGGGCTGGCCAACAACACGGCGTACACGTTCGAGGTGACGGCATCCAACCATGCCGGTACGAGCGCCCCGGTCACGGTGACCGTCTCGGTGGGCACACCCCCCACGCCCCCGACCACCACCACGACCACGACGGCACCCGCCGCCACCACGACCACGACGGCACCCGCCGCCACCACGACCACGACGGCACCCGCCGCCACCACGACCACCACGACCGTGCCGCCCACGACCGCCCCGCCGTCCACGTCGACCCCGCCGCCGCCAGCGCCGGGCGTTCCGCTCGCGGCGTCCGGCTACTGGATGCTCGGTTCCGACGGGATCGTCTATCCGTTCGGCGCGGCCGGGTTCCCGGGCGACGCCTCCCTGGCCATCGGAGCGGGATTCGCCGGCGGGTTGCGGGCCGTCGACCTCGAGCCCACGACCGACCGGGCCGGGTACTGGATCGTCGACAACCGCGGCACCGTGCACGCTCGGGGCACGGCCCGGGCCGACCTGGGCCACGCCGGTCTCACGGGCGCCCAGCTCGCGGCCGGCGAACAGGTGACGGCCCTGTCGAGCACCCCCACGGGCGCCGGGTACTGGATCTTCACCAACCGGGGACGGGCCATCGCCAAGGGCGACGCCCGGCACTTCGGCGACATGTCGGGGACGCCCCTCAACGGGCCCGTGCTCGACTCCATCCCCACCCCGAGCGGCAACGGCTACTACATGGTCGGCTCCGACGGCGGCATCTTCGCATTCGGCGACGCGGCGTTCCTCGGGTCGATGGGCGGGCAACGGCTGAACCAGCCCGTCCAGTCGCTCGTCCCCACGGCCACGAACCGGGGGTACTGGCTCGTCGCGTCCGACGGCGGCATCTTCGCGTTCGGTGACGCCGTGTTCCGGGGCTCGATGGGCTCGGTGCGGCTCAACCGGCCGGTCACGGGGATGGTCCGCTTCGGCAACGGCTACCTGATGGTGGGCGAGGATGGCGGGATCTTCAGCTTCTCCGACCGGGCCTTCCTCGGCTCCCTTGGCGATCGGGTCATTCCCAACCCCGTGACGGCCGTCGCCGCCTTCGGCTGAGGCTCAAGGGCTGAGGCTCAAGGGCTGAGACGCCCGGCTGAGACGCCCGGCTCAGAGACACGACAGCAGGAGCTGGACGGTCTCGGCGTAGCCCTCGGTATGGCCGCGACCCGTGACCTCGACGTTGCCGCCGTCGGCCTGGGCCCGGGCCACCAGCGCAGCGAGGGTGGGGTCGTGCTCGAGTCCGTTGCGCATCACGAAGCACCGACCCACCTCGGGCCAGCACTCGAAATCGCTCACGGCGTCGCCGATCATGGCCGTCTCCTCGAGGGCCAGCCCCCGGTAGGCCCGGTCGGCGGCAATGGCCGATCGCTTGGAGATGCCGAGCGGGTTGAGATGCCAGACCCGCACGTGCTCGAAGCCGGGAACGGTGTGGGCCTGCTTCGGGATGTGACCGTTCTCGGCGTACTCGGCCCAGGCAAAACCGTGCTCGTCGAGCCAGGCCCGCACCTCGGGGTAGGGAGCTTCACCCCTGACCATCACCGAGTGGTCACGCCCCCGGTTCCACGGCGCGTGCTCCTCGAGCAGCGGGCCGAATTGGGCGACGAGGCCCTCCATGGCCGGCACGAGCGCCTCGGCGGCCGTCCCCGGGCCGGGAAACCGACCCGGGTCGGTGACGATCGTCCGCCCGGCGTCGTACACCCGGACCGCGCCCAGCTCACCGAACCACGTCGACAGGCCGAGGATGCGCGACACCTCGTCGAGACCGAAGCGGCTCCGCCCCGACAGGGCGACGATCTCGAGGCCCGACCGGTGGGCCTGAAAGATGGCGCTAGCCGCCGAAAGCGTGTGGGAGCCGTCGCTGGCGGCGAAGAGGCTGCCCATCGGACCCACGAGCGTGCCGTCGATGTCGGTGTAGAGCACCCGGATCCGCGCTGGGCCCCGGGCGCCGTCGAGCGGGTCGTCCGACGGGCCCTCAGGCGGTGAGCTCACGGCCGAATTTCGCTCGGTAGGCCGGGATCTCGATCATCGGTGGGCGCTCGCGCACTTCCACCGGCACCCGCTCGACGGCACCGTCGACGTAGCGCACCAGCTCGTGGCCGAGGTCGTCGATCGTGACGCCGGCCCGACGCAGCGCGATCTGCAGGATGGCCATGCTCGTCGGCGCCAGCTCGTGGAGCGGCCGATTCCTGTGGTGGCGTACCCCGAGGTCGACCTGGGCGATGGCCCCGAGGCCGTAGCGCTCGGCGATGTCGACGAGCAGACCGATCTCGACCCCCCAGCCCTCGACGAACGGCACCTCCTCCAACACCTCGCGACGCCCGGCGTACTCACCGCCGAGCGGCTGCACGATGCCCGTGAGTTGGGGGAAGAACGACGAGATGACCGGTCGGGCCATGAGCTCGGTGACCCGCCCGCCGCCGTTGGGATCGTCGCCGAGGGGGCGGCGGTAGAACGCCTTCACGAACCGGGTCGACGGTCGGCTGAGGAGGGGTCCGAGCAGGCCCACCACGAAGTGCGAGCCGAAATTCAGAAGATCGGCGTCGAGCCAGCAGATCACGTCGCCGGTGGTCGCATAGAGCGACTTCCACATCACTTCGCCCTTGCCCGTGCCGCAACACAGCTCGGGCAGGACGGTCTCGGTGGGCACGACCCGAGCGCCGGCGTCGGCCGCGATGCGGGCCGTGGCGTCGGAGGAGCCGTCGTCCATGACCACGAGATCGTCGATCAGGGGGCAGCGGTCCATGAGGTCGCGTCGGAGGATCGTGACGATGTCGCCGACCGTGGCGGCTTCGTTGCGCGCCGGCAGGCACACCGAGACCGTGGTGTGAAAGGCCAGCTTCGACTCACAGAGTCGAGCGGCATCGAAGTCGCCTGCGGCGGAGACGGGGGACTGCGGCATGATCGAGGGCCCGAGTGTCGGCGGCGCTGCCGGGCGGCAGGGCGACGGAGTGCGACATTCTGGCACCGGTTCGCACCGAACCCTCGGCCGGCGCAAATTTTCAGACGACGGAATGCGGCGCGTCTATGCTCCTTCGCAACGCGCTCATCGAGAGCGGCTGAGGGACAGGCCCTGTGACGCCGCGGCAACCCCGACGACCGTCGTCCTCGTGACGCCGATCGCCGACGGTGCCAATGCCTGATCGATGAGTACAGCCAATCGGTCGACCCGTCATCCAGCCGGGCCGGTGGTGCGGCACTCTGAATGGCTGAGAGGCCCGAGCGCGTCGAGACAGCACCGGGGATGGCCCGGTGCCCGGCGAGCCAGGAGGGGTCAGTCATGTCGAGTGGGAAATCATCGGTGGAGGCATCGAGGCCGGCGGGCGCAGCGGCGCCGTTGGGCACGTGCTTCGCCCAGGGGCTGCGCTGTCGCGATTGCGGACGCGAGTACGAGATGGCCCCCGTGCACTTTTGCGAGTGGTGCTTCGGCTCGCTCGAGGTGGCCTACGACCTCGACGCCATTCGGGCCGTCATCAGCCGGGAGCGGATCGCCTCGGGTCCCCGCTCGATCTGGCGCTACGCCGATCTGCTTCCCGCGGCCCACCATCCCCGGGTCGACCTGGGGACGGGTTTCACGCCGCTCGTGCGGGCCGAGCGGCTGGGCGCCCACCTGGGCCTGCGCGAGCTCTGGATCAAAGACGACACACGCAATCCCACGAACTCGTTCAAGGACCGGGTCGTGAACGTGGCCCTCGCCAAGGCGCTCGAGTTCGGGTTCGAGACCGTCGCCTGCGCTTCCACCGGAAACCTGGCCAACTCCGTCGCCGCCCATGCGGCCCGGGGCGGTCTGACCAGCTATGTATTCGTCCCGTCCAACCTGGAAGCGGGCAAGATCCTCACCACGGCCATCTTCGCCGGCAACGTGGTGGCCGTCGACGGCAACTACGACGACGTGAACCGCCTCTGCGCCGAGCTGGCCGACGCCTTCCCGTGGGCGTTCGTGAACGTGAACGTGCGGGCGTTCTACTCCGAGGGCTCGAAGACCCTGGCCTACGAGACCGCCGAGCAGCTCGGCTGGGAGCTGCCCGACCACATCGTGGCCCCCATGGCCTCTGGATCCTTGCTCACCAAGCTCCACAAGGGTTTCAAGGAACTGGCCGCGGTGGGACTGATCGACGGGCCGGTCACCACGCGGGTCTCGGGGGCCCAGGCCGCCGGGTGCTCGCCCATCGCCACCGCGTTCCTCGAGCAGTCCGACGTCATCAAGCCGGTGAAGCCCGACACCATCGCCAAGTCGCTCGCCATCGGCAACCCGGCCGACGGCTACTACGCCCTCGATGTCGTGCGTACCTCCAACGGCGCCTGCGCAGCGGTCAGCGACGACGAGGTGGTCGCGGGGATGCGGCTGCTTGCGCAAACCGAGGGAATCTTCGCCGAAACTGCGGGCGGGGTCACCACGTCAGGGTTGTGCCAGCTGGTGCGCGACGGCGTGATCGATCCCGACGAGCGCATCGTCCTCTACATCACCGGGCACGGGCTCAAGACCCTCGACGCCGTCGAGCCGCACGTGGGCCCACGGCAACCATCAGCCCCACCCTCGAAGCCTTCAAGTCCACCTTCGCCGTCTGAGACACGAGGATCCGCAGGTCCTCAGCTCCTCGAGTCCTCGAGTCCTCGGGTCCAGTCGACGTGAAACGAGAGAGATCCAACGATGCCTTCGGTCTCGGTTCGGATTCCCACCCAGCTCCGGTCGCTCACGGGCGGCCAGGCCGAGGTCGTCCTCGACGGCGCCACCGTCGGCGAGGTGCTCCGCGCCCTCGACGTCGCCCATGTCGGCTTCGGTGAGCGCATCTTCGACGAGCAGGGCAAGCTCCGCCGGTTCGTGAACGTCTTCGTGGCCGAGGAGGACGTGCGCTTCCTCGACGGGCTCGACACCCAGGTGACCGTCGGGCAGGTCGTCTCGATCGTCCCGGCCGTCGCCGGCGGCTGAGCTCCGGCCGCCTGCAGCCCCGGCCGGCTGAAACCCCGGCCGGCAACACCCCGGCGTTCTGTGTGCAGATCTGCTCACTCGGTGAGCATTTCTGCACACAGATGGTCGATTGGCTCCAGCTGAGGCCGTTCCATGCCGACATCGCGGTCGGAACGACCACGTTGGAGGCCAACTGATGAGCTACGTCCTGGTGGTGGACGACTCCGAGGACGTGCGACGTTCGCTCTGCGAGACGTTGGACGAGCACGGGTACGTCACCAAGGTGGCCGGCGACGGTCTGGAAGCGCTGGAGCTGATCATCGAGGCTCGGCCCGACGTGATCGTGCTCGATCTGCGCATGCCCGGCCTCGACGGGCTCGGCCTGCTCGAGGAGATGCGCCGTCAGGGGCTGCTTCCGGGACCTCGCGTCATCCTCTTGTCGGTGGAGGCCGAGGAGCGGGCGTTCGTCCGGGCCTTCGCGCTTGGGGCCGTGGAGTATCTCACCAAGCCCGTCGACGTGGACGTGCTGCTCGCCACCATCCGGGGAATCGCCGTCAACGCGGGCTGACGTAGATCGACTCGGCCACCGTCGTCGGGATGAGCGTCTCGCCCAGGGGCGTGCGGACGCGTACCCCCCCGGCGTCGGTGCCCACAACATCGGCCGCACAGCCGGGGATGAGCCGGTTGCGCCCGAGCAGCGCCAGGGCGGTGTCGTCGAGCTCGAGCTGCTCGATGATCCGGGTGATGGTGATCGGACCGATCGGAGCCTCGGCCAGGGTGACGGTCGCGGTTGGCTTGTGGCGCCGGAGGTTGCCGGGGATGGGGTTGCCGTGAGGGCAGCTCGCCGGATCGCCGAGCAGCTCGACGAGCTTGGCCTCGACCTCGTCGGAGATGACGTGCTCCCAGCGGCACGCCTCCTTGTGGACCTTCTCCCATTCGAGCCCGATGATGTCGCTCAGCAGCCGCTCGGCCAGGCGGTGGCGGCGCACCATGGTCGTGGCCAGCTCCCGTCCCGACACGGTGAGGTGGATCGACCGGTCGTCGTTGAGCGAGACCAGATCGTGATCGACCAGACGCTGAACGGTCTCGGAGACGGCCGGCGCCGACAGGCCCAGACGTTCGACGAGGCGGGCCCGCATCGGGGTGATCCCCTCCTCTTCGATCTCGAAGATCGTTTCGAGGTACTCCTCGGTGGCGTCGTGCAGTTCGGCCATGGAGTGAGGTTACCCTTCCCTGAGTTTCTTGGAAAGCGGGCGGGTGCCCTTCCGCGGCGTTCTGTTCCGTTCTGTAGGGCAGATTGACGCCCTACGTGCCCCGTCGAACGGCACCGCTCTCGTTCGTCTGACGGCCTGACGTGGTCGTTTGGCAGTCGTCGAGGAAGAGTGCTGGCTGCATTAGCACTCGACGAGGTTGAGTGCTAACATCCCCACCAAGCCTCCGAGGGCCCCAGCATCGCTGGATCGCCGTCGGTGGGTGTGTCCCGATCCGCAGAGCCGGGCCTGTCCCAAGCAGACAGCGCGGTACGTCGCAGGAGCTGAGAGTATGCCGAAGATCATCATGTTCGACGCGGAGGCGCGTCGGAGCCTCGAGGCGGGCATGAACAAGCTCGCCGACGCCGTTCGAGTCACGCTGGGGCCCAAGGGCCGCAACGTCGTACTCGAAAAGAAGTGGGGAGCCCCCACGATCACCAACGATGGTGTGTCCATCGCCAAGGAGATCGAGCTCGAGGACCCCTTCGAGAAGATCGGCGCTGAGCTGGTCAAGGAAGTTGCCAAGAAGACCGACGACGTCGCGGGTGACGGCACCACCACCGCCACCGTGCTCGCCTGGGCCATGGTTCGCCAGGGTCTGCGCAACGTCGCCGCTGGCGCCAACCCGATGGTCCTCAAGAAGGGCATCGAGGCTGCCGTCAGGGTCGCCGTCGAAGAGATCAAGGGCCTGTCGAAGGACGTCAGCGAGTCGAAGGAAGACATCGCCAACGTCGCCACCATCTCCGCCGGTGGCGACACCACCGTCGGTGACGCCATCGCCGAGGCGATGGACAAGGTCGGCAAGGAAGGTGTCATCACGGTCGAGGAGTCGAACACGTTCGGCATCGACCTCGAGCTCACCGAGGGCATGCGGTTCGACAAGGGCTACATCTCGGCGTACTTCGTGACGGACCCCGAGCGCATGGAGACCGTGCTCGAC
>JANLSK010000204.1:0-9632 GCA_031362415.1 Actinomycetes bacterium | reverse complement strand
GGACGGCGCAGCCCGGCTGGCCGAGCGCATCGTCGACCTGACCGACCTCCAGAACCGTCTCTGGGCCGAGAGCGCCCGCTCGGTGTTGCTCGTGCTGCAGGGTCTCGACGCCTCGGGCAAGGACGGCACGATCCGCTCGGTCTTCAGCGGGGTCAATCCCCAAGGCACCCGGGTGACGAGCTTCAAGGTGCCGACGAGCACGGAGCTGGCCCACGATTTCCTGTGGCGGATCCACGCCGCCTGCCCGGCACGCGGCGAGATCGGGATCTTCAACCGCTCGCACTACGAGGATCTGGTCACGGTGCACGTGAAGGAGATCGGTGGTCGGCACGATCGTGCTTGGTGGGAGTCCCGGGTCCGGGCCATCAACGAGTTCGAGCGGGCCCTCGCCGAGGACGGCACGACCATCCTCAAGGTGTTCCTCCACGTCTCGAAGGAGGAGCAAGGGCGTCGCTTCCATGAACGAATGACCGATCCCGCCAAGGCCTGGAAGTTCCGGATGGGCGATCTCGAGGACCGGAAGATCTTCGAGGCCCTCATGGTTGGCTACGACCGTGCCATCACCGACACCTCGACCGAGCACGGGCCCTGGCACGTCGTCCCCGCCGATCGGAACTGGATGCGCAACCTCGCCGTTGCCGAGCTGCTCGTGGCCGCCCTGCTGCAGCTGGATCCGCAGCTCCCACCGCCGCCCGTGGAGTTGGCCGACGGGGCGCTCGCCATTCCCTGATTGTGTCGATCCGCCCGAAGGCCTCATCCTCGGTGCGGCGGTTCAAGCGGTCGCCGAGCCGTTCCGATGGACTGGCCATGACGGATTTCATCGACTTGAACGGGGCCGGTCGCGACCACGACCGCGTTCGAGCGAGTCGCCCCAGGGATGTCGGGTACCCGGCTCCGGACCGGCGCGATTTCAGGGCGAGCGACCCCGGACGGGGCGAGCCCATGCTCGTCGTCGACGGGATCGGGCACGCCTGCCTGGCCGACATCCGTGATCCGCGCCTGCGGGAGGCCGCAGCGGCGCTGTTGGAGGACTTCGGGGAGGTCGCCCATCTCGCGGCGCCGATCAGCCAAGCCTTGGCCGCCCTGGCCGAGTTCGCCGGTGAGTCCGTCGACCTGCTCTACCCGGGGCTCTCGGAGCTCGAGGCGCTGCTGGCGATGACCTCCGACGACCCGTCGACTGCTCGGGCGAACGGCGGCGAGGCCACGCCCGGCGGACCGTCGAACCGGGCATAGCCCGTCAAGCCGGCCGCGACAACGGCACCGAAGAGCACGACAGCGGTCACCGAGGTGTGGTCGGCGACGACCCCGCCGACCAGGGTTCCCACCGGCACCATCCCCCCGAACGCCATCATCCACACGGCCATGACCCGGCCGCGGGTGGTGTCGTCGAGGCGCGACTGGAAGATCTGGGAGATCGCGGTGATCACCACGAAGTACGCGACGCCGAGCCCGAAGACGATCGGATAGGCCAGCCAGAGATCCCCGGCGAGCGCGAACGCAGCCAGCATCCCCGCGAACGTCGGGAGCCCGGCCATGACGAGGCGGGCCTTGGAACGGCCGGCCAACCACGTTCCTACTGCGGTCGCTCCGAGTGCAGCCCCGACGCCGAAGACCGCGACGAGCAATCCGTAGCCGACCGACTTGGGTCGGAGGTCGAGATTGTCATGCGCCAGCGTGGGCATGAGCCCGAGGAAGGCCAGGCTCGTGAGCGAGAAGACCGTCAACACCATGATCGTCCGATGCAGGACGGGATCGGCGCCGACGATGCGAAAGCCCGACCAGAGCCGCTCGATGCCACGCTCGTGGATCACCGCGCCCGACCGACGCGCGTAGCCGACGGTGAGTAGAGGCCAGATGATGAAGGCGTAGGTGGCTGCGTTGACGGCGAACACGCTCGCCGGGCCGAGGTGGGTGTACAGCACGGCGCCGATCGTGGGGCCGATCACCCGAGAGAGGTTCATCTGGATGTTCACGAGCGAGACGGCGCCCGGGATGTCAGCCGGGGGCACCAAGGTGAACTGGGCTGCGCTCGACGCCGGAGCCCCGAGCCCGTTGGTGATGCCGACGATCGACGCGCACGCGGCGATGGTCCAGCGCGGCGGGACGTCTCCGGCGACGAGCACGGCCAACACGATCGACGATGCGAGTTGGGCGACCTGGGCGCTCACCAGCAGGCGGCGGCGGTCGAGGGTGTCGGCGAACAGACCGCCGAGGGTCGAGAGGAAGAGCTGCGGACCGAGTTGGGCGAACGTCAAGAGGCCCACGAACGACGCCGACCCCGAGATCTCGTAGGCGTAGGCCCCGAGGAGAACCGTCTGCATCCAGTTGCCGATGTTCGACACGAACAGGCCCGTGAACATCAGCCGGTAGTCGCGATGCGACAACGCCGCCATGGCCGTCCCTGGCTTCGGCGGTGACCGGGGAGGCGAGCGCGGCGAGCGCGGCGGTGTCGGTGGGTCCGTGGGGGCCGGCGCAGGCATCGCTTGCGAGGCTACCGACCTCACGCTCTTCCAACTGTCAGCGTGGCGCCCCGGATACGGGGTCCCACGCTGGCAGTTGGCTGGTGTTGAGAGTCTCAGCGGCGCTGACCGGCGAGCTTGCGGTTGAAGAGTTGGGCCTTCACGTAGTCGCGGTTCATCAGCGCGATGAAGTCGATGCTGATCTCCTTGGGACAGGCCGCTTCGCACTCGCCGTGGTTGGTGCACGAGCCGAAGTGGTCTTCCATGGTGTCGACCATGGCCACCGTGCGGCTGTAACGCTCGGCCTGGCCCTGGGGCAGCAGGTTCAGGTGGGCCAGCTTGGCCGAGGTGAACAGGTTGGCCGCACCGTTGGGGCAGGCGGCCACGCAGGCACCGCAGCCGATGCACTGGGCGGCGTCCATGGCCGAGTCGGACGCTTCCTTGGGGATGGGCACCGAGTTGGCGTCGGGGGCCGAGCCGGCCGGGGCTGAGATGTAGCCACCCGCCTGGATGATGGCGTCGAACGGGGCCCGGTCGACGACGAGGTCCTTGATGATCGGGAAGGCCGACGAGCGCCAGGGCTCGATGACGATCTCGTCGCCGTCGCGATAGTGGCGCATGTGGAGCTGACAGGTGGCCGTGCCCTTCCGGGGGCCATGGGCCATGCCGTTGATCATGAGCGAGCACGAGCCGCAGATGCCCTCGCGGCAGTCGTGCTCGAAGGCCACCGGCTGGTGACCGTCGGAGTTGAGCCGCTCGTTGAGCACGTCGAGCATCTCGAGGAACGACATGTCGACCGAGATGCCGGGCAGGTCGTACTCCTCGAAGCGGCCGGCGGCCCGCGGGCCATCCTGGCGCCAGACCTTCAACCGCAGGGTCAGGGTCTTCCCAGTCATCGCAGTCGATCCCTATCAGCCGTGTCGGAGCTACTTGTAGGAGCGGGTCGCCAGGTGGACGCTCTCGAACACGAGCTCCTCCTTGTGCAGGACGGGTGCGCTCGGCGCGCCCGTCCACTCCCACGCGGCGACGTGGGCGAAGTTCTCGTCGTCGCGGCGGGCCTCGCCGTCGTCTTGGGCGTGCTCGACCCGGAAGTGCCCGCCACACGACTCCTCGCGAACCAGGGCGTCGTGGCAGAGCAAGGTGGCGAACTCGAAGTAGTCGGCGACCCGGCCGGCCCGCTCGAGCGACTGGTTGAGCGACTCACCGTCGCCCAGCACCCGCACGTCGTTCCAGAACTCCTCGGCCAGCGCCGGGATCTCCGACAGGTTCTTCTCGAGCGTCTCACGGGAGCGGGCCATGCCGCAGTTGTCCCACATGAGCTTGCCCAGCTCCTTGTGGAAGTAGTCGACCGAGCGTGTGCCTTTCACCGAGAGCATGCGCTTGGTCATGTCGCTCACGTTGGCCTCGGCCTCGGAGAACGCGGCGTCGGACGTGGGGACGGCCGGCTGGCCGAGGAGACCGGCGAGGTAGTCGCCGATCGTGTACGGGAGCACGAAGTAGCCGTCGGCCAAGCCCTGCATGAGCGCGGACGCCCCGAGGCGGTTGGCGCCGTGGTCGGAGAAGTTCGCCTCGCCGAGCACGTAGAGCCCGGGCACGTTGCTCATCAGGTTGTAGTCGACCCACAGCCCGCCCATCGTGTAGTGCACGGCGGGGTAGATGCGCATGGGCACCTGGTAGGGGTCCTCGCCGGTGATGCGGTCGTACATCTCGATCAGGTTGCTGTAGCGCTCCTCGATGACGTCGCGGCCGAGCCGGCCGATGGCGTCGGCGAAGTCGAGGTACACGCCGTTCTTGAGGGGCCCCACGCCTCGCCCGGCGTCGACCTCCTTCTTGGAGGCGCGTGACGCGACATCGCGCGGCACGAGGTTCCCGAACGCCGGGTAGCGCCGCTCGAGGTAGTAGTCGCGGTCGTCCTCGGGGATCTGGTCGGGCGAACGGCCGTCGTCGGCGTTCTTGGGCACCCAGATGCGGCCGTCGTTGCGCAGCGACTCCGACATGAGCGTGAGCTTCGACTGGAAGTCGTCGCTGGCCGGGATGCACGTGGGATGGATCTGCGTGTAGCAGGGGTTGGCCATGAGCGCACCCCGACGGTGCGCCCGCCAGATGGCGGTCACGTTCGACTGCATGGCGTTGGTGGAGAGGTAGAAGACGTTCCCGTAGCCGCCGGTGGCCACCACGACGGCGTGGCCCGACCACGACTTCACCTCGCCGTTGACGAGGTCGCGGGTGACGATGCCCGTCGCCCGTCCGTCCTTCACCACCAGGTCGAGCATCTCGGTGCGGTTGTGCATCTCCACGTTGCCGAGGTGGATCTGACGGGCCAGGGCCTGATAGGCGCCGAGCAGCAACTGCTGGCCGGTCTGGCCCCGGGCGTAGAACGTGCGCGACACCTGGGCCCCACCAAACGACCGGTTGTCGAGCAGCCCGCCGTACTCGCGAGCGAAGGGGACGCCCTGGGCCGTGCACTGGTCGATGATGTCGGTCGACACCTCGGCGAGGCGATGCACGTTGGCCTCACGGGCCCGGTAGTCGCCACCCTTGATGGTGTCGTAGAACAGGCGGTGCACCGAGTCGCCGTCGTTGCGGTAGTTCTTGGCGGCGTTGATGCCGCCCTGGGCGGCGATCGAATGCGCCCGGCGAGGCGAGTCGTGGAACGAGAAGCACACGACCTTGTAGCCGAGCTCGGCGAGTGTGGCTGCGGCCGAGGCGCCGGCCAGACCGGTGCCCACCACGAGCACCGTGAAGCGGCGCTTGTTGGCCGGGTTCACGAGCTTCACGTCGAACTTGTGGTTGGTCCACTTGTCGGCCAGGGGTCCGGCCGGGATCTTGGAGTCGAGCCCCGTGACGGTTGCTGTCGGGTTGCTTGCCATGGCGGTTCAGCTCCCTCTCAGAACTTCAGGCCGGACGGCTCGCACGGCTCGTCGTGCTCGGTGCCCACGCAGGCTTCGTCGACCCATCCGGCCTGCACGGCGATCGGGAAGCTGATGTTGCCGATCACGATGAGCGCCGCGAACCCCTGGGCGAAACGCTTGCGGGCCTTGTTGATCCGCGGGTTGTTCACCCCGAGGCTCTGGAACATGCTCCAGGCGCCGTGGAAGAGGTGCACACCCAAGGCCAGGTTGGCGATCACGTACACCGCGGCCACCAGGGGACGGTCGAAGCTGCGCACCAGGTTGTTGTACGCGTCGCCGCGCTCGAAATCGGCGCCACCGCCGCCCCACGTGAGGTCGAGGAGGTGGAAGCCGATGAACAACAACACGATGATGCCCGTCCACCGCATGGTGCGGGACGCGTAGTTGGCCACCTGGTAGTCGCGAGGCGACTGGTACTGCTGGTTCCGGGGTCGAGCCTTGGCGTTCATCCGGGTGAGCGACGCCGCCGCATGGACGTGCACGAGGAGGGCCAACACGAGCACGACGCGGGTCGTCCAGAGGAAGACCGTCCGCGGCAGCAGGTGCTTGGGGAACTCGCGTAGCGCCTCGCCGTAGAGGTTGATCTCTTCGCGGCTGAGATACAGCTTGAGGTTCCCGATCATGTGCACGACGACGAAGCCGAGGCCGATGACCCCGCTGATGGCCATCACCCACTTCTTGCCGACCGCCGATCGGTAGAACGTGATCGGCCAGGGCAGCTCTCGCTTGCGCTTGGCCGGAGCTGTTGCCGTCGCCATCGGTGTCGATCTCCCTGGAACACGCCGTCGCCGCCAGCCGGTCATGGTGAGTACCGGCCGGGCACGAGAACGCTACCCGGCACCTCGCAGAGCCCCAGGAATCCGGCGCCGGCGAACCACCATCGACGGACTCGGAGGCTCCACTCGTGTCCGTCCGGTCCGTATTCCGGAAAAACCTTCCGCGATGGCGTCCTGAACGCGGGAGTTTCTCCGGTTCTGGGTGGTGCGACCACTCGATCGGGCTTGTGGGGCTTGGCTACGGTGCCAACAGGTGCTCGCGGCGCACGTCGCCGGTCCACATCGCCGACCGCACATTCAGTGAATCCTCGGGAGGAAACACCATGGCCGACCACGCACGGTCAGACCATCTGAGCCACGGGGTCTTCCGTCAGGTCGTGAGTTGGATCCGGTCGCTCCCCGAGGGCTCCGTCGTGCCGTGGTCGAGCCCGGCGATGAGCCCGAGCCGTCCGTTCGCCACGTTGTGGGCCGGCGTCCGGGTCGACGACTGCCCGGCGGCGAGCCGTTTCGGATGGATCTGGTCGTTCGCCCGGGCCATACCCCGCGACCGCCGGTTCGACCCGCTGTGGGTGCAGGCTCCCGCCGATCTCGAGATCCACGCCTACGGGGTTCCGGGCCACGCTCCCGTCCTCCTCGAGTGGGCCGTGCCCATCGGGTCGGGCTGGCGACCGCCGGCCATTCCCGAGCCGTTCCCCGTCAACGGACGATGGCTGCGCACCATGGCCTGGAGCGTCGAGCAGATCACTCGCACGCTGTCGAACTGGGTCGTCCTGCACACGGGTCGCACCGACATCGTCTTCGAGTGGGACCCGGTGGCCAACCCGGTGCGCACGATCGATCTGGTGCGCTTGGAGGCGGCCGCCGACACCGTCGGGAGCGATCACGACGAGTTCTACCAACTGGGAACCAAGACCTTCGCCACGGGCCCGGTCCTCGACATGCTCCTCCAGCTCGACCCCGCTCAGGCCGCCGAGATCGCCGCCGTGTTCAGCCGAACGTGAGCCCGACGGTCACATCGTCGGCTCAACGACACGGGCGGCCCGACGACACGGGCGGCCCGTCGGCATCGGCGTGAGGGTTCGTTCGATGGGTGTCTCAACTGTGCTGGGCCGAACGCAAGCTCGACCCTGATCTACGGTCTCGGGGTGACAAGCGCGCACCCCGACCCTGCCGTCGAACGAGCTCCCGAGTTCGCCACGGCAACCGCAGTCCAGTCGGCGGAGGCGGTCCGACGGCGAGACGTGACGGCTCGGGAGCTCACCGAGGCTGCGCTGGCCCGAATCGCCGAGCGCGATGGCGAGCTCGGAGCCTTCGTGGCCGTAGACGCCGAGCTGGCGCTCCGGGCTGCCGATGCCGTCGACGCCACCATCGCGGCCGGCGGCGATCCCGGGCCGCTGGCGGGAGTGCCCATCGGCGTCAAGGAGCTCGACCACTGCGCCGGCTTCGTGACCACCATGGGTTCATGCTTGCGCGTCGGCGATCGGCCAGCCACCGACGACTCGATCCACGTGGCCCGTCTGCGGGGGGCCGGCGCCGTCCCGGTGGGCATGACCGCGTCGCCGGAGTTCGGGACGGTCGCCTACACCCGGTCCAACGCCTGGGGCGTCACCCGCAATCCGTGGGACCCGTCCCGAACGCCGGGGGGCTCGAGCGGTGGATCGGCGGCAGCGGTCGCAGCCGGGATGGTGCCACTGGCCACCGGCGGCGACGGTGGGGGGAGCATCCGCATCCCGGCGTCGTTCTCGGGGCTGGTCGGGCACAAGACCAGCTACGGCCGCATTCCCGTCCAAGGGGCATCGACGAGCCAGACCGCCGTCCCCGGTGTGTTGGCGACCACGGTCGCCGACGCCGCCCGGCACCTCGACGTGGCCTGCGGGCCCGACGATCGCGACCGCGCATCGCTGCCGCACCCCGGGGTCACGTACGAGCGGGCCATCGAGGAGCTCTCGGTCGCCGGGTTGCGTGTCGCGTGGTCGGCCGATCTGGGCTTCGCCCGCGTCGACCCCGAGGTCCGAGCGCTCACCGAGACGGCCGCGTCGGCGCTCATCGCCGACGCCGGGCTGAACGTCGTCGACCTCGACATCGAGCTCGGTGATCCCACCGAGGCCTGGCTCCGGGCCGGGGCCATCGACATGTGGCTGCACCTGGAACCCGGCGATTGGCCCGAGCGGGCCGAGCTCCTGGTGCCGAGCGTTCGTCGGAGCTACGAGCAGACCGAGGCGTGGACGCTCCCTCGCTACGCCGATGTGCTGCGGGCCCGCACCAGGCTCGAGGCTGGGGTGGCTGCGATCTTCGAGCGGGTCGACGTGCTGCTGACCCCGGCCACGGCCGTGCCCGCCTTCGCCGCCGAGGGGCCGCCCCCGTCGGTGATCGACGGGCATCCGGTGCATCCGGCGATGGCGGTCCCGTTCACCATGATCGCCAACCTGTGCTGGAATCCGGCCGTGTCGGTGCCCGCCGGGACCGTGTCGGACGGGTTGCCGATCGGGCTGCAGATCATGGGGCCCCGCCATCGCGACGACATCGTGCTGCGCCTGGCCCGGATCGTCGAGCAACGCCGCCCCTGGCCCCGACTGGCACCCACCCCGTCCGCCCGGCACGACGCGTAGCCGTCCGCCCGGCACGACGCTCGGGGGCACGCCGCCCTGGGGCCACGCAGCGCGACGGACCCCGGAAAAGACATCGGGAGGCTCGCCGGGACGATGTCGAGGGCGCCGGGTAGTCTCGAAGGCGATCCCGTCTGCGCACCACCCGACGTCCCCGTGATCTCGTGCCTGGAGGCTCGCCGTGCCCCAACTCGCCAAGGATGCCGCTGCGCCCGAGGCCCGTCCCGCCACGCTCGGGGCGCTCCGGGCCAGTGGATGGGTGTCGCGCCGGGTGAAAGAGGAGATCCGCGCCAACGCCGTGGCCCGCATCTCGGCGGGGGAGCCCGTTGTCGAGGGCGTGTTGGGCTATGAGGAAACGGTGCTTCCGCAGGTGGAGAACGCCCTTCTCGCGGGGCACGATCTGATCTTCCTGGGCGAGCGAGGCCAGGCCAAGTCGAGGATGATCCGGTCGATGGTGGGTCTGCTCGACGAGTGGATGCCCATCATCGCCGGCAGCGAGATCAACGACGATCCCTATGCCCCGACGTCGCGACACGCTCGTGACGTCGTCGCCGAGCTGGGCGACGAGGCCCCGATCGACTGGGTCCATCGCTCGAACCGGATCGGCGAGAAGCTGGCCACGCCCGACACCTCCATCGCCGACCTGATCGGTGAGGTCGACCCCATCAAGGTGGCCGAGGGTCGCTACCTCGCCGACGAGATGACCATCCACTACGGGCTCGTGCCCCGCACCAACCGCGGCATCTTCGCCATCAACGAGCTCCCCGACCTGGCCGAGCGCATCCAGGTGGGTCTGCTCAACGTGCTCGAGGAGCGCGACGTCCAGATCCGGGGCTACAAGATTCGCCTCCCGCTCGACGTGCTGCTCGTGGCCTCGGC
>JANLSK010000127.1:0-6837 GCA_031362415.1 Actinomycetes bacterium | reverse complement strand
AAGGACTTCGACCTCATCGCAACCATCACCGGCCAACCCGTCGAACGTCTCCGAGCCTGACCGGACCCCGAGAACGGGTGGCCTTCAGACGACCGGCGTCGTGCAGCACCACGAGTTTCTCACCGCGCTGGAGGCCACCTCGCCGATCGAGGCCGGTCCATGCCGTGGAGCAACCGACCTCGACGAGCCGCACGACATCATGGGGATGTCCGTGCGCGCCCACCCGCCACGCACGCATCGTCATGCTCGGGTAGACGGCACGGGGAGTCGGGTTACCTCGTCACAGGCCCAGCACTGCTCGGAGGCCGTCGTCGATGGCGTCGACGAGAGCACCGGGCAGCTGGCCCACACGCTCCGCCAACCACGACCGATCAATGAGCTCCAGCCCAAGCGGCACCGCGACGGAGTCCTTCGGTAGACCCGTCGCCGCGGAGTCGAGCAAGACGTTGCCGGCGAGGCCCGCTCGATCGAGGTTCGAGGTGAGGGGCACGACATGCGCCTGCCAGACCTCAACTGCGAGAACCTCGCCGGACGAGACAACAACACAGGGTCGACGCTTGTCGAGATCGACCCAGTACACCGCACCACGAGCTACCACGGCGCGGATCGCTCCATCCGCTCGCCAACCGCCCGTGCATCGTGCACGGCCAGCCGTTCGGTTGCGGCCAGTGCCGCATCCGCCAAGAGCTGCTCGGAAAAGGACCTCGTCGACTGCGCCGCATGGCGACGGAGCTGATCGGTGACCCACCTCGAGAAGGGCACGTCGAGGCTCTCGATGATCGGCACGACGTCATCAGGCACGCTGATCGTCTTGTTGGGCATGTACGTATTATACGTACATATTCGAGTGGGCAACGACCAAGCCCCGGGCGACTCCAGCTCGTCGGTGATCCAGGTCGTGCCGCTCACCTCGACGGTCTCGTCGTCCGATCTGCGGCGCAGCGTCACCGACGGTGCCCCGTCAAGGATCCGCGGCGCGGTGATCACCACCGCTGGATGCGCGAACCCCGGCCTCGCGCCCCAGCGGAACGCCCAGGTCGAGCGCGACGACGTCACGCCGGCGAGCGCCTAGGCTTCGCGCAGCCTCACCAGGAGGAGCCAGCGATGGGGATCCGGTACTCGAAACCGCCGGTTCTGCTGCACGACGTCATCGACGACCTCGCTCACGTCGTCGCCCTGCTCGAGTCACAGGCGCCTTACAACCCGCTCGGCGGTTGGTACAGCCCTGGAGCCAACCCGCACCAGCGCACACGTCCGATGTGGTTCCAGAAGGACTGGGTGCACGACACCTTTCACGCGCCCGGGTCCGATCTGTTCCTGCAGAACCCGCACTACCTCGAAGCCGCACGGGCCTTCTACGGGGCCGAGGTGATCGAGCCGCACAGCGTGTACGTCAACCTGATGACGCCGATCGCCGATGGCGGGCCTGCGCACACCGACAACCCCCGGTTTCACGGCCGTGACCGCACCAACACCCCGATGTGGTTGCTGCGAGCCATGCTGTGGTCGGGGTTGTTCAACGACTTCGAGATCGTCCAGGCCACGGCCATCTGGTGGATGAACGACGTCGAAGGCGGCGGGCTCTACTACTGGCCCAACGGTCCCGACGGCCCGCCCGATCATCACGTCGGGAACATGGCCAACTCCGCGCTGCTCGGCGACAACCACGGGATGTTCCACCAAGTCGCACCGATCGGGCCGTTCGATGCCGGCACCCCGCTCGTCACCCCGAGCGCAGCGCTCGCACCGACGGACGACGGCACGGGAACCTGGACCGTGACCGATCACGGCACGCTCGCGCTCCGCGCTCCGCTCGACACCATTCGGGTGAGCGTGCTGTGGAAGGCCGACGTCTACCGAACAGCGGCCGAGCGCGACGAGCGCTCACGCACCACCTTGTCGATGCAGGACGTGGCCGACACCTTCAATGACGACCTCGTACGCCGGCGCGCTGCGCCCCGCCTCGATCCGGCACAGGTCGAGGATCTGTCGCTCAAGGCCGAGCTGGCCGGCGTCTACCCCGAAGCGCGTCCCGTGGGCGCGCTGCGATCGGCGTTCGACTACCGCTGATCTTCAGCCTCCCCTCCTCCCCGTCAGCGACACCACCGCGCGCATCCTGATCGCGGGAAGTGCCCCACATCCACCCATCGACACCCGTCCGTTCGCTCGTTCTGCGGGATGGGAGCGGCGGCGGTCACGACCCACTCCGACGCTGGGCCCGCCGGGCCATCGTCTCCGGGCGGGGAACCACTGATCGCTACGCCCAGGCTGCCTGCACGATGCACCGGGTTCTGAAAACCCAGCAGTTGGGAGTGGTCCGCGTGACCAAGGTTCAGAATCCCGTGACCAATCCGTGACCACGGGCCCTGGACGTTGAACTTCGAACGATCGCTCCGATGGCATTTCGCAGTTCAGCGGTGGTGTCGAAGGGGGGACTTGAACTCGGAGAGATTCGGTGCGCGTTCGTGTTGTGTAGTTCTGATTTCCCTTGTCCTGCAAGGGCCTCTGGCATCGTTCGTGTTAGCGTGTAGTTTGTTCTGGTGCCGAATTTCGAGCTTTTTCGCGACAAACTGATGACAAACTGATGAAACGCGACACGCCGCTGCTCGTTCCATGCGCCTCGGTCTCCCCCCGCCCGAACAGCCTCCTGATTCTCTATCCACGAACTGAGAGCTATCATCCAGTTCGTGGATAGAACGCCGGCGCCACCTCTCCTGCCGATCTTTCGATCGCAACAACAGGCAGAGATCCTGACGCTGCTCCTCGGCGATCCCGACACCGAGTTGGGCCTCACCGAGATCGCCGAACGGGCAGGCGTTCCGTACGCCTCGGTTCACCGCGAGATCGAACGCTCAGAGGCGGCTGGTCTCATCACCAGTCGCAAGGTCGGCCGCACCAGGCTTGTGCAGGCCAACACCAATAGCCCCTACTTCACCGGCCTCTCCGACGTTCTCGTCAAGGCCTTCGGGCCGCCGCAGCTCCTCAGCACCGCGCTGTCGTCGATCAGCGGGATCGATGCCGCCTACATCTACGGCTCGTGGGCGGCCCGCTTCACCGGCGAGCCCGGCGATCGACCCGTCGGAGACATTGACGTCCTGGTCCTCGGCACGCCCGACCGCGACGCCCTGTACGCAGCCGTCAGCCGGGTGGAACAACGAGTGGGGCGACCGGTTCAGATGACCATCCGAGCCCGCGACTGGCTCGCGGCCGGCAGCGGTACGTTCCACGCCACGGTGACCAGCCGCCCGATGGTCCCGATCCCAATAGCGTCTAATCGAACAATGGTGGCGGGTTCGACGCGATGAGCCGCCGCGCCCCATCCACCGCGGCACCAGCCGTGTCGAGTGCCCAGCGGGCATCGTCGTCGGTCAGCTCCGCCACCGACGGGTCGAAGTACTGGGCGGCATGACGGGTCCGACGAAACCGTTCGAAGGTCGGCTTGGCGAACGCAGCAACCTCTGACGAGAACTGAGCACCCACAGCGTCTTCGACCGAGACGTGCGATCCGTCACCCCCGGTGGCCCGGAAGCCCTGACGAATCAGCAGAGCCTCAGCCGACATCCGGTACGCGTCGTAGGCAGCGACGAACGCACCATCGGCGTCGCCTGCCTCCAGACCAGCTGCTGCAGTGAGCAGCCGCTTGCCAGCCCGCTCGAGGATCATGGCACTTGCGGCCACCGCTCCAGTGCCATCGATGTGTTCGAGCCGTCCTCGCCCGAGGAGATACTCGATCGTGGTCCGCCCCGGTTCCCAGCTCGGCATCGCGCCGACAGTAGCGGCCATTCGGCCAAGGGCTACGGCCGGCACCTCGCGCTCTCGACAACGCCGCTGGTCTTCAAGAGCCGCTTGCGAGTCAGCAGCTTCACTACTGTCGGTGCGTGGCTGAGCTGAGGCCGGGGTTGTACGAGCAGCTGGTCACCGAGGGCCTCGAACGACGTCTCCGGATGTCAAGCCGGTCTCGACCTCCGACCCGTTGGCCCCGACGACACCATCCTGGCGGGGGCGATCTGCCGGCTCCTCCACGTCGACGACCCAGAGCGCCTCCGCGCATACGCGAGCGCCGCTGCGTCGACGGCAAGCGTTGGACAGGGCCTCGACGATCGCCATGGCCGGCTCGCCCTCATGGCGCACTTCGCCCTCTGGGGCTCCGAAGCATCCCCCGACGAGATCAACGATCACCTACTCCGGCTGAGTGCCCATCCGGGGCGTGCTGACGAGCTCCGCCAACTCCTCGACGTGCTCGCTCAGCGGCGACGCCGCATCACCACACCGGTCGATGCGGCCGGCCCCAATCCGCTGCACATCCACGCTCGATACAGCCGGGACGAAGCCCTCGCCGCCTTCAGGGTGACGAACCCCGGCTCGGTCCGCCAAGGAGTCAAGTGGGCTGACGACGACAGCGCCGACGTGTTCTTCGTGACACTCCGCAAGACCGAGAAGCACTACTCCCCCACGACCATGTACCAGGACCGCGCCATCACCCCGTCCCTGTTCCAGTGGGAATCCCAGAGCATGACCGCTGCCGGGTCACCCACCGGCCAGCGCTACATCCACCACGCCGAGCGCAGCTCCACCGTCCACCTGTTCATCCGCGAGTCCAAGGAAGCCGACGGCGACCTCGGCGCGCCGCCTTACCTCTACGCCGGCCCCGCCACGTATGTCAGCCACACCGGCGACCGGCCCCTGCGCATCATCTGGCGCCTCGCCCACGAGCTCCCCGCCGACGTCTTCCACGCCGCCCGCGTCGCCGCCGGCTGACGTACGAGCCCTGATTCGCGGCTACTCGTCGAGTTCGATGTGACGGCCCTCCCGAGCCTCGCGGACCGGAACGTGTATCGAGATAGGGGTCCTCTCCAGCAGACGCCCGATCAATGCACCGAGGAATCGGCCGGCTTGAAGGTCTTCGGGGACCAGGTCGTTCCGGACTCGGACGGGCCTGCCGTCGTCGTCGCTCCATTCGACAAGGACCAGCGCCGTGGAGTCGTAGATGTCCTGCTCGGCCTGGAGCTTGCGCATCATGTCGATCGTGAGCTCGAGACCGCTCGCGGGGATCGTTGAGCGGACTACGAACAGGAATCCCATCGACAGGAGCGGGTAGCGGCCACGAAGGTTCTTGGCGTCGCCGTACGCCTCCTCGAAGCGATTCTTCCGATTGTTCCCGAACGACGAGACCATGCTCTTGGTCGAGATGAGAAGCTCCGGGCCCCGTGACCAGTGAGCAACGAGAACGTCGACCTGCTTGAAGTAGGCACGGCCGAGAACGTCGGCGCTCGAGGGTGCGGCCTTGGTGTTGCTAGCGACGCGTCGCCAGGCCTGTTCCTGCTCAGCTTTGGGTAGGCCCTTGATGAACTCGACCAGCTCCCGGGTGAGCACCCTCGGTCTCGTGAGGCGAGGCCAGACTTCGTCGGGATCGAAGCGGGCTCGGCGGAGCTCGTGAGCCACCCAGGCGTCGATGGCCTTGGCCAGCCGGCCAGTGGCGGAGTCGCTCCCGGCGGCGATGGGAATCGCCATCAACTGCTGGAGAAGCTCGTAGTCAGGCTCGAAGTTGGGTTGACCATTGCCGGTGCGCAGCCACGGATCCGTCACGGACCTCGCCCCGATCGTCTCCTCGAACGAGCTGAAGACGTCTTCCTTCTCGGCCATGGGGCGAAGTCTCTCGCTTCAGGTCACGAAGGCGAGGGATGTCCACCGGGAAGGCGGCCCGGGTCGATGCTGTATGCGCCGCAGGCGGCCTCGGTCGCCGCGCCCCGATCGCGGGCACGAAAAGCAGTCCGCAGGCGGTCCTGAGTCGCGTCGTCGATCTCCGACATGCCGGGAACGCAGATCTTCCGGAGGTACTGCGCCTGGAACCGGTAGCAGCCGCCGCGCATCTTCACGCAGTAGGCGCCGACGAAGAGGTTGGCGATGTCGGAGAGAAGGATCCCGCCCAGCACTCCGAGATCCCACGTGTCGGAGACCACGTAGTAGAGGTTGTGGTGGGGGTAGTAGCCGCCGGTGTCGAGCACGGGATGGGCCGCCGCCTTGAGGTCGGGCAAAAGCAGCTTCGGTCGGTTGCGCAACGTGGGGTCGACGGCATCGATCGTCCGGTACCAGCGATCGGGCCGCTTCCTCGCGGTGTGGCGGGCTCGCAAGCGGCTCTCGTGGGCTTCGAGGTACCGGCGGAGCACGGGGTACGTCGTGAGGTCGACGAGGCCGTCGCCGTTCCATGGGTTCACGAGATAGCGACCCGACCACACTGGGTGTCCGCTCGTCAGATCGCTGGCCAACAGCAAGGGAAGGAGCCGTTCGTCCTCTACCAGGCTGGCGTCGGTGGTGATGTAGACCTCGTCGCAGCCGGTCGCGACGCCGATCCCGACGCGAGTGCCGGTGCTCGGGTCTTCCAGCGGCGGGAATCGCCGCTCGAGGTCGGCGAGGAGCGCGAGCTGGGTCGGGCTTCCCGAGGGCCAGAGCTCCCGGCCCGTGAACCAGGTTTCGAGCCGGCACGCCTCGAACGTGGCCGACTTCGGCGTGCGACGGTGACGATCGTTGATCCAGTGGGTGATCGTGCTCGTGTGGGTCTCGTCGAATGATTTCGACGCGTCGACGACATGGGCGGTGCCCTGCTTGTCGTTGCGCACCACGGTGATCGCCGGATAGGCCGACACTTCGTCATCGAACGCCGCGACGTCGTGCATGGTGATCACCGCGTCCACGGAATACCTGCTCGTGATCAGCTCACGCAGCGCGGCGCCGTACTGGTTGTGCATCCACCGATCGGCGCAGCGACATCTACGTGGGTTTCTTCGAAGCCGGGCTCGACATGCTCAAGCCCGGCGGCGCGCTGTCGTTCATCTGCGC
>JANLSK010000098.1:0-7479 GCA_031362415.1 Actinomycetes bacterium | reverse complement strand
CCGTTCGACCTGCTCTACCACCTGATCGTCAAGGAGCAGGTCGACATCTACGAGGTGTCGCTGAGCGCCATCATCGAGAAGTTCCTGCACGAGATGGCCGGCTCCGACGAGGTGGCGCTGGGGCCGTGCACCGAGTTCCTGGTGATTGCGGCGTCGCTCGTCGAGCTCAAGACCCGGCGGCTGCTCCCGGGCTCCGACGACATCGACCTCGACGACGAGTTCCTGTTCGACCAGCGCGATGTTCTCCTGGCCCGACTGCTCGAGTACAAGACGTTCAAGGATGCCGCCGCGGCCATGCGCGTGCTCCTCGATCGGGCGGCCCGGTCGGTGTCGCGCACCGTCGGTCCCGAGGAGCCCTTCGCATCGCTGGTTCCCGACCCGCTGGCCACGGTCACCCCGTTGCAGATCCGCGATGCCGCTCGCAAGGCGCTCACCCCGCGCCTGCAGCAGCGGATCGACCTCGATGCTGTGGCGCCCTTGCGCATCAGTGTGCTTGAGGCCGTCGAGATGGTCCTGGCCGGGCTGCCCCGTCGGGGCTCGATCACCTTCCGGCAGTTGACGATCGGCCTGCGCACCCGCATCGACGTGATCGTGCGGTTCCTCGCCGTGCTGGAGCTGTTCAAGCAGGGCATCATCGACATCGACCAGGCCGTGCACTTCGGCGAGATCTCGATCACGCTCCTCGACGAGCCGGCCGAGATCGACCTCGTGGCCATGGAAGCCGACTGGGGCGAGCACGACGCCACCGCCCGGGCCCGCGAGCTCCAACGTGAGCGCGAGCACGCCAGCGGCCAGCGGGGTGGCCGTGACCGAGACGACCTCGATGGCCTCGATGGCCTCGACGACATGGACGACCGGGGTGGGCTCGACGGCCTCGATCGGCTGGTCGATCCCACGCGCGAGCTGGAGACCACATGAGTGCACGGGACGCACCGGGCTACGGCTCCCGTCCAACCGACGACGCCCGCTCTGCTCGCGAGCACGAAGGCCGTCGAGCCATCGAAGCGGTGGTGATGGCGGCCACCGAGCCGGTCGAGACGGTGGTGTTGGCGCAGCTCCTCGAGTTGCCCGTCCATCAGGTGGAGGGCCTGTGTCGGGAGCTGGCCGACAACTACGAGTCGCAAGCCAGAGGGTTCGTGCTGGCCCGGGTGGCAGGCGGCTGGCGGTACCAGACCCATCCCGATCTGGCGGGCTACGTCGAGCGCTCCATCCTCGAAGGCCAGCAGTCGAGGCTGTCGAACGCGGCCATGGAATCGCTGGCCATCGTGGCCTACAAGCAGCCCATCGCCCGGAGCCAACTGGCGGCCATTCGGGGCGTGAGCGTCGACGGTGTGGTGCGCACGCTGTTGCAGCGGGGCTACATCGAGGAGGTCGGACGCGACACGGGTCCCGGCCAGGCCGTGCTCTACGGCACCACCCGCCTGTTCCTCGAAGACCTCGGCCTCGACACCATCACCGACCTTCCCGCGCTCGGCGCCTTCGTTCCCCCGGCCGAGATCATGGACATTCTCGAGCAGTCGCTCCGGCCCACCGACGAGGCTCCGGCGTCCGACGCGCAGCTCGCCACGCCGGCCGAGCCGAGTGGCGATGCCGACCGATCCGCATCCTGAAGGCGACCGACTCCAGAAGCTGCTCGCCACCGCCGGCTACGGCTCGCGCCGTGTGTGCGAGGAGCTGGTTGCTGCGGGACGGGTCGCCGTCAACGGCGCCGTCGTCGAGCTGGGCGCTCGGGCCCGGGCGGGGATCGATGACGTCACGGTTGACGGGGTGCCCGTGGCGTTCAGCGGGGTGCTCGTGTACTACCTGCTGCACAAGCCGGCGGGCGTCGTGACCACGGCCAGCGATCCGCAGGGCCGGCCGACGGTCGTTGCCATCGTGCCCGACGACCCGCGGGTGTTCCCCGTGGGCCGCCTCGACACGGCCACCGAAGGGCTTTTGCTGCTCACCAACGACGGCGAGCTGGCCCACGGGCTCACGCATCCGAGCCGAGGCGTCGACAAGACGTACCTGGCGGAGGTGGAAGGCGTCCCGAGCCGAGCGGCGTTGCGCCAGCTGCGGATGGGCGTGGCGCTCGACGACGGGCTGACGGCACCGGCCCGGGTGCTCGTGATCGCCGAGCGGGCCGAGGGTTCGGCGTTGCAGATCACCATCCACGAAGGCCGCAACCGGCAGGTGCGGCGGATGTGCGAGACGGTCGGCCATCCGGTGCGCCGCCTGGTGCGTTCGGCGATCGGGCCGCTCACCGACCAGCGGCTCACGGCGGGGGAGTGGCGCGAGCTCACCGTGGCCGAGGTGCGCGACCTGTATGCCGCCGCCGGTCTCGCCCGTCCGGCGCCCGTCGATCCCACAGCCAAGCGCTACGGACCCGACAAGCGGCCGGCGAGCCCGGCTCGGGGTGCTCGTCGGCAACGTCGGCGCGACGACGCCGAGCAGCGCCGCATCGAGGGACTCGACAGCGACAGCGGTGCCGGGCCGGGATCAGTCGGTCAGGAACCCGGCGAGTAACGTCGCACCCCGTGGGAACACTGGCCGCCAGGGGCGCGATCACCGTCGATGTCGACGCTGCTGATGTGGTCGTCGCCCAGACCCAGAAGCTCGTCACCACCATGTTGGAGCGCAACGACATCACCGTCGACGACGTGATCAGCGTGATCTTCACGACCACGCCCGACCTCCGCAGCGCCTTCCCGGCAGGCGCCGCTCGCGAGATCGGCTTCCACGACGTGCCCATGATCGGCGCCGTCGAAGTCGACGTTCCCGGCGCCCTGGCCCGGGTCGTTCGGGTCCTCATGCACATCGAGACCGACCGGACTCGCGCCGCGATCCGTCACGTGTTCCTCGACGGGGCCGCGGCCCTGCGCCCCGATCTCGCCGACGGTGAGTAGTCAACCGATGACGACCGCGCTGGCGCGGATCGCGATCGTGGGCACCGGCCTCATCGGCGGCTCGCTGGGCATGGCCCTGCGCTCGACCGGTCGTACCGTCCACGGCATCGATCAGGATCCCGAGAAGCTGGCCCGGGCCCACGAGCGCGGCGCGATCGACCGGGGCTTCCCCAACGTGGCCGCCGGCGCCGCAGGCTGCGATCTCGTGGTCATCGCCGTCCCGGCGGCGCACATCCCCCCGGCGGCGTGCGAGGCGCTCGACGCCGACGTGCGCATCGTCACCGACGTCGGTTCGGTGAAACGCCCGGTCGTCACCGCCATCGATGCCTGGCGGCCGGCCACGTCGCATCGCTTCATCGGCGGCCATCCCATGGCGGGCTCCGAGCAGGAGGGCGTCGAGGGCGCCGACCCGGCGATGTTCCTCGGCGCAACCTGGGTGCTCACCCCCACAGCCAGAACGAGCGCCGAGGACTACACGGCGCTGCGATCGCTCATCGGCGAGATCGGGGCCGAGGTGGTGGCCGTCGAGCCCACGGCGCACGACGAGTTGGTGGCCGTGGTGAGCCACGTGCCCCATCTCGCCGCCGGCACCCTGATGCGCCTGGCGAGTGGCCGCGCGGTCGAGCACGCGACGCTGCTGCGGCTCGCCGCCGGCGGCTTTCGCGACATGACCCGGATCGCCGCGGGCAACCCCGGGATCTGGCCCGACATCTGCGCCTCGAACCGCGACGCGATCGTGGCCACCCTCGACGCCTACATCGAGTCGCTGGGCGAGGTCCGCGACGTGGTCGCTCGCGGAGACCGGAACTCCTTGGCGCACATGCTCACCGAGGCCATGGTGGCCCGCCGCGCGTTGCCCGCGTCGGCAGCGCATGCCGGCGCCATCGTCGAGCTCCGGGTCCCCGTCGAGGACCGCCCGGGGCTGCTCGGCGAGGTCACGACCCTGGCGGGCGAGCTGGGCGTGAACATCCTCGACCTCGAGATCGCCCACTCGGTCGAAGGCGGGCCCGGGGTGCTGGTCCTGGTGGTGCCCGAGGCCGGCGCTGAGGGCTTCGAGGTCGCGCTGGCCGAGCGCGGTTACCGGTTCTCCCGTCGGGCGGTCGAGTGACGGGCGTGACGGGCGTGACGGCCGTACCGCGCGTACCGGGCGAGGTCGCGCCGGCGGCCGGGAGCAGCGGAGCGGCAGCGTGGAAGCCAACGGAGGACGGTCGATGATCGCCGAGCAGGTCAGCGTGCACGGGCCGTGCCCCTTGCGCGGGCGGCTCCGGATGCCGGGCGACAAGTCGCTCTCGCACCGGGCCCTGTTGCTCGCAGGCGCGGCCCAGGGCCCGAGCCGCATCCGTAACCTGGCCAATGGCGACGACGTGCACCGCAGCCGTTTGGCCATGGAATCATTGGGCGTCCGCGTGCGCGAGGCCGTCGGCGAGCTACTGGTCAGCGGCTCGGGGTGGGACGGCCTCCGTGAGCCAGATGCCATCGTCGACATCGGCAATTCCGGCACGAGCATCCGGCTCCTGGCCGGCCTGCTCGCGGGACGACCGTTCCTCACGGTGCTCGTCGGCGACGCTTCGATCGCCCGTCGCCCCATGGGGCGAGTGGCCGGGCCGCTCCGGGCGATGGGCGCTCGTATCGACGGTCGCGACAACGGAACCCTGACGCCCCTTGTGATACGCGGTGGGGGACTGCGCGGGCAGCACCATCATCTGGCTGTGGCCAGCGCCCAGGTGAAGTCGGCGATCCTCCTGGCCGGGCTCCAGGCCGAGGGGACCACACTGGTCACCGAGCCGGCGCCGAGCCGTGACCACACCGAGCGGATGCTCGCGGCGCTCGGGGTTCCCGTGGTCGTCGATGCCGCGCTCCGATCGGTGCGTCTCGAGGCCTCGGCCTTGCCCGGCTTCGAGTTCACCGTGCCCGGCGACCCGTCCTCGGCCGCGTTCTGGATTGTGGGGGCGCTGATCACGCCGGGGTCCGAGCTCACGGTGGAGGGCGTGAACCTCAACCCCGGGCGCATCGGCTTCGTTGACGTACTGCGGCGGATGGGTGCGGTCATCGAGGTCGTTCCCACGGGGACCGAGCTGGGCGAGCCCGTCGGTGATCTGCACGTGACCTCGGGGCCCTTGCAGGGCACGGTGATGGAAGGCAACGAGATCCCGTCGATCATCGACGAGATCCCCATCCTCAGCGTCGCCGCGGCCTTCGCCGACGGCCCCACCGAGGTGCGGGATGCGGCCGAGCTGCGCCTGAAGGAGAGCGACCGCATCGGCGCCATCGAGCAGGAGCTGGGTCAGCTCGGGGCGAAGGTCCGTACCCGCCGTGACGGCCTCACGATCGACGGGGGCACGCCGTTGCGCCCGGGCACGATCCGCAGCCACGGTGATCACCGCATCGCCATGGCTGCGGCCATCGCCGGCAACGCCATCGACGGGGTCACGACGATCAGGGGCTGGCGCGGCGTGGCGTCGTCGTACCCCACGTTCACCGACGATCTCGCCGCACTCACCGGGACCCGCTGATGGACGCGGGCCGCCGCACGGACGCGCCAGCGGGGGCAGCCCCGGCTGGACTCGCTGGAACGGCGACCGTCATCGCCATCGACGGCCCGTCGGGCTCGGGGAAGTCGTCCACGGCGCGTGCCGTGGCGGCCCGACTGGGTCTCGATACGCTTGACACCGGGGCCATGTACCGAGGCGTCACCTGGGCTGCACTGCGCGAGGGCGTGCCGCTCCATGATGCCGAGGCCGTCGCCGCGTTGGCCCGGCGAGTGGGCCTGGAGCTCGGGTCTCGTGCGCTGGGCGATCGGATCCTGGTGGACGGCCACGATGCCACGGCGGCCATTCGGGGGCCCGAGGTCACCGCTGCGGTGTCGCAGGTGGCCGCCAACCCGGCGGTACGAGCTGAGCTCACCGAGCGCGCGCGAGCCTGGGTGGCATCGCGTGGTGCCGGCGTGGTGGAAGGGCGCGACATCGGGACGGTGGTCTTCCCCGAGGCCGCGGTGAAGGTCTACCTCGTAGCCCGCGATAGCGTGCGGGCCGACCGTCGAGCGGCTGAGGAGGCCGCCGCGGCCCGATCGGTGGACGCCGGCTTCGTGCTCGACGATCTGGCCCGCCGGGATCGGGCCGATTCCACCCGGGCGGTGGCGCCGCTGCGTCAGGCGCGCGACGCCATGGTCATCGACACCAGCGAGCGCAGCATCGACGACGTGGTCGACGAGATCGTCGAGCGCTGGCTGGCCCGAAGCGCCGACGTCGCCGCGCCTCTCGACGCCGCTGAGGGCCTCGAGTGCACTGATCTCACTGATAGAGCTGATTCCGCTGATAGAGCTGATTCCGGAGGGCGCTCGTGACCGAGCGGGACGCCGCCTGGGGGGCCGAGGCCAGCCCGCCCACGCTGGGTCGGAGGATCGCCTACCGGATGGCGTCGGTGCTCGTGAGGACGGTGTGCGCGCTGGCCTGGCGTACCCGGGTGTACCGGCGTGAGCGGCTCCCGGCGTCAGGGCCGTACGTGCTGGCGCCGACACATCGTTCGGGCTGGGACATTCCCTTGGCCTCACTGGTGACCCGGCGTCGCGTGCGCTTCATGGGCAAGGCGTCGGTGTACCGGATTCCGGTGCTTGGTGTGGTGCTGCGGTACATGGGCGGCTTCCCGGTCGAGCGGGGCACCCCCGATCGCACGGCCCTGCAGGCTCTGCTCGACTGCCTGGCCGGTGGCGAGCCGGTGGTGGTGTACCCCGAGGGGACCCGTCAGACCGGGCGCGAGGTCGGACCGGTGTTCGACGGCTCGGCCTGGGTCGCGGCCCGGGCCGAGGTCCCCATCGTCCCCGTGGGGATCGCCGGCTCCGAAGGGATCATCCGCACAGGCAGCCGACGCCCGCGCTTTCCAAAGATCATCGTGGTCGTGGGCGAGCCCATCCCTGCGGTGCCTCGCGAGGGCGGCGCCGTCCCCCGAGCCCGGGTCAGGGAGCTGAGCGCCCAACTCCACGCCGGCATGCAGGCCGCGCTCGACGAGGCCCACGCCCTCCGAGGTGACCCGCCCCGCGAGTGACAGCGAGATGCCCCGGCGCTTTCAGGCGACCGGGTCGTGGATGTGTCCGAGGAACAGGGTGGCGCCACTCTGGTAGTCGAAGATCCGGAAGATGAACGGCCGATCGAGGATCACCGGGACGGGCGGGAGGATCGGTCCACTGGAGGGCCTCGCGAGGATGGCGGTGGCGGCGGCGGCTTCGGTGCCGGTCTCGTCCATGGCGACGAACGTCTCGTGGATCGCCTGGTCGAGCACGAGGCGCCGGTCGTCGGCGATCCCGAGCAGCTTGCCCTCCACGTACGGGGCTGTGAGCCCGAGGCTCTGGAGCGCGGGTGACAGCTCGGCATGAAAGCGCGTCTCGAACCGGGGGACGGCGAGCTCGGCGCCGCTCGAGCCGTCGCGCAGAGCATCGTTGATCACCGCGGCCAGGTTGGTGGCCACCTCGACGAAGCGGCCGTCGTCGGGGAGGATGAACTGCACGGCGAGACCGCCCACGTAGCTCTTGGTCGCGGCGACCCACCCGTCGCCCCGCGCCGAGGCGTCACTTGATCCGCGCATCAGCGGCACCGACACC
>JANLSK010000087.1:0-14296 GCA_031362415.1 Actinomycetes bacterium | reverse complement strand
AGCGACGCAGCGCTCGACCGAGCCGCTCGGCTCGGCGACGGGTTCATCTTCTTCGGCCGCGCCACCAACGTGCACGCCACGTGGGACCGGCTCCGCGACCTCGTGAGCGCGCAGAACCGACCGGTCGAGGGGTTCGGCGGCGAATACGCCATCGCCGGGGCAACGTCGCCAGCGGACGGTGCCGATCGCATCCGCGCCTGGGGCGAAGCTGGGGGCACCCACGCGTCGATCGTCACCATGGGGCTCGGGCTCTCCTCGACCGACGCACACATCGAGTTCCTGGCCGGCGTGGCCCGCCAGCTCGGCCTGGTGTAGGAACACGGGCGCCGGCCGATCCCGTTGCCGATGCACCGCCCCCGTCCACCGTCCCACCTGTCTCGTCTCACCTCTCCCTCCCACCTCCCACCTCCCTCGTCCCACCGCCGACTGAAGGGCGCACCCGTTGAAGTTCTCGATGATCTTCGAGGCGCAGATGGCATTCCCCACCCGTGAGAACGAGCAGGAGTGCATCCGCAATTGTGTGGAGCAGGCGGTGTACGCCGAGGAGATGGGGTTCGACCGGGTGTGGGCCGTCGAGCACCACTGCCTGAAGTGGTACGCCCACATGTCGGCCCCGGAGATCTTCCTGAGCTGGGTGGCCGCGCGCACGGCGACGATCCGCATCGGCCACGGCGTCGTGTGCATGCCGTTCAACTACAACCACCCGCTCCGAGCCGCCGAGCGCATCGCCATGCTCGACATCCTCTCTGGGGGCCGCGTCGACGTGGGTGCCGGGAGGGGCGCAACGCTCCAGGAGATGTCGGCGTTCGGGGTGGAGCCCGCCGACACCTACGCGCAGATGGAGGAAGCGCTCCGGATGATCTCGAGCTGCTGGCGCACCGACGAGTTCGAGTGGCACGGGCTCCTCGACGTTGCGCCGCACCCGATCCTGCCCCGTCCCGTGCAGGATCCGCATCCGCCGTTGTTCATGGCCTGCACCAAGATGGACACCGTGCGCCTGGCGGCCGAGCTCGGCGTCGGCGCCCTGGTGCTGGGCTTCGCCGGTGCCGGCGAGATTCGCGAGATGCGCCAGATCTACGACGACGCCATCGCCAACCGCACCGGTGAGCGTTTTGTGTCCGATCACGCCAACAACCACTTCTCGGCGCTGTGCCCCGCCGTGGTGCTCGACGATCGCGATCGCGCGTTCAAGATCGGATCACGGGCCCAGCGGTTCTTCGCCGAGGCCATCATGCACTGGAATCTGCAGACACCGCCGCCCGACCCCGGCAGCGAGAACGAGGACACCGAGGCGATGATCGCCAAGGCCAAGGGCGACGTGATCGCGCGCATCAGCGAGATGCAGATTCCCTTGAACCCCAACGCCACGAGCACCTTCAACATCGAACACGCCTACGGAAACCGCGACGACGCGATTCGTTACGTCGAGGAGCTCGAGCGAGCCGGGGCAGATGAAATCATGTGCATGATTCAGATGGGAACCATCCCGCAGGACGTGATGATGGAGACCATCCGACAGTTCGGCGAGTACGTCATCCCCCACTTCCGGGCCAAGGAAGCCAAGGCAGCCGAGGAGGCCAAGACAGCGGGGCTGACGGCATCGGTGTGACGGGTTGGAGCCAGGAGGACGGTTTCGATGTCAGACGACAGCGTTCAATACTCAACGGTGGGCTCGGTCGCCCGCATTCAGCTCAATCGACCGAATCAGCACAATGCTCTCACTGACTCGATGCTCGATCGGATCGCCGTGCTCGTGCGTCAAGCCGATGCCGACGACGCCGTGAAGGTGATCGTATTGGAGGGCAACGGGGCCTCCTTCAGCGCCGGCTTCGACATGTCGAACCCCGACGACTTCTACGGTGGCGCCGAAACCAGGGGCACGCGCTTTGCCATCCGCAAGCTCCGGGTACGGGCCGAGCTCATGCGCGACCTGTTGTACTCGGGCAAGCCGATCGTGGCCAAGGTGCACTCGAACTGCATCGGCGCCGGGATGTACCTCGTGCTCGTGTGCAGTATGGCCGTGGCCGCCGACGATGCCGTCTTCGGTCTGCCCGAGGAGCGCTTCGGATCGAGTGGCACGAGCTGGCTGTTCCCGTTCCTCGTCTCGCAATGCGGCGTGAAGAAAGCCACCGAACTCGTGATGACCGGGCGCAAGGTCACCGCCGTCGAAGCCGAACGGTTGAACCTGATCAACCGGGTGGTACCCCGAGCCGATCTCGATCGGGCGACCGACGAGCTCGTCGCGGCGCTGACCTCGCTCCCGCGTGACGGAATCGCGATCAGTCGCACCGTCGCCCATCTCAGCTTCGACATGCTGGGTATCGGTGCGGCGTTCACACCCCATTACACGGCGCACCCCATGGTGGTGCGCATGCAACGCGAGCCCGACGAGTTCGACTTCCACGCCGAGTCACGGGCCAACGGCATGAAGGCTGCCATCCGAGAGCGCGATCGCCGCTTCGGTGGCGACTACTGGGGTTGGTGAACCCGGCCCCGCCAATCCTCCGGACCGGTGCGCGCGATGGCGGCGCCTATGGCAGCCGGATCGATCCGCCGTCGACCAACATGGTCTGGCCGGTCATGAATGCAGAGTCGTCGGAGCACAGGAACACGAGCACGCCCCTGAGGTCTTCAGGCCGACCCCGGCGGGCGATCAGCTGGTTCGCCAGCACCGAGGCCACGAGCTCGTCAGGCAGGCGTTGGCTCATCATCCCCGGCGCGATCCCGTTGACACGGATGTTGTCCGGCGCCAGTTCCTCGGCCATGGCGCCCGTCAGCCCGTTGACTGCCAGCTTCGACACCCCGTAGGCGCCCGAGAACATGTAGGCACCCATCGACGACTGGTTCACGATCACGCCGGCGCCCCGGGCCTGGAAGTGCGGCCGGACGGCACGGGCGCAGCTGACCATCCCCACCACGTTGACGGCCAGGATCTGGTGCCACTCGGCGGTGGTGAGCTCGGTCGTCAGGCCCCACCGCCCTCGAGCCAACCCTGCGTTGTTCACGAGGATGTCGACGCCGCCGAGCTGGGCCACCGTGGCCTCGACCATGTGCTCGATCTGGTGGTCGGATGCCACGTCGACCTCGAAACCGATTGCCCGGGCGCCGGGCGGACCGTTCCGGGTCAGCTCGTTGGCAGTTTCCCGAGCCAGGCGACCGTCGATGTCGGAGATCGACACCAGCGCTCCCTCGGCCAGCAAGGTCTCGGCGTACATCCGACCCAGACCGGAACCGGCGCCGGTGACGATCGCCACCCGTTCAGCCAACTTCATGGCCCACCTCGAGCTCGCGTCCGATCGGCACCGGACCCCGGCCTCGGACCCTACCGGTTGGCTGCACCCGAGCATTGTTCACTACGACGTCAGATGGGATGTCCTACTGAACAACGCTCGGAGTCTTGGGGGCGTCGTGCTCGAGCTGCTCGGTGATGTGGTGCATGAACGTGAGGTATCCGACAGGCACCCGGCTCCCGCCCGTGATCTGAATGGTCTCACCCGAGATCCAGGCCGCTTCGTCCGACGCCAGGAAGACGCACAGCGCACCGACGTCGAAGGGGGTTCCCAGTCGGCGCAACGGAACCGTGGCGATCTGACGGGCGACACGGCTCGGACGGCTCATCGACCCGCCCGGGGCCAGGCTCTGTTCGGTGGGTACGACGCCCGGCGCAACGGCATTGACCCGGATGCCGTGATGTCCCCACTCGACGGCCATGGTGGCGGTCAGATTCTCGACGCCGGCCTTGGCTGCGCCGTACTGACCGGTCATCGGGTTGGGTTGCGATCCGCTCCTCGACGAGATGTTGACGATCGAGCCACCGCAACCCCTGGCGATCATGGTGCGCGCTGCGGCCTGCGCAGCGAAGAACGTCCACTTCATGTTGAGGTCGACGACGGCGTCCCAGTTGGCTTCGGTCATGTCGATCAACGGCCCCACGTCGGACGGGTCGGCGCTGCCGGCGTTGTTGACCCAGCAGTCGATGGCGCCGAGCTCGTCGAGCGCCGTCTGCACGAGCCGGTCGATTTGGTCGCGGCGGGTGACGTCGGCCACCACGGGCGTGCAACGAACGCCGTGGCCCTGCACCTCGTCGGCCACGGCACTCAATGTGGCTTCGGTGCGGCCGGCGATCACGACCTCGGCGCCAGCCCGGGCCATGGCGACGGCGATACCCCGGCCGAGGCCTCGTCCGCCGCCCGTGACAACGACACCCTTGCCTGCGAGATCGAACATCGGCGTGGCCTCGCTCCCGAGATGTCGACGGAGGCGTCAGGTTAGTCTCGGAGCTCGACACCGCGTTGCGTGCCCCGGGAGACGAGATGACCATCGAAGCCGGTCCTGTGGAGCCCAGCGCCTTCGACGCCAACGACTTTCGCCGTCGCGTGTGCGAGTTCCTCGAAGCCAATGCGCCCGACCTCCCGTTCCGAACGGGGACGCGCTCGCCCGAGAACGACCGCGAGGCGAAGATTCTCCGGGCCTGGGGGCGCGACGTCTTCAGCGCCGGTTTCTCCGGTGCCGACTGGCCGGTCGAGCACGGCGGGCGCGTCGACTTCGACGCCTTGGAGGACTTCATCGTCAGTGAGGAGTTCGCCCGCGTGCGTGCGCCGACGCCGATCGGATCAGGCGGTCTCATGGCCCATGCCCTCATCCATTTCGGGAGCGACGAGCAACGACAGGCATACCTCCCGGCGATCCGCAGCTACGAGCACGTGTGGTGTCAGCTGTTCAGCGAGCCCGATGCCGGCAGCGACCTCGCCTCGATGCGAACCACGGCCGTCCGCGACGGCGCGCACTTCATCGTCAACGGGCAGAAGGTCTGGAGCACGAACGCGTTCTACGCCGACATGGGATACCTGCTGGCCCGTAACGACGCGTCGGTCGCCAAGCACGCCGGGATCAGCGCCTTCGCGCTCGACATGCGCCTGCCGGGCATCGAGATCCGGCCGTTGCGAGAGATGACCGGGACCTCCGATTTCAACGAAGTGTTCTTCAACGACGTGCGCATGCCGGCCTCGGCGTTGGTCGGCGAGCTCAACGACGGATGGCGGATCGCCACCGTGAGCCTGTCGGCCGAGAGGGCCCACGTGGGCGCCCTCGTGGTACGGCTGCGGCAGAACCTCGACGCGCTCATCGACCTCGCTCGCCAGACACCGCGAACCACGGGAACGGGTTCGGCTGCCACCGATCCCCTCGTTCGGCAAGCGATCGCAGGCTTTGCAGCGCGGGTCGAGATCTCGACGTTGCTTTCGCGAGCCACGATGGAGCGCCGCATCCGGAACGAGCACCGCGAGATGGACGTGCCCCTCACCAAGCTCTCGTTCGCCAACCTCAACTGGGACATCGCCGCCTACGGCCTGATGCTGCAAGGCATCGACGGCTCGGTCGTACGGGGTGAGCACAGCGGAGGAGAACACGACGCAAGCGTGCACGGCCGGTGGCAGGACGAGCTGCTCTACGCCAAGGCGTACACGATCTCCGGCGGCAGCAACCAGATCATGCAGAACCTGCTGGGCGAACGAGGGCTCGGACTCCCCCGCGAGCCCAAGCCCGGCTGAGCCGGTTCCCTCGACCCCAGCGCTGTCACCGGGCCCAGCGCTGTCACCGGGCCCACCCGGACTCCGCGCTCAGACGGCTCAGACGCGCTCAGACAGGCTCAGCCACCTTGGCCGCGCCCTGCTCGATGAGCGCGTCGATCGCGGCCTGCTCGAGCCCGACCTCGAGGAGGATCTCGACGGTGTGCTGGCCAAGGACGGGCGGCGCATGCTCGAACCTGGTGTCGAGATCACCGAAGTGCCACATGGCTCCCGGCTGCTCGAACCGGCCCCAGTCGAGGTGGTGGTAGCTGGTGACCAGGCCCGCCTTGATGTTGGCCGGATCGTCGAAGAACGATTCCTTCTGATCCAGGCGGACAGCCTCCACCGGCACCCCAGCGTCGGCGAGACGCGACACGACGATCACCTGGCTCAGCCCGGCCGCCGCACCCGGGAGATCCTCGGGCTGGCGACAACCCAGGGCCGCACAGGCCGCCGTGATCTCGTCGTCGAGGTGCGCAGCGATCGCCACCCAACCGTCGGAGCAGCGCAGCAACCGGCATCCCGGCGTCATCACCATCTGCTCTCGGTCGAGCGTAGGGACCGGCGCCAGGGAGCCGTCCGGCTGCAGATAGGTCTCGCTCGTGGTGAGCACACCGGCGCCGAGCAACGACGCGGCCACGCTCGACGCTCGGCCCGTCCGGTCATGCTCGAAGACGGCGAGCAACGTGGCCACGACCGACGACATGGCGCACTGGTGATCCATGAACCCGAACCGATGCCACATCGGCGGGTTCCCTTCGCCGGCGCCGAGGATCTCCCAGCCTATCGAGGCCTGGAAGAGCTGGTCGTACCCGGGCCAGTCGGCACGGGGCCCGGTCGGTCCGTACGAGCTCGTGTGGCAGAACACCAAGGCGGGATTGATCTTGCGGACCGAGTCGGCGTCGAGCCCGATGCGCCGCGCCGCAGGCATGCGCAGGTTGTGGTGCACGACATCGGCCCAGCGGAGCAGCGCTTCGAGAGCGGGGCGCGACGCCGGCGACTTGAGGTCGAGCGCCACCGTGCGCTTGCCCCGCTGGCAACCGGCGAAGGGCCAGTCCGGCCAGCGCATGGGATCGCCGGTGGTGGCCTCGACCTTCACCACGTCAGCTCCGAGATCAGCGAGGAGCATGGGACCCAAGGGCCCGGCGAGGTAGTTGCCGAAGTCGAGCACCCGGAGGCCTTCGAGCGGCCACCGCTGCGACGCGCCGGCCCTGTCGACGAAGGCGCCAGAGCGCACGTCGCTCGGGGTACGAGGCGCCCAACCCGTACCCGCCGTGTCCTGGTGCTGGCCCAGCGCGGGCGCGGCGTGGGCAACCTGGGCCGGCGGATCGAGCGTCATCGCTGTACCGGGCACGGTGATGCGCCCCACCTCAGGGTCGTCGAGCTCCACGACATACCGGTTCGCCAGGGCCTGCTCGTCACGGAGGATCCCGCCCAGAGGCAGGGCCTCCTGCACCGGGTGGTCGTTGGCCCAGAAGCTCTCGAGCCATTCCCGGGCCGACCGGCGCAGGAACGCTTCGTGGTTCGCTCCCCAATTGGGGAACCCCTGCATACCGGAGCCGTGGGTGAGGTTGGCCTCGGCCATGGCCTCCTCGCCCATCTCGGCGAACACCTCACGCATGAGCGGGACATCGTCGGGACAGGGCGGCATGACGTGAATCCATGCCCCGTCGCCGCACTCGAAGAGGCTGGCGTTCATGCGGTCCTTGGGCATGCCGATCCGCAGCGCCTCGGACGGGGTCTCGGCTCGCGACCAGTGCATCATCATGGGGATGAGCGCCCCCTGCACCAGGCTGGTGTGGGCCGGACCGGCTGCGCCCGTGCGCCCCCGAGCCACGAGTCGGGCGACGATCCCGATGGCGGCCAGCCACACCGCACCCCAGCTCCCGAGCGGGAACCGGACATATATCGGCCCTGCCCGCCGGCCCTGCTGCTCGTCGAGGATTCCCAGACGGGCCAGCGTCAGGAGATCGTCGACGGGGTTGTCGGCACAGGCATGGTTCGCCGGCCAGCCGAGCACCGACGAAACGATCAGCTCGGGATGACGGGCTGTGAGCGTGGCATCGTCGAGTCCGAGTTCGGCCGCCAGGGTCGGTCCGTACGAGTGCACCAGGACGTCGGCTCCGGCGAGGAGAGCGTCGAGACGGGCCCGCCCGTCCGGCGATTCGATGTCGGCGACCACCGACTCCTTGCTGCGCCCCCACGTGCGAAAGCCCGGAGCCGAGCGGATGCGTCGCCCACCGGGCGGTTCCACCATCACGACCTCGGCGCCGGCCTCGGCCAGAACCATTGCCGCAGTCGGCCCGGCAATGCCGTCCGACAGGTCGACGACCCGAACCCCAGCAAGCACGGCGTCGATCATCGAGCGTCTCCCTCGTCCCTCACCTACGGAGCCCGGGACGGTAGCAGCATCTCTTGGCCGTCCCTCGGTCCCTCAGTCGCGACCACTGCCGAGGATCGGCCTCGAGCGGCCAACCCTCAGAAGCTGCCTTCGGCGGCCCGGTCGATGCCGAGCACGACGATGAGGTCCTCGTGCAACTCCATCCACACGTCGTGATACGAGCCGCACATGACGCCGGTGAACATCCGGGTATCCCCGGCCGACGTGCGTTGCACGGCCTGGGTCAGCCGGCGCCCATAGGTACCGAACCGGGGTGCCGCGGTGACGAAGGCGTCGACGATGCCGAGGGTCTCGTGGTGGAGCCCGACGAGACGGCCGACGATCTCGGCGTCGTAGTGCTCATCGGTGTGATCGTTGGGAACGCCGTCTCGCAGCTGCCATGCGGTGCACAGCTCCTTGAAGCGGAGATTGACCTCGAGGAACGGCTCGTAGGCCGTGCGCAACCCGGCCAGCGCCTCCTGGTCGAGGCCAGGCAGGAGGGATCGATGGTGGTCGGTTCCCGAGGGCGTGAGGGCCCAGAGCGAGCGCGCGGGCATGAACCGGACGAGCTCGTCGACCAGGAGCAGGTCGAGGTGCTGGGAGGCCAGTGCGGGCTCGAGATCGGCTACCTCGGCCAGAGTCTCGGCCGGCGCGAATCCCTTGATGCGTAAGGCGTGCAGTACCCGTACGCGCACGGTGTGGTGGTCGAGCTCCTCGTCGCGGCGACCGTCGCGACGGTCGTCGGCGACGGGTGCCGACACGGACGCCGGAGCCGAGGCCGGTTCGGGAGCGGGCACGACCTCGGGCGCGACGCGTCCCGAGCGCAGCAGCGCTTGGGCCACCGCCAAGCGCGCGATCGGGACCCTCAGCGGGGAGCAGCTCACCGAGTCGACGCCGCAGCCGACGAGGAGCCCGATCGAGCCGGGATCGCCGGCGTGTTCACCGCAGACACCGATCGAGAGGCTCGGATCGGTCGCTCGAGCGTCGACACATGCCTGGCGCACCAAGCGGATGACGCCCGGCTCGTCGATCACCTCGAAGGGATTGGCAGGGAGCATCCCGTCACCGATGTAACGGGGCAGCAGATGCATCTCGACATCGTCGCGGCTCAGGCCCATCGTCAACTGGGTCAGGTCGTTGGTGCCGAAGGAAAAGAAGTCGGAGACCCGAGCGAGCTCGGCAGCCAGCAGCGCGGCCCGAGGCGTCTCGATCATCGCTCCCACCCGCACCACATCGCCGCCCAGGCCCGTGGCGCCGGTGGCCGCCATCGCGGTGTCGACCCACGTGCGGGCGAGCACCATCTCGGACGGGTCGATCACGAGCGGGATCATGATCTCGACGCGTGGGTGACCGCCGGCGGCGGTCCGAGTGGCGACGGCACGGCAGATGGCCCGCACCTGCATGGGGTAGAGCCCCGGCCGGATGACGCCGAGGCGAACACCGCGGGTCCCGATCATGGGGTTGGCCTCGTGGAGGCGACGCACGGCGGCGAGCTCGCGGCGCTCGAAATCGTCGAGCGTCCCCGCCGCTTCGCCCACCACGAGGGTCTCGATACCGGGAAGGAACTCGTGCAGCGGCGCGTCGAGCAGCCGGATGGTGACGGGAAGCCCGTCCATCGCTTCGAGGATCCCCTCGAAATCGTGACGCTGCGCCTCCTCGAGCTCGCCGAGGACGGCGCTCTCCTCGTGGGGATCGTCGGTGAGGATGAGGCGACGCACCAGCGGCAGACGGTCGTCGTCGAAGAACATGTGCTCGGTCCGGCACAACCCGATGCCTTGTGCGCCAAGGGACCGGGCGTGGCGGGCGTCGGAGGCCCGGTCGGCGTTGGCTCTGACGGTCACCGCTCCGGCAGCGAACCGGTCGGCCCAACCCATGATGGTCTCGAGCTCGGGCGGCGGCTCGGCGGTGGCCACGGCGGCATCACCCAGGAACACCTCGCCGGTCGAGCCATCGATCGAGAGCCAGCTGCCCACGGCGATCGTGCGATCACCGACGCGGATGCCGTCGGCGGTGACCGCCACGTTGGCTGCTCCCACCACGGCGGGGATCCCCCAGCCGCGAGCGACGAGCGCGGCATGGCTCGCCATACCGCCTCGGGTGGTGAGGATCCCCCGAGCGCACTGCATTCCCAGAACGTCGTCGGGCGTGGTCTCCCGGCGCACGAGGATCACCGGGCGTCCCTGCTCGGAAGCGGCCACCGCTGCCTCGCTCGAGAGCACGATCTCGCCCGTTGCAGCACCGGGTGAGACCGGCAGCCCGGTGGCAATCACGTCGCGCTCGCCCACACCGGTGAAATGCGCATGAAGGAAATGAGCGAGGTCGGCGGGCTCGAGATGCAGTACCGCCTCGGCCGGCGTCAAGGATGGCTCAGGATGGCGGGTCCGGCCCACCAGGCTGACGATGCGAGCGGCGGGCCCGGACGACGGCTCGTCTCGGCTAGATATCTCGTTCACGATGTCCTCGAATCGCCCAACGGGTGCGCTCCACCCCGTGCCACCGCACCATCGCGGGATGGTAGCTGGGCCTCCGTGGGATCAGCCGAGCTGAGCGACGACGCGACCGACGGTCTCCCGAGCGGCCATGGCGGTCAACGCCGCCGGGAGGTCGTTGAAATCAACGACCGACCCGATCACCGGTTTGACCGCCCCCGCCAGTACCAGATCGACGATCTGCCGGTTGATCTCGGCGCCGTACGAGGCCGGCGCGAAGTTCGCCCCGATGGCGCTCTTGGTGGGAGCGACGGCGGCGTCAGGAACGTAGGCGAGCAGCACACCGCACAGCTTGATGTTGGCCATCATCACCCGTCGAGGAACGAGATACTTCTCGTCGGCCACCGTCTTGTCGGAGGCGAAGCCCATCATGACGTACCGGCCGTTGTACGCCGTGACGCCCATCGAAGCGGCCATCACCGAATCACCGACGTTGTCGAACACCACGTCGACACCGCGTTGGCCGGTCTCGCGCATGACCACGGCGGCGAAGTCGTCGGTGGTGTAGTTGATGACGTGATCGGCACCGAGGTCGGAGCACAGCTGCTTCTTGGCTTCAGACCCCACGGTGGCGAAGACCGTGGCCCCCCGGTGCTTGGCGAGCTGGATGGCCGCCGAGCCCGATCCACCTGCTGCAGCATGGATCAGGACCGTCTCGCCGGGTTGGATGTCGGCCCGGTCGTACAGGCCGAGCCAGGCCAGGTGGTAAGGGAAGTACAAGCAGGCGGCGTCGGGGAGCGGGATCGTCTCGGGGATCTCGAAGGCCGATGCGGCCGGGCAGATGACGTACTCGGCAAATCCGCCATGCGCCATGCGCGTGGTTCCGGCAACCCGTCGGCCGAGCATGGCCTCGGTTCCCGAGCCGCAAGCGTCGACGATCCCCATGGTCTCCATGCCCGGGCTGTACGGGAGCTCGATGCGCACCGCCATGTTGCCGCCGGTAACGCGTTCGAGGTCGTTGAGGTTCAAGGGGATGGCCGACACGCGCACCCTGATCTCGCCGGGACCGGGCTCGGGTACGTCGACCTCATCGAGCCGCAGCACCCGCATCGGTTCGCCGTACTCGTGGGTGCGCCACGCTCGCATGGTGGTGGGTGTCATCGAAGGCTCCTGGCTCGTACTGGTGCTCGGGGCTACTCGGGTCGCAGACCGAAATGCTCGACGTAGCGGGCGAACTCCCGGCGAACGGTGACCGGATCGACCCCGTACTCCTCGGGCTCGTACCGGTGGATGCCGTCGACTCCCTTGGGATGCTCGGCGATGTACGCCTGCATGTTCGTGGCGCCGAGGCTCGACATGGGGAGCTGGAAGGCGTTGTAGATCTTGGCGATCTCGGCGAACTGGTCGGCGACGAAGTCGTGGAAGTACATGTCGTAGAAGACGGCGTCGGGGTATTCGCCGCTCAGCCGGACGTCGAGGGCATGCTCGACCTTGGCCCGGAGGCGACTCGTCCAGTCGCGCGCGATCTCGTACCGGTCGACGTCGTCGCTACATCGGGACCGGACCAACGTGGTGAGACTGGCGTAGGAGGTCATCGACTTCACGGGATCCCGGTGCGTGAAGACGATGCGCGCATCGGGGTAGACCGCGAGGAGGTGCTCGAGTCCCCACAAGTGCCCGCCGGTCTTGAGGACCCAACGATCGCCGGGCTTGCGCCATCCGAGATGCTGGAGCTGGCGGCGATGGAAGTCGTACACAGGCGCCCAGTCGGCCTCGTCGTCGACCCAGTCCTGATAGCTCGGAACCCGGAACTGGTTGTGGAACAAGGCCGTGCACATGGCGTCACCCATCATCACCACGCACTCCTGCGACAGCAGCGCGCCCATGGGGTGCATGGCCTTGAAGAGCTCCGAATGCCGGTCGCCGGTGGGGATTGTGGCCTGGCAGGCAGCGATGCGGGGGTCGGTCGCGGCGTCCTCTGTGGTGGGTGGCGGCGACGGGAACATGAGCTCCCACGTGAGCGGAGCCCGGTTCGCCGGGTCCTGAGCCAAGATGTCGTGGAGGATCGTGGTGCCCGTTCGAGGCAGGCCCACGATGAACACCGGCCGAACGATTGCCACATCGGCGATGGCCGGGTATTTGGCCCGATCGGCCACGTACAGCAACCGGTTCACGGTGTGCAGCAGCACACGCTCCCGGGCCACGTACCGGCCCACGTCGTTGAGGCGAGCCTCGGTGTTCAGTGAGTCGACAAAGCGGCCCAAGGGCTCGAGGAACGGCCCGGCCCCGAGATCGTCGAGCCCATCGGTGCGCTCCCGAGCAAGCGCCAGGAGCGGCTCGACCTCGAAATCCCGTTCATCGCCCATCGACATCGTCCCGTCTTGTTCCGTCGGGCTGTCTCGCCCTCGTCGCCCTCGTCGCCCTCATCGAGGTCGTTCCCGTGGAGGCGCCGATAGTGTGCCCCGGTGGGACACCCGTCGCTTGGTCGAGGGTCGAACCGCACGCAATCCGCGCTCGGATCTCGCACGACGACATGGGCACGACGACATGGGCACGACGACGTGGGCACGAGGGCACGAGGGGATGAGGGTCGCATGACCAAGAACCTCGTGATCGTGGGCGTTTCGGACATGACTGATGCGACCGTCAGCGCTTCGTTGGACGCCGTACCGTCTCGAGTAGTGCGGAAACCGTCGGCCGTCGCCGGACACAACTCGTGTGCGTGGGCTGAACGAGCACAATGGCGAACCTCGTCGGATTGTCCCTGGCGAGGGTCAACATGTCACCTGCCCCTTCGTCTCGAGGCCGCCCACGCCGCTGAGAGGACACGCGGTGACGGCGTTGGTTTACGTTTCTTCGATCGAAAGCGCCGTGTACCGTCGGACGCCCCGTACGTTTGCGAGACCGGCGCGAGCGCGGACGTCGTCGAGGACGTCGCCGCTGTCGCGACGCGTGCTGATGTGGAACCTTCGCAGTGCGTTCGCTGTCACCTGTTCGGTCAGGGCGTCGGACCTGAGTTGGCGGATGAGGTGGTCAGCGCCGAACCGTGTGAGCCGATGGGGAGCACTCAGCTTCGATGATCGTTCGTTGACGAAGACGGGTCCGGACCGGCGCTTGCCTACGCAGCGTCGGACCGCGCGTGCGCTGTCGGGGTCGAGGACGACTCGTTCCGATTCGCCTCGCCGTCGAACGATGATCGTCGTCGCTGGCGGTCGACCGGAGACGTGGTCGATGTCGAGAGCGAGCGCTTCTGCGACCTTGAGCCCGTCGCACACAAGCAGTGCGACGAGCGCTTCGAGGCGGGGATCGAGCGCCGCTACCACAGCTCGACAGTTGGCGACTGCCGCTTCGGAGAGCCGTACCGTCGGGCTCGGATCTCCGGAGAGCACCTTCGGCCGATCGACGCCGAGCGTGGGGTTGCTCGGTCGAAGGTCGCGCTCGACGACGAAGTCGTAGAACGATGACAACGCAGACCAACGGCGGCGGATCGTCGAGTCGGTGTCGCCAGCCGCTTCACGGGCGGCCTGGAAGGCGACGAGTGTGGCGGTGTCGGCCGTGAGCGGGATCGCGCCGTGGTGCGCACACCAGATCCCGAACGACTTGAGATCGCCGCGATACGCGGCGCGGGTGTTCGGCGAGAGCAGCGCGGTCTGCCAATCGTCGAGCGTGGACTGCTGCAGCGCCGCTCGCTGCTCTCCACGTGTCGCCTTCTGCGCCATGGCTCGATGATGACAGCATTGTGTCTCTTCGTCAACATAATCACATCTTGACACCAACGATCGCCGGAGGCTATTATGTTGAGCCATTGGCCTTGGGGGTGGAGAGATAGTCCTTGAAGCGGCCGGGGATCATCTGCCAGGTGGTGTGCAGAATACCCAGCGCGCGGTAGCAATCCTGGGCGCTTTCGCAGACCACGCGGA
>JANLSK010000086.1:0-9744 GCA_031362415.1 Actinomycetes bacterium | reverse complement strand
TGGTGATCGATCTCGGCTTGCGGTCGATCGAGTCGGCCAGCACGTACGGCACCGACACCTTGGGCCTGGCCGATCGAGCCCTCGGCAACGCCTACGTCTTTCGCGCCGATCCCGACCGGTCGCAGGCCGCCTTGGCGCGCCTGATCGAGGGCGCCGTGGCGTCAGGCGATGAGGCTCGAATCGCTCATGCCTGGTACATGCGCTCGTTGTCGGAGACCAGCACCGCCGGTGTCGACGCCGGCCTCGTCTTCGCCGAGCGAGCGGCCTTGGCAGCATCGCAGTGCCACAACCCCACGGCTTTGGCGCAAGCTGCGTACGCTCGGGGCATCTGGTTGGCGAGCACGCAACCGGCCCGGGCCAAGAACGAGCTCCAGCGCAGCGAAGCCCTCGCCAACGACGTCGGCAACGTGTGGTTCGAGCTCTTCGCCCGCACCGAGACCCTCTGGCTGAGAGCCAACGAAGGTGAGCCACTCGCGGCGCTCAGTGCGTTCGCCGACGTGATCACCGCATGGCATCGGGCCGGCGATTGGGCCAACCAGTGGCTGTCGTTGCGTCACGTGCTCGGGATCTGTCACCTGCTGGGCGCCGACGAGCTGGCGGTGACCATCCATGGGGCGCTCGACCGGGCCGGCGCGCTGCGCGCCTTTCCCTTCGAACCTGCCGCCGCCGCCAACCTGGCCGACATGGTCGACGAGCTTCGCGACCGCCTGGGTGAGGGACGGTTCGCTGACGCTGCGCAGCAGGGCCAAACGCACGCGACCTCCGTGGTCATCGAGCAGATCGTGGCCGCGATTCGAGCGTTGGCCGCATCGCATGGCGAGGAGCGGGGCTCGTCGCTCCCGTCGCCGTGAGCGCCCCCGACATCGACCCCACGAACGAGTCCTATGGTGGCTCCGTGGCACCTGCGGGAAGGGCCCGGGCCCATTCGAGGTTCAGGCGGGCAGAACCCACATGGGCCTGGTGCACGACCTGGAGCTCGCCCGACGCCGGATCGTCACGGCGGATGGGACCGCCACCGACGACGGCCGCGTGCTCGGCCAGGTCGACCAGCTCCTGCCAGAGGGCGATCTCGGCGTCCGATGGCGTGAACACCTCGTGCACGACACCGACGTGCGCGGCGTGGCCGAGCATCATCCCGTAATACCCCAGATCACGGAGTTCCTCGGCGAAGGCGCGGAGCCCGTCGAGGTCGTCGACCGGACCGCCCCACATGCCCGAGATCGGGTACCGGATTCCGGCGGCCTTGGCATCGACGAGCACCCGCGAGCGGATGTGGTGCGTCTCGTTGCCCTCGGCCGTCCACCGGTAGCCGATGGCCTGATGGATGTCGCCGAAGCGGGAGATGGCCCCGCCCATGTACGCCACCCGGGGTGACGCCATGGCGATCTCGTAGGCGTTGCGGATGGCCTGGGCCGTTTCGAGGATCGGATAGATGACGGTGGAGCCGGCCGGCACCTCCAGCTCGATCTCCAGGTTGAGGAGGAGGGCGTCGGCGGCGATCACGTGGTCGGGTCCGGTGATCTTGGGCAGGAGGATCCCGGTGAGCGACGGGCCCAGCACCGCTCGCAGGTCTCCGAGCATCCGGCCGGTCCAGGGCCCGTTGACCCGGGCGAACATGAGCGGCCTGGCACTGGTGTGATCGTCGGCCCCCGGCCGAGCGTCGCCGTCGCCGCCGCCTCGTCGGTCGAGGTCGCGGTCGATGCCGCCGGCCAGGTAGAGACGGGCGATCGACCGCGCGCTGTTGATGGCCAAGCCCTGCCTGGGCGGCGGGGCGAGGTGGTCGAGAAACCGTCGGACGAGCGCCCGGGCCGCGACCCGATCGGTATCGGTGAACGGGGTTCGCGGCTCCTCGAGGTCGATGATGAGCGCATCGGCGCCCGAACCGAGCGCCGCATCGAGCTCGTCGGCCTCCGATCCGGGAACGAACAGCACCGAGCGCAACGGCACGGTCGGCGGTCGATCGAACGGGACAGCGCTCACGTCGTCACCTCACCTGCGGCCAGGGCAGCTCGAGCGGCGGCCTCCACGACGGTACCGTCGAAGAAGCCCGGGTTCATGCCCATGTGCAGCCGCAGCGGATTCACGAAAGCGAAGTCGCGGAAGGACTCGGGCGACATGCGGCCCTGCTCGACGGCCTCGTGCGCCTCGGCGATGGGCTCGTTCATGTCGCGCACGTCCCAATGGGCGATGTCGGAGCCGATCATGGCCCGCAGCTGGGCCCCGCCCGGGTTGGTGTTGGTGTCGAAAGCCCACGGCACCAACGGATCGTCGGCCTCGCAACCGAAGTAGAAGCTGGGCACGAAGCGGTCGCGCAGCTCGCTCGCAGAGCCGGCCCCGACGGCCGCGAATTCGTCGAGCTCGGCGGGATGGGCTGCGGGTGCCGAGAGCCACGCCCGGATCCGGTCGGCCGCCGCCACGGTTGCCGGATCGCCATACGTGACAACGGCGTGCATCACCTGCTCGACATCGAGCCGGGCCGGGTCGAGCTCACCGATGGCCGCAGCGTTGCGCTTGTCCCAATGACCCTGGAGCCCGGCGTACAGCGAGCAGGCCCAGGCCACACCGCCTTCCAGAAAACCCAGACGCAGCTTGGGGAACCGGGCCGTGACCCCCCCGAGGAACAGCGACTTCGCCAGGGCTTCGTGGCACTTGGCCAGCCCGTCGACATGGTTGTACACGTAGTTCGACACCGACCGGCTGAGGTCGTGGTACTGCACCGAGCTGTGCGAGACCGGAGCGATCTGGAGATCGCAACACGCCTGCCAAAAGGGGTCGTAGTCGTGGGTGCTGTCGAGCCCGAAGTGGTCGAGCCGGTACACCGATGGCGAGAGAGGGCCGTGCTCACGAGCGAGCTTGGCGATGGGCCGCTTGGCATACCCGGCCATCACCGCGGCCTTGGCGCCCAGTACCTCAACGGCATAGCGAAGTTCGGTCACGGCGATCTCGGGTGTGAGCATGGGGATGAGCGCACCCACCGTCGTCCGGTCGGAGTACTTGGCGAAGGCGCGGGCGTTCATCCGGTTGACCGCTCGGCACAGCGCCGGGGCCAACTCCTCGTCGGCCAGCTCGAGGAACGCCAACGACATCGACGGGTAGAGCACCGTGAAGTCGATTCCCATCTCGTCGAGCCGCTCGTACAGCAGCGCCGGGATATGCGCCGTGGCCCGATCACGCCAACGCTCGGCCGGCCAGCCCCACCACGACGGCATCGCCGACCAGGAATCGGCCGCACCCGAGAGCGACCGTCCCGCCAGGATCGACGACGTGTCGGTGGGCGCCGCGGCTCCCGCCAGGTAACGGTCACGCAGTGCTGCGCCGCCCGCTTCTTCCAGGTGCGACACGATCTCGTCGTGCATCAGCGGCGCCAGCTCGACGAAGTGCCCGTCGGCATCGACGATCGGATGATCGAGTCCGGCCCGCACCTCGGCCGACGAACCGTTGCTCATTGCCGGACCCTGTCACATCGGTTCGCCCCGCCGCCAGAGAGCCCCGCAACGCCCAACCGCACGAGCAACTGCCAGAAGGCGCGCGCATGCGACCGTGTACTGGCAGATGCTCGACGAGTGGTGGGTCGGAGCCGAATACGTACGACGGAGCTGGCACACTGGAGCTCGAGAACGGGAGGCTCCCATGACCAGCACTCTGGCTCGATCAGCCTCGGGTGGATGGACGGCAGCGCACGACCAGGTGTCGGTGAAGGTCACCCCGGTCGACGCCGTCGGCCTCGAAGCCCGCGCCGCGATGCTCGCCGGACGGTCGCTCAAGCGAGAGGCCAAGATGGCCGCGCTGGAGCTGGCCATCCGCTGCATCGACCTCACGACGCTGGAGGGCGCCGACACGCCGGGCAAGGTTCGGGCCCTGTGTGCCCGGGCCATGCGTCCCGACCCCAGCGACGCCACGGTCCCGCCGGTGGCGGCGGTGTGCGTGTATCCGCTCGTGGTGGCGGTCGCCGCCGAGGCCCTACGAGGGAGCGACGTGCACCTGGCCTCGGTGGCCGGGGCGTTCCCTTCGGGTCTGGGCCCGCTCGACCTGCGCCTTGAGGAGATCCGCCGAGCCGTGGCCGACGGGGCCGACGAGATCGACATCGTGCTCAACCGCTCGGCCTTCCTTTCGGGCCGGTACGGCGAGGCCGGCGACGAGATCGCCGCGGCCAAGCAGGCCTGTGGGACGGCCCATCTCAAGGTGATCCTGGAGGTGGGCGAGCTGGGCTCGTACGACCAGGTACGCAAGGCCTCGATGCTGGCCATGGCCGCCGGAGGCGACGTCATCAAGACCAGCACCGGCAAGATCACGCCTGCGGCCACGCTGCCGTTCGCGCTGTGCATGGCCGAGGCCATCAGGGAGTTCCACACCCAGACCGGGGTGGCCGTGGGCTTGAAGATCGCTGGCGGGGTGCGCACCGCCAAGCAGGCCTGGCAGTACCTGGTGGTCGTCGGCGAGACACTGGGGCCCGACTGGTTGCATCCTGACCGGCTGCGCATCGGCGCCTCGTCGTTGCTCAACGACCTCTTGTTGCAGTGGCACTTCCAGAAGACGGGCCGCTATCAACGGCTCGACAACTTCCCCGTCGACTGATCCCCTGTCGAGTGACCGTCAGCCGTCGATCCTCGGTGCGCCACCCGAGACGGGTGTCCCGGCGCCTCTGATCACCTCGCCCACGCTGGCGCCCCGGTCGATCTCGGCCACGACGATCCCCAGACCGGCTCGCACCTGGATCACCCGGAGCCGTCCCTGGGCCACGAGGTAGAGCCCGTCAGCCTCGTCGCCCTCGTGGAACAGCACCGAGCCGCCCGGCACGTGCAGCCACTCGAACGCGGCCTGCACCCGGGCCCGATCGGCCGGCTCCAGGGCCCCGAGCAGCGACGACTGCGCCAGGAGCTCACCGACATCATCGGGAGGGTCGACCGGTACCAGGACCGACGCGACGTTGGTCACCCGTCGTCGCCGAGAGCGCCACCACGGGCCGTGCCGGTGTGCCCTGGGGTTGTCGCGACCTGGCTCATCAGGGCGGAGTCTGATGGGTCCCCGTGGGGCTGCAAGTCTGGCCACGCCCGGCCGGGGCCGCGGTCGACCCGGACGGGCCGGTACGCTCGGGATCGTGCCATCACCGAGGCTGGCGGTGCCGAGCGCCCGAACCCGAAACCGAGGCGAGCCATGACTCTCTCCCCCACCACAGCCGGTGGCGAGCATCCCGCCCAGCCCGTCCATCCCGTGCTGGCGTACTCGACATCGCTCGAGTCGACCGACATCGTGCGGCTCGACCGACTCCACGAGCGCGGTCTCTTCATCGGTGGCGAGTTCGTGGCGCCGCACAGCGGACGCTTCGTTCCCTCGATCAACCCGGCCACGGCTCAGCCCCTCGTGTCGTATGCCGATGCCGACGCCACCGACGTCGACGCGGCCGTGGCTGCGGCCCGACGGGCGTACGAGTCGGGCTGGCGTGACCTCCCAGGCAAGGAGCGGGCGAAGTACCTCTACCGCATCGCCCGCCAGATGCAGGAGCGTTCCCGAGAGCTGGCCGTGCTCGAGACGCTCGACAACGGCAAACCCATCAGAGAGTCACGCGATGTCGACGTGCCGCTCGCGGTGGCGCACTTCTTCCACTACGCGGGATGGGCCGACAAGCTCGACCACGCCTTCCCTGGACGGTCGGCGCGGCCTGTGGGCGTGGCCGCCCAAGTGATCCCGTGGAACTTCCCGCTCCTGATGGTGGCGTGGAAACTGGCGCCGGCGCTGGCCACCGGCAACACCTGCGTGCTCAAGCCGGCCGAGACCACGCCCCTGAGCGCGTTGCTGCTCGCCGAGATCCTCCAGGAGGCCGACCTCCCCCCGGGGGTCGTGAACATTGTCACGGGCGGCCCGGCCACGGGAGCGGCGCTGGTCGCCCATCCCGACGTCGACAAGATCGCGTTCACCGGTTCCACCAGTGTGGGCAAGGAGATCCAGCGGATCGTCGCCGGCAAGGACCGCACCACGCGCCTCACGCTCGAGCTCGGGGGCAAGGCGGCCAACATCGTGTACGAAGATGCCGCCCTCGACCAGGCCGTCGAGGGGATCGTCAACGGCATCTGGTTCAACCAGGGTCACGTGTGCTGCGCCGGATCGAGGCTGCTCGTGCAGGAGTCGGTGGCCGAGGAGGTGCTCGATCGTCTGAAGGTACGCCTGTCGTCGCTGCGGGTGGGCGATCCGCTCGACAAGAACACCGACCTCGGGGCCATCAACAGCGCCGAGCAGCTCGAGCGCATCACCGAGCTGGTGGAGGCCGGTGTCGCCGAAGGGGCCGAGATCTACCAGCCTCCGTGCGAGCTGCCCGACGCCGGCTACTGGTTCGCACCCACGGTGTTCAGCAATGTGCAGCAGACGCACCGCATCGCCCGGGAGGAGATCTTCGGCCCGGTCCTGTCGGTGCTCACGTTCCGTACGCCCGAAGAAGCCGTGGCCATGCCAACAACACGCGTTATGGGCTCTCGGCGGGAATCTGGACAGAAAAGGGTTCCAAGATCCTGTGGACCACGCAGCGACTCCGGGCCGGTGTCGTGTGGGCGAACACCTTCAATCGCTTCGATCCGGCGTCGCCCTTCGGTGGTTACCGCGAGAGCGGCTTCGGTCGCGAGGGAGGTCGCCACGGCCTCGAGCCCTACCTGGAGCTGACGCCTCTGGGAGGGGTGAGTGCCCGATGACGTCCGACGAGCGCCTGGCGGTACGCCGCACCCTCAAACTGTACGTGGGTGGCGAGTTCCCCCGATCGGAATCGGGCCGCACCTACCCCGTCGTCACCCCCGAGGGCGAGACCGTCGCTCAGGCGTCACGGGCCTCGCGCAAGGATCTCCGCGACGCTGTGAAGGGCGCTCGCGGCGCCTGGTCGGGCTGGTCGGGCCGGACGGCCTACAACCGGGGCCAGATCCTCTACCGCGTCGCCGAGCTCATGGAGGGCCGGCGCTCCCAGTTCGAGACCGAGCTCGTCGCCGGTGGCTCGTCCCCAACCGACGCCGCGGTCGAGGTCTCGACGGCCATCGACCGCTGGGTCTGGTACGCGGGCTGGGCCGACAAGCTGGGCCACGTGCTCGGCACCAACAACTCCGTGGCCGGTCCCTACTTCGCATTCACGGTTCCCGAGTCGATCGGCGTCGTGGGTCTCTTGGCGCCCGACGACCCGCCGTTGCTGGGCCTTGTGTCGCGCTTGGCGCCGGCGCTCGTGTGCGGCAACACCGTCGTCGCCGTCGCCGGGGGCCGGTGGCCGCTCTCGGCCGTGTCGCTGGCCGAGGTGCTGGCCACGTCCGACGTTCCCGCCGGGGTCGTAAACCTCCTCACCGGGCGAGGATCCGAGCTGGCCCCCTGGCTGGCCGGGCACGAGGAGGTCGACGCCGTCGACGTGTGCGGCGCCGACCTCGAATTGAGCCGCAAGGTGGCCTTCCTCGGCGCCGACCACGTGTTGCGTGTCGTCGCTCCCGGTCCCGGCGAGTGCGACTGGCTCGCCGAGTCGGCGCAGTCGGTCGCCGCTCTGTCAGCCTTCTGCGAGATGAAGTCGGTCTGGCATCCCATGGGGACGTGATGAGTACGACAGCGAGCAGCGATCCCTTCCTCCTGGCCGAGACGGCCGCAGCTGCGCTGGCGAGCGCCACCGGGGTCGAGCGCCACGATGCGGCCGTCGTGCTGGGATCGGGTTGGGGCGACGCCGCATCGGGTCTGGGCACGGTGATCGCCGAGATTCCCATGAGCTCCTTGCCGGGCATGCCCGCACCGAGCGTCGGCGGCCACAAGGGCACCCTGTCGTCGCTCTCCGTTGACGGCCACGCCGTGCTCGTGCTCGCCGGACGGGCGCACTTCTACGAAGGCCATCCCGTCGCCACGGTCGTGCACGGGGTCAGGACGGTCATCGCTGCAGGCTGTCGCACCGTCGTGCTCACCAACGCGGCCGGCTCGCTCAACCCTGCGTACGGTGTGGGCACACCGGTGCTGCTCTCCGACCACCTCAACCTCACCGGCGCCTCGCCCATGGCCGGGCCGTTCCCGCCCGATCGCGGTTCTCGGTTCGTCGACCTCACCGACGCCTACTCGCCCCGTCTGCGAACGCTGGCCCGGGCCGTCGATCCCACACTGGGCGAGGGCGTGTACGCCGGTCTCCTGGGCGGGGCCTACGAGACCCCGGCCGAGATCCGCATGCTGCGGCTGTTGGGCGCCGATCTCGTGGGCATGTCGACGGTGCTGGAGACCATCGCGGCACGGCACCTCGGCGCCGAGGTGCTCGGCGTCTCGCTCGTCACCAACCTGGCTGCGGGTCTGTCAGCCGAAGGGCTCGACCACCACGATGTGCTCGCAGCCGGCCGCGACGCAGGTCCCCGCATGGTGGCCCTGCTTCGCGGTGTGCTCGAACGCCTCTGATCTCCAGTACCTCAAGCGTCCTGACAGCTCAGCCACTCAGCGGTTCGACGCTGGAGCCGCTCGCGAGCTGCCGACTTCGGAGTGCTGCAGCGACGCATACCCGGGCTTGATGATCGTGTCGATGATCTTGAGGCGTTGGTCGAAGGGCCAGAAGGCGCTCTTCATGGCGTTGAGCGTGAGCCATTCGAAGTCGTACCAGCCGTAGCCGAACGCATCGGCCAGGTTGGCGAACTCGTCGCTCATGGTCACGTCGCTCATGAGCCGGTTGTCGGTGTTCACCGTGACCCGGAAACGCAAGCGCCGCAGGAGCCCGATCGGATGCTCGACGATCGACTTCGCCGCACTGGTGTGGACGTTCGACGTGGGGCACAGCTCGAGCGGGATGCGCCGATCTCTCACGAAGCTGGCCAGGTGCCCGAGGTGGGTTTCACCGTCGGGCGTGACAGTGATGTCGTCGACGATGCGCACGCCATGGCCCAGACGTTCCGCACCGCACACCTGGAGCGCCTCCCAGATCGACGGGAGCCCGTAGGCCTCGCCGGCGTGGATCGTGACGTGGAAGTTCTCGCGGTGCACGAGCTCGAAGGCATCGAGATGGCGGCTGGGCGGATAGCCCTTCTCCTCACCGGCGATGTCGAAGCCCACCACGCCGAAGTCGCGCCAGCGCAGGGCCAGCTCGGCGATCTCGTGCGACCGTGCGGCCGTGCGCATGGCAGTGACCAAGGTACCGATGGTGATCGGGCGCCCGGCGCAGCCGATGCGGAACCCCTCCAGGACCGCCTCGACGACCTCGTCGAGGGTGAGCCCCTGCTCCATGTGCAACTCGGGGGCGAAGCGCACCTCGGCGTAGACCACCCCGTCCTCGGCGAGATCCTCGGCGCACTCGGCCGCCACGCGGGTGAGAGCTTCCTTGTGCTGCATGACCCCGACGGTGTGGGTGAAAGTCTCGAGGTACAGCGGCAGGCTGTGTCGCGACGCTCCCTGGGTGAACGCCACGGCGAGATCGTCAGGGTCGGTCGTGGGCAGACCGCTGTAGCCGTGCTGGCGGGCCAGCTCGATCACGGTTGATGGACGGAGCCCCCCGTCGAGGTGGTCGTGGAGCAGAACCTTGGGGGCCCGCTTGATTGCTGCCCGGGACAGTCCCCCAGTGATGTTCGACGTGCTTGCCATGAGCCAGCCTACCCCTCCGCCGCCCTGGCGGGTTTGGCGGGATGGAGCCGCTTAGGGCCTGCGTGAAAACTACTTGCGTGTAGTTTGGGGTGCTGGGGAGGGCTTGGCGGCGATCTCGTAGTTCCAGTCGGGGTGCCAGGAGTGGCCGGTAAGGGGCACGGTCGCGAGCTGTTGGTCGGTGACTACGACACC
>JANLSK010000016.1:0-31922 GCA_031362415.1 Actinomycetes bacterium | reverse complement strand
GCTTGAGCTTCTCGTAGCACTCCTCGGGGGTACCGACGATGATCATGTCGGCCGAGTCGAAGTGCTCGATCGGGATGTCGCCGGCCATGAGCGGCTGGAGCAGCGGGAACATCACGTCCTGCTCAGCCTGGTTGAGGTGGGGCAACTCCCAGTCGAGGGTGAACTGTGCGATGTTCTGATACCACCAGCCGACCGAGGCCCAGATCCCGTTCTCGACGGCCTTCTCCTTGGTCTCGGCACAGTGCACGAGCGTGTAAGCCGCCACCTTGTTGGTGTGGACGCGGGTGACGGGCACCGCGGTCTTCTGCGCCTCGCGGTACGCCGCGATGTGCGCACGCATCTTCTCGAGCGGCTGCATGATCGAGAACGACAAGAGGCCCAGGCCCTTGCTACCGGCGATGGCGGCCGAGTCGTCGGACGTGGCGGCCATCCAGCACGGCGGGTGCGGATCCTGGTACGGCTTGGGGGTCACCATGCGGCGGGGGAAGTTGAACGTGGGGCTGTCCCACTCGAAGTACTCGTCCTCCCACATCTTCACGATGATCTGGATGGCCTCTTCCCATTCGAGACGGGACTTGGCCCGGTCGACGTGGAAGGCCGTCTGCTCCATGGGCGTGGAGCGACCCGTCCCCCACTCCACCCGACCGCGGCTGAGCACGTCGGCGGTGGCCACCTTCTCGGCGACGCGCGCCGGGTGCGTGAAGCCGAACGGCAACAACGTGACGCCGAAGCCCAAGCGCAGGTTCTCGGTGGCCTGGGTGAGAGCGCCGATGAGCACCTCGGGGGCCGGGTTGTGGCTTCGACCCTCACGGAAGTGGTGCTCGACGAACCAGGCCGTGTTGAAGCCCACCCTGTCGGCAACCTTCAACTGGTCGATGGCGTCGTAGAAGGCCCGCTGCTCTCCCGCCCTTTGCCCGTAAGGGTGAGGACCGTTCCACGGGCGGGGGTTGTCGACCTCGTACAGCAGATCCAGTTTCATCGCGATCTTCTCCCATCGTCGGCGCCGGAGACTAGGTGCCCCATTGCCGAACCCGCCAACGGCGTGTCACCCGGGCGGGTGGAGCAGTGCGTCTGTCTGCATGACTGAGCTCCACCCCCTCGACCTCCAGGAGGCCCGTCATGCACCTGACCCTCACGTCCCCCCGCCGCCGGCTCGTCTCGCTCGTCGCCGTGGCCGCCCTGGCCACCGGCGGGCTCGTCGTGGCCGCCAACGCCAGCGACGCCGGGACCTACCGCGGCGAAGCCACGATGCGCTCGGCCGACGGCACCACGCTCGGCGTGGTTCGCTTCGAGCTGCAGCGCAACCACACGCTGGTTCGGGTGTTCCTGCCCAAGGCTCCGGCTGGCGCCGCCCTCGATGCCTTCCACGGCTTCCACATACACGCCAACAACAATCCGGTCAACGGCGATGGCTGCCTGATCGAGCCGGGCTCGCTGCCAACGACGTGGTTCGGCTCGGCCGACGGGCACTGGAGCCTGCCCGGCCAGACCCACAACAACCACCTGGGCGACATGCCCAACGTGCTGATCAACCCCGACGGCGGCACCGAGATGACCTTCCTGACCGCCAAGATCGACCTCTCCCAGCTCGTGGGCAAGGCGGTCGTGTTGCACGCGCTCCCCGACAACTTCAACAACATCCCGGTGGGAGCCCCGCCCGGCGCGTCGGGCCAGTACACGGCTGTCGACCAGGTGTCGCTCGACCGGACCGCGGCCACCGGCAATGCCGGCGACCGCATCGCCTGCGGCGTCATCGAGCGCCGCCGCCGCTAGCCCCATGCGAGCACCTGTCGCTCAGGCGGAACCATCCCCGTTCAGCGACAGGTGCTCGATGGTGTGGAGTGCTCGGCGGTGTCAGGAGCTCGATGGTGTGGGGTGCTCGGCGGTGAGCTTGGCGCGGATGTCGTCACGGAGAGCGCCCTTGGCCACCTTGCCTCCGCTCGAACGGGGCAGGTCGCCGGCGACGATCTCGAGCCGTTCCGGCCAGTACTCCTTGCCCACACCCCGCTCGGCCAGATGGGCGTTGAGCTCGGCCAGCGTGAGCGAGGGTGCTGGAGTGCCGTCGCGCAGCACCACGTAGGCGCAGACCCGCTCGCCGAAGATCGGGTCGGGCATGGCGACGGCCGCCACCAAGGCCACCGCCGGGTGGGTGGCGATCTCCTCCTCGACCTTGGGGGCACTGATGTTCTTGCCACCGCGGATGATGATGTCGCTGGAGCGTCCGACCACGGTGAGCACGCCACGATCGTCGAGGGTCGCGTAGTCGGCCATGAGCATCCAGCCGTCGGCGGTGTACAGCTTGGCGTTGGCCTCGGGATCGTCGTAGTAGCCCAGGCACAGCGTGGGCCCCTTGGCGGCGGGGACGGCCGGGCCGCCCGAAGCCGTCACGTCGTTGCCGGCATCGTCGAAGAGGCGCACGTGCATCTCGGGGATGACCGTTCCCGCCGTGTACAGACGGGTCTCGCGATCGCTGGCGAGGCTCGTGCCCGACAGCACTCCCGTCTCGTTCGATCCGTAGAAGTTGAGCACCAGGCTGGCTGTGCGGTCCTCCCACTCGGCGGCCCGGTCGGGCGGGATCATCTCCCCGCCGGTGTACATGATCCGCAGGCGCTCGAGCGTGGCGCCGTCGAGCGCCGGCGAGTTGAGCATCATGATGAACTGCGTCGAGACGGCCGCCAGCACGCTCACCCCGTAACGCTCGAGCGCAGCGATGCAGGCGTCGGGGGTGAACCGCTCGAAGATCACGCAGGGAGCCCCCACGATGGCCGGCGTGAAGTGGCCCGTCCACAGGCCGAAGCCGAACGGGGCGGGCAGCGCCGAACAGAACACGTCGTCGCGGGTGAACGGCGATGCCGCCATGGCAAAGCGGTGGAAGGCGAACCAGCGCGACTGCTGGTGCATCACGCACTTGGGCAGCCCCGTGGTGCCCGAAGTGGAGTTCAAGAACCACAGCTCGTCGGGCCCGAACGCCCGATCGGGAGGCGCCGGTGAGGCCGATTCCCCAAGCTGCAACAGGGTTTCCGCGTCGTCGTCGCGCAGGAGCGCCTCGGCGCCCGTCCGCCCGAGGAGATGGTCGACCTCCTGCGCTCCGGCCCGGGGCCCGATGCCCACGCCCACGATGCCGGCCTTCTCGAGCCCGACCATGACCGCGTGCACCATTGGCCCGTCGCTGATCTGCACCCCGAGGCGTGCCCCGCGGGCGCGGCCCCGGGCAACGAGGGCCGCGGCGACGCGGTCGGAACGGGTCTCGTACTCGCGCCACGACATCGTGGCGCCGGAGCCAGCCTCGATGAAGGCGATGGCGTCGGGCTGCTTGGCAGCGTTGTCGCGTACGACCCCGGCGAGCGTGGCGGGCCCGGTCATGCCTCGACGGGTTGCGGCTGAGGGTTGATCTCGTCGGGGGGCGTGAACTTGAGGCTGACCGGCGTGTCGAGCTCGAAGGGCGACTTGAGCCCGAGGCTGTCGCCGATCTTGCGCAGCTCGGGGACGACCTTCTCGCCGAGGAGCTCGATGCAGCGCATGGAGTCCTTGTGGTCGACCTTGCCGTCGTTGCCCCACAGCATGAGGATCGACGGTCGACACGTCTCGAGGATGTGCCCGACCTCGTCGATCACCTTCTGGGGCGAACCGGCCACGATCTCGCGGTTGGCCGTCTGCTGTTCGTAGGAGCCAGCCAGGGAACGGGGTACGCGCTCGTTGGCGAGCTGGGCGTACATGAGCCGACGGGCCGGGCTGCCATAGCCTGGGGGCGACACCCAGTAGGGATGGCCGATCCCGGTGAACTGGCCCTGCATCCACATGAACTCCCGGCCGCCCTGTTCCGCCTTGGCATCGGTGTCGGCCACATGGGTGCGCAGCAGATAACCCCGGTTCTCGGGGCCCGGCTCATATCCCACCCGACGGGCCGCGTCGTCGTAGGTCTTCCAGAGCTGCGGCGTGAGGTGCATCGGCGTGTTGAGCGCGATGTAGGGGTACCGGTGCTCGGCCGCCCAGACGATCGTCTCGGGGCTGAACACGCCCGGCACCCAGATGCGGGGGTGGGGCTGTTGCAGCACCCGCACCCACGGGTTGACGACCCGGTACTGGAAGTGCTCGCCCTCCCAGTGGAACGGGCCGTCCTCGGTCATGATCTTCACGAGCAGATCGTGGGCCTCGTCGAAGCGTTCACGGTTGTACGCCGGGTTGGAGTTGACGCAGATGGCTTCCTGGCCAGCGCCGCGCACGATCCCCGAGACCAGGCGGCCCTCGCTGATCATGTCGAGCATGGCGATCTCTTCAGCGAAGGCCAACGGGCTGTCGTACATCGGCAACGGGTTACCGAGCTGGACGATCTTCGCCCTCTTGGTGACCGCGGCGAGGATGCTCGACCACACGGTGATGCGGGGCTGCATGCAGTACGGCGCGTTGTGGTGCTCGTTCACCATGATCCCGTCGAACCCGAGATCGTCGGCCGCGATGTACTCGGCCAGACGCTCGCGATACAACCGGGCGCCCTCGACGGGATCGAAGTGCTTGTTCGAGAACAGCACGCTGGTGATACCGGCCTTGAGCCCCTCGTCTTCGGGGTAGGCGCTCATGGGCTGTTCGGTGAAGTAACAGAGAAACATCTCGGGGAGCTCCTTCGCGTCCGAGAAACCCGGTCAGGCCTTGACGAAACGAGTGACGAGATCGGCCAGCTCGGCCGGACGTTCCATGTCGACGGCATGCCCGCAATCGCCCACGATCTCGAGCTGGGAATCGGGCACAAGCCGTTGGTACTGCTCTGCGCAGACCCTCGGGACGATGGCGTCGGCGTCGCCCCACACGAGCAGGGTCGGCACGTGCACCTCGCAGAGCAGCGGCGCCATCTGGCGGTTGTACATGTACGGCTTCCAGGCGACCCGGGTCATCATCTCCCGATTGAGGTCCCATGCGATCAGCAGGTCGTCGGTGGGCGTCTCGCCGTACACGCCGGTGTAGCGGTCGTGGTCCTTGAAGGCCGCGCTCACGTAGGCCGAATGCGACACGAGGATCTGGTCGTAGATCCGGCCCTCCTCGGGGAGCAGCCCGGCCGCACCCACCAGCACCAGGTGCGACATGAGCTCGGGCGCCATGGTGGCCAGCTCAGCGGCCACCCATCCGCCGAAACCCATACCCACCAAGGCCACCGGGCTCAGGTGCTCACGGCGGAGGAAGTGGCCGAGCAGGATGGCCAGGTCGCGGGGATGGCGGGCCCAGTCGGGACGGTCGCTCTCGCCGAAGCCGGGGAGGTCGGGAACCCACACGGCGTGATCGGCGGCCAATGCCTCGTGGAACGGCAGAGGCCGGGGATGACCAAACGAGTGGTGCACGACGACGACAGGTGGCCCGTCACCGCCCCGGACGCCCCTGATCGTGAGGCCGGCGACGGTCGTGGAGAACTCCTGCATGGATGTGAGCTCCTGTGCTGGCGAGGTGACTGCGGTCTAGTCGAGGACGCCGGGCTCGCGCCTCAGGAGCTGACGCACCGCGCCGTGCCAGTACGCGTCTGGCGTGTTGCGCTGCAGCAGGCCCTTGACCGCCATCACCTCGTCGCGGCGGGCGCTCGTCGACGATCCGTCGATGGGGCGGGGCGTGCGGCCCGTTGCCAGTGCATCGGCGTGGAAGCGGCACATGCGTTCGAGGGTGACAGCCTTGTAACAGGCCTCGCCGGGGGTGCTGGCGGTGACGATGGCTCCATGGTTGCGCAGCAGCGCCGCCGATGCTGGGCCGATGGCGTTCGCGAGCGCGGCACCGGCGCTGGCGTCCTCGACGACGCCGCCGTACTCGTCGACCATCACGATGTCGTCCCAGAACAGGATCGAGTTCTGGTGCACGATCTCGGGCAGCTCGCCCAGGTTGGCCAGGAGCGTGGCGTGGTACGGGTGATTGTGCACCACGATCGCGGCGTCGGGACGGGCCCGGTGCAGCTCGGTGTGAATGAACACCGCCGGTGTCACGTCCCACTTCCCGGACAGGTTCTGGCCTTCCGGGCTCACGAGCACGATGTCGGACGCCGTGACCTCCTCCCACCACATGCCCCACGGGTTGACCCACATGGCCCCGGGATGATCGGCGACGATGCTCGGCTGGGCGCCGGCGGCGGGGGCGGCTTCGTCGCCGCTCGGAGAGGCCACCCAGGTGATGTGCCCGCTCAGGTTCTCCTGCCAGCCTTCGTGGGCCAAGATGCGCAACATGCAGGCCAGCTCCTGCTGCACGGTCAGCTCACGGCCGATACCGGGCATGGCGCGGGGCCAGGTGCTGTCGCTGTCGCTCATCGGGGAGTGACTATCGCACCGGCTAGCGCAGGCGCCACTGCATCCGCTGGCCCGACGTGAACGCGTCCTGACCGGCCCTGAGCCCTTCGGCCGTCTGGCCCAACGCGATGGAGCTGTAGCCCTGACTGAGTGCCTGGGACCGTCCGACCTCGAGCCCCGACCAGAGCGCCCGCACCGTGGCCTGCACGGCCATCGGGTCGTAGGACGCGATGATCTCGGCGGCGCGCGTCGCAGCCGCCACGAGCTCGTCGCCGGGTACGACCTCGGTGACAAGCCCGATCTCGTAGGCCCGCTGGGCCGAGACCCGCTCGGCGTTGCCCATGAGCGAGATGCGCATGATCTCGTGGAACGGCATCTTCTGCATCATGTGGATGGGCTCGAAGACCGTGGGCATGCCGTAGGTGACGTGCGGGTCGAAGAACGTGGCGTGCTCGGCGGCGATGATGAAATCCGACTCGCCGAGCATGTAGAACGCACCGCCACAGGCCATCCCGTTGACGGCCGCGATGACCGGCTTCCAGTAGTCGTTGCTCTTGGGCCCCACCTGGGCACCCGGATCGTCGAGCATGAACGGGCTCGAAAAGCCGCCCACGTTCGCCGTGCCGGCGTTCTCGCCCGCGGCGAGCTGATCGGCATAGTCGACGTTCACCTCGCTGCGGTCGACCCCCGTGCAGAACGCCTTCTCCCCCGCCGCGCTGAGCACGACGCAGCGCACCGAGGCGTCAGGCCGCAGCCCTCGCCACAGGTCACGCAACTCCGTGCACATCGTGCCGTTGAACGCGTTGAGCTGCTTGGGCCGATTGAGCGTCACGTACGCAACCCCGCCCTCCTGCCGGTACAACACCGTCTCGTAACTCCGCTCGTTCATGGCTCGTTCCCTTCGATCTCCCGTGGCGACGCAGGGCCAGCCCGCGGTTGAGTGTGCCAGCACCCGGCGATCCCGAGCATGCCGGCCGGGCTCGTGGCACGTGTGTGCGCCGGGGCTGACCAGTGGTCAGTGCGCCAGTGGTCAGAGCGTCAGTGGGCGGCCGAGAGGTGGTGGGCTGAGAGGTCGCCGACGAGGTCGACGAAGAAGACCCGCTCGACGAAGCGCCACCGCCCGTCGACACGCTCGAAGGTGTCGTGGTAACGGCCGGCCACGATGGCCTGGAGCGCAAATCCCGTTTCGGCTACAGCCTGCTGCACCACGTACTTCGAGCGGGCGGTCGCCCGTTCGCCACTCGGATGACCGTCGTCGATGTCGATGATCACGTTGGTGCACAGGTGCCGGCAGAGTGGGCGCCGGGCCGGGCCCTCCCTCTCGGCGACGCCGACGTCGACGTCGTAGAGGCGGTGGTTCCCGCGATACATCGCCGCGAGCTCGGCGGGTGAACCCATCTCGATGCTCGAGTCCTTGCCGTTGCTGGTGACGGCGTGCTCGAACAGCGCGGCCATCTCGTCGAACTCCGCCTGGTCGACGAGCCACGAGTACCGGTGGATGAGATCACGGATCTCGTCGGCCGACGATCGGACCGCGCCGTGTGTCGCGGCGGTGCCGGTCATCGCCCGTCCCCGCTCGAACCAGAGCCCGTGAGCACATGGGCGCTCAGGTCGCCGGCGTGACGCACCTCGATCTCCCGGGTGGCGAAGCGCCAGCGACCGTCGACGCGCTCGAACGTGTCGTGCTGAGCGCCTGCCAGGATGGGCTGGAGCGCGAACCCGTCGGCCTGTTGCCACACGGTGAACACCGACTGCACGCGGGCCCGGCCGGCCGCGTCGTCGATGTCGTGAAGCAGATTCGTCGACAGCGTGAGCGTGTGCGGTAGGCCGTCGGCATGAAGCCGGATCGACCGCCGGCAATCGTCGACCACCGCCTGCGACCCAACGATCACCGTGCCGGTCGTGGCGGTCGTGCACCGGGCGTGGGCCAGCAATGCTCCGACGGCTTCGAAGCGCCCGTCGTCGAGCGCCTCGTCGACGAGGAAGATCAGGTTGGCGATCTCATCACGACTCTCGAGCACCACGAGCCCAGCCTACGAACCGCGCGCGACGCGGGTCGAGCCTCGCGTCACCGTCATCCATCAAGATCGTGAGGATGTCGTTGGCAAACCACCGCAGCAACGTACCCGAATCGACCGATTGTTCGGCGCGCTTCGCCAAAGACCGTCTCGGTGTACAACTCGGTATCCACGGTCAAAATCCTACGGCGACCTGAAAGGAAAGCGCGACTTTCTTTAGGGTGGGGCGACGACCGACAAGGTTCCTTCACGGTCGCCGAGCGGTGGCGCCGGGGGTCACAACCATCAATCAGTGGGGACGGAGCGACGATGAGCCAGCACCGGGCGGCGATCGAGCGGCTGATCTTCGAGTGGGACGCGGCCAACGACCGCGGTGACCACGCTGCACTCGGGGCGCTGATGGCCAAGGGAGCGCTGTCGGTCGAGGGGATGGACGGGTCCTGGGGTGGGGCCGAGGCCGTGACCGCCCAGTACGCAGCGGCGACGCGGCTGTACCCGAGCGGCGGGGCTCGCACGCACCACCTCTCGACGAACATCGTGATCACCCTTGACGTCGAAGGCGACCGGGTGAGCTCGGCCCGGTGCCGCAGCTACTACACGATGATGCAGTCGACCGACGTGCTGCCGTTCCAGATCATCGATGCCGGCTGGAACGACGACACGTTCGTGCTCGTCGACCGCACCTGGACCTGGCGCTCCCGGCACATCCACTCCGAGCTGCACGGCGACCTGGCGCAGCACCTCGCCCCGCAGGTCACCCCGTTCGTGGAGTGAAGCCCGGGGTCACGCCTCGAATCCATACAGGGCTCGGGCGTTGCCGGCGGTGATGAGCTCGCGCTCGTCGTCAGGGACGCCCTGCAGCACCTCGGCGACGATCTCGCGCGACCGGGGGAAGGTCGACTCGGTGTGGGGATAGTCGGAGCCCCACATGAGCGTGTTCACACCGCACACGTCGCGCAGCCGCAGACCCGACGCGTCCTCCTGGAAGCTCACGAAGCAGTTCTTGTGGAACCAGTGGCTGGGCCGCATGGCGGGGTCGGCGAAGCGGTGCCAGTTCCCTCGCACGGGGCGCTGGGTGTACGTGTAATCCATCTGTCCGAGGAAGAACGGGACCCATCCCACCTCGTGCTCGATCGACCCGACCCGCAAGGCCGGGTGACGCTCGAAGACGCCCGAGAAGATCATCTCCCCCAAGGACTTCCGGACGAAGTGATCTTGCAGGTAGAACGCCGACGGCGAGACGTGCTGCACGTCGGGCTGGTTGGTGTCGACGCTGGCCACCTGGCGGCCGGTGGCCACGTGCATGCTGAGCGGCATCGCCAAAGCAGCGGCGGCCGTCCACAGGGGCTCGTAGCGGGGATGGTCGTACGGCTCGGATGCTGGCGGGAGCACGGTGATAAGCGCGCCGGCCAAGCCGATTCCCCGGCACCGTTCCAGCTCGGCCACGGCCTCGGCGATGTCGTCGACGTTGAGCATCCCGATGGCCTTCAAGTGCCGGGGCTCGTCGCCACAGAACTCGGCCACGGCGTCGTTGTACGCCCGCATGGTGGCCGAGCACAGGCGTGTGTCAGTGATGCCGAACACGAGCAATCCCTGACTTGGATAGATGATTGAACCTATTACCCCATCGCTCAGATTCTCCTGCACGAAGGCGTGGGGGTCGTAGGCGCCGGGGCGAACCTCCGAGAACTCGGCGCTGGTGCGGAGCTGGCGCGAGTCCTTCACGAACCGGTCGCCCGTCTGGATCCCCAGGAACGACATCGACTTCCGGCCGTCGATGAACCACCAGTCGCCGTCGTCGAGGTGCTGCACGACCGGGCCCCGGTCGGCGAACTCCCGATCGATCCGGTCAGACCAGAGGTCGGGCCACTCGACGAGATGCGAGTCGGACGAGATCATCATGGGCGACATGTTGTCACCATCGGCGTTGCTGTTGCTGTTGCCGAGCGCAGCGCGGTCCCGAATCCGCCGGCGACGCCGGCCCGCCAGGGCCGGCTTGGAGCCGGCACTAACAAGAGCCGAAGCGCTCTCGCAACACGTACTTGAGCACCTTGCCGGACGGGTTTCGCGGCAACTCGTCGACGACCACGAGCTGCTCGGGTAGCTTGTGGACGGCCAGGCCCGCGGCCCGGCAGTGGGCGACGAGCTCGGCCAGCGAGAGCGTCGGCACCCCCGCTGCCCCGGTCGCGGCGGCGGGGGTGGCCATCACGACCACTGCGCAGGCTCGTTCGCCGCGCTCGGCGTCGGGCAGCCCTACGACGGCGATGTCGGCGATCGCCGGATGCTGGTACAGCACGTCCTCGACCTCCTTGGCCGAGATGTTCTCGCCCTTGCGGATGATGACGTCCTTGAGCCGGCCCGTGATCGTCACCCAACCGTCGGCGTCGATGGTGGCCAGATCACCGGTGTGCAGGAAACCCTCGGCATCGAACGCCGCGGCGGTCATCGCCGGATCGAGATAGCCCAAGCAGCGACTGGGCCCCCGCACGAGCAGCTCGCCGGTGTCGGGGGCGATGCGGGCCTCGACGCCGGCCACGGGACGGCCGTCGGTGTCAGCCAGGCGGGGCCGGGGATCGTCGACGGCGCCGAGGATGCACGACGGGCACTCGGTGAGGCCGTAGCCCCCGGCGACGGGCACGCCGAGCTCGCGCCAGATCTCGTGGACAAGCTCCGGTGGCTTGGGCGCACCGCCGCCGACCATGGCCCGCAGGCGCGGAAAGAGGGGCGCGCTCTCGGGCCCCGGCGGGAGGGCCCGATGCGCGCTCAGGTAGGCGAGCCAGAACGCCGTCCCGGCCCCGGCGACGGTGACCCCGTGACGGGCCAGCACGGGGATCGACGTGGCCGGGGAGAACGCCTCGACCAGGATCGAGCCGAAGCCCGCCAGCAGCGACGACGCCAGCGTCTGCACACCGCCAACGTGGGTGACGGGGAACACGAAGGCGAACCGGTCGTCGGGGCCCATCCCGTGCGCCCGGGCCACCCCGGCAGCCGCCGCGATCACCGTGGCATCACTGTGCAGCACGAGCTTGGGGTCGGCCTCGGTACCCGATGTGGCGAAGATCCAGCGCACGCCGTCACGAGCGGGTGCAGGGACAGCGGGGACGGCGGGAACGGCGGGGACGGCAGGCGCTGGAGCGGCTCTCTGATCAGGCGGGGCATCGGCCGGGGCCAGAAGCCCGAGGTCGTCGCCCCGATCGAGCGCCAGCACCGGGCACGAATCATCGAGGCCGGCGACGACGTTGCGGGCCAGGGCGACATGGTCGACGCCCCGGAACGTGGACGGGACGATGAACAGGGTGGCGCCCGTCCGTCCGAGGATGAACGTCAGCTCCCGCTCGCGCAGGATGGGGATGATCGGCACCTGCACGGCCCCCAAGCGGGACAGGGCGCAGCAGAGCACGAGCGTCTCGATCCAGGTGGGCATTTGCCACGCCACGACCGAGCCCCGCCCCAAGCCGTGCTGCGACGACAGCACGGCGGCGCAGCGCTCGGCCCGGTCGCGCACGGCGTCGAAGCTGAGCTCCCGGTCGTCCTCATCGACGGCGCACAGGGCGTCGGGGGTGACCGAGGCTCGGGCGACGACCAGCTCCCAGAGGCTCGATCCCGGCTCGATCATCGACCAGGCCCGGACGGAGCATCGGTCTCGCCATCGGTCTCGCCGCCGGTCAACAAGACGTCGGCGTGGTCGGTGAAGTCGTGCTGGGTCCCCTTGCGGCGCACGGCAACCTGGGCGATGCCGGGCGTGTAGGTGTGACATGTGCCCAGCGACGCTCCGGCGACGTCGCTGGCGACGCGATACACGTCGAGCTGCTGCAACCGGCCGCCGCTGATGTACACCGCCCGGCGCAGGGCAACGGCGGCCTCGGCCGTGTCGAGATCGAGACGCTCCTCGCAGAACCGGAGGAATCCACCGGCCAGGCTCACCCCGGCGAAGGGCTCGGGCCCGATGATCGTGTAGCCGTCGAGATGCCACGCCAGCACCGGCTCGCCATCGCGCCACACCCGGCAGGTGTGACGGCCGGCGGCATCACGGTCGGGGATGTCGCAGTCGTATTGGCGCACGGACCGGCCAACTCCGTGGGCGCTGCGCCAGGCGTGGGCCACGCACAGACCGGCCAGGTCGAACACGTGGGTGCACTGCGCACGGGCTGCGGTCACCGCACCGGCGGCGGTCGCGCTCGGCGAGAGCTCCATACCCTCGATGCGCGCAATGAGCCGGCTCCCGTCGACACACGTCACCCACGGGGTGCGCAGCGAGACGCCCTCGGCCCGTCGCACCCGCACGCCGTCGTGGTGCAGCCTCACGCCGAAGTGGTGGAAGTCGTCTTCCATCTCGCCGACCACGAGCGTGGATGAGCGGGCCACGAACCGGAACCGCCGCCGGTACGAACCCGACCCGTAGCGTGCGGGGTCGACGAGCGGAACCGCAGATCGGTCGGGCCCGACGACACCCGGGGAAGGCTCCCCGAGACCCGGGGAAGGCTCGCCGGTCACGGCCCCGGTCACGGCCCCTACCGTCCCGACCGCACCAGCAGGCGGGACGGGCGACGAACCGTGGGGTTGCTCGCCGCCCACTCGACGGTCGCCTCGGGAGCGAGCTCGAGGCCGGGGAAGCGCTCGAACAGCGCGCCGATGACGATCTCGCCCTCCAGCCGGGCCAACGCCGCGCCGACACAGACGTGCACGCCGCCACCAAAGGTCAAGGGGCGTATGTCGATTCGGGACGGGTCGAACTCAGATGGCTCGGAGTACCGGCGAGGATCGCGGTTACCCGCGATCACCGAGAACAAGATCTTGGCGCCCTCGGGGATGGTCGTCCCCGCCACCTCGACCGGGCACGTGGTCTGACGGGTGGTCGACAGCGCGGCCGGCTCCCAGCGCAGGCACTCCTCGATCGTGCCCCCGGCCCGACCCCGCGGGTCGGCGAGGAGCCACCCGAGCGCATCGGGATGGCTCAGCAGCGCCAGGATCGTGTTGGCCAGCAAGCATTGCGTGGTCTCGAACCCGGCGGTCACGAGCAGCACCGCGTTGGCGATCAACTCGAAGTCGCCGAGCGTGCCTTCGTCGTCGCCCACGACCATGGCCGAGAAGATGTCGTCGCCCGGTGCATCTCGCCGGGCCGGCAGCACCGAATGCTCGAAGTACTCCGACAGCGCCACCATCGCTCCGAGCGGACCGCCGCCCGCGCCGCCGCCCCCCTCGCCCGTGTCGCCCATGTCGCCCGTGTCGCGCCCGTCGAACAGGGCCACCACGCGCTCGTCCCACTCGTCGGCCGGGGCGCCGAACAGCAGGCGGACGACCTCCATCGGCACCGCGAAAGCCAGATCGCCGACAACGTCGACGGGCTCACCAGCAGAGAACGCTGCGGCCATCCGATCGAGCGCCGCTGCGGTGACCGCCTCGATCGCCGGCCTGAGCGCCTCGACCGCCCGGGGAGTGAACGCCCGGCTGAACAGGCGCCTGACCCGCGTGTGATGCGCTCCGTCGACCGACATGACCCAGGTGTCCATGAGGTCGCGGAGCCGACCGTGCGCCAGCCCGAGCGAGTCGGCCACACCGGTGCCTGCGCCCAGACGGGGATCGCGCACCAACGCAACGATGTCGTCGTAGCGGCTCACGTACCAGTAGCCGAAATCCGTCTGGTACACGGGATCGTCTTCGCGGAGCCGGTCGAAGAACGGGTACGGATCGTCCCGCAGGTGCGGATCGAAGAAGTTGTACTCGCCCTTGCCCACGATGTGGCTCCTTGCCCGAGACCCGGGTGCGCCCGAGCCAGCCGGCGCCCGTCAGCTCGCCGCGCTCGTTGCGCGTGCGCTCGAGACGGCCAGCGCAGCCCAGATCTTGGCCGGGGTGACCGGCATGTCGATGTGGGTGATCCCCAGGTGCGCCAAGGCATCCACCACGGCCGAGTGCACGGCCGGCGTGGAGCCGATGGTGCCTGACTCGCCGATCCCCTTGGCCCCCAAGGGATTCTTGGGCGTGGGCGTCTCGGTGTTCGACGCCTCGTACGACGGCAGCTCAGCCGACGACGGCATCAGGTAGTCCATGAGGTTGGCCGTGAGCGGGTTGCCGTCGCCGTCGTACTGCACACCCTCGAACAGCACCTGGGCCACACCTTGGGCGATGCCTCCGTGCTGCTGGCCGGCCACCAGCATGGGGTTGAGGCGCCGGCCACAGTCGTCGACGGCCACATGGCGTACCAGGGTCACACCGCCGGTCTCGAGGTCGACCTCGACCACGGCCACGTGCGAGCCGAACGGATACGTCGCGTCGCCCTGGTTGAAGTCGAGCTCGGCGGCCAGGCCGGGCTCCATCCCCTCGGGCAGACGGGCCGGGTCGGCGCCGGCTTGGGCCAGCTCACCCCAGCTCATCGAGGCCGATGGCGTCCCGGCCACGCCGACGCGCCCGTCGGCGGCCACGATGTCGTCGGGGTTGGCCTCCAGCAGGTGAGCCGCGAGCTGGCGGGCCTTGTCGAGCACGACCTCCGAGGCCCGGTAGATGGCCGACCCGGCGATCTGGAGCGATCGCGAGCCCATCGTCCCTTGGCCCCGAGGCACGAGCCCCGTGTCGGACTGGACGAGCGTGATGTCGTCGATCGAAATCCCGAGGATCTCGGCGGCGATCATGGCGAAGGCCGTGTCGTGACCCTGGCCGTGGCTCGACGTGCCGGCCTTGATGGTGACCTTCCCGTCGGCGCCGACCTCGCAGGCCCCGTACTCGGTGAACAGGCCCCCGGCGGTCACCTCGACGTAGGCCGAGACGCCGATCCCCAACGCCAGGTTGTCGCCCCGACTCCGCCGCAAGGCCTGCTCGGCCCGCAGCTCGGCGTACCCGGCGACTCGCAGCGCCTCGTCGAGCGAGCGCTCGTAGTCGCCCACGTCGTAGTTCGCGCCGGTGACGGTCGTCAGCGGGAAGCGAGACGGGGCGATGAGGTTGCGGCGGCGCAACTCGGCCGGGTCGATCGCCAACTCGACGGCCGCCAGGTCGATGATGCGCTCCAGCAGTGCCGTGGCCTCGGGCCGGCCTGCGCCCCGGTACGCCGCGGTGGCCGTGGTGTTGGTCGCGACCGAGACGGCATTGAACTCGATGCGGGGAATCTCATACACCCCTTGGGCCATCGACTTGGTGAGGAACGGCAAGAACGCGCCGATCGCCGGGTAGGCCCCACCATCGGCGATCACCCGTACCCGGAGGCCCACGATGGTGCCGTCGCGCTTCAGACCCATCTCGACGTACTGGATCTGGCCCCGCCCGTGGCTCATCGAGACCATGTTCTCGGACCGGGTCTCGGCCCACTTCACCGGTCGACCCAACAGCAGCGCCGCCTTGGCGACCACCATGAACTCGGCGTAGGTGCCCGACTTGGCTCCGAACCCGCCGCCCACCGCCGGGGCGATCACCCGGATCTGCTCGGGGGCCAGGCCCAGCGCACCAGCCAGACCGTCACGCACAGAGTGCGGGCCTTGGGTGGCCACCCAGACCTTCAGGCCTCCCGGACCGTCGGGCGTGACGACGATCCCGTTGGCCTCCATGGGCACGGCGGCCAAGCGCTGATTGATGAAGCGGCCCTTCACCACCACGTCGGCCTCGTCGAAGAGGTCGTCGATCTTCTCGGGCTGGAGGCCGAAGCAGATGTTCTTGCCGCCCATGCCCGCGTCGGCCCACACCTCGGGGGCGTCGGGAGCCAGCGCCGCCTCGGCATCGGTGACGGCCGCCAGCACGTCGTACTCCACGACCACGGCCTCGGCTGCGTCGACGGCCTGGGCCCGGGTCTCAGCCACGATGGCGACGACCGCCTCGCCGACAAAGCGGACCTTGCCCGTGGCCAGCGGCGGACGGGCGAACGCGGGCAGGAACACGAAGCCGGCCTGCGGCGCGACACCGAGGTCGTCGAACGTGTACACGGCGACGACACCGGGCATGGCCTTGGCCGCCGCGGTGTCGATCGAGGTGATCGTGCCATGAGCCACCGTGGAGCGCACGAAGACGGTGCTCAGCACACCGTCGACAGCGAGGTCGTCGACGTAGCGGGCCTCGCCGGTGATGAGCGCCGGGTCCTCCTTGCGCTGGACGGAGTTGCCGAGAATCGATCCCTGGTTGGCCATGGCGCGGAGCCTATCGGGGGCACGATTCCGAGTCGGCCACCGGCGCGAGACGGGTACGGTGGGCATCGTGGCCACCCCGACTCCGAAGACCAAGACCGTCAGCCCCGACAAAGCTGCGCTCCTGCGCGGCGACAGGACCGTCGCCACCAACCGCCGCGCCCGTCACGACTACGAGATCCTCGAGACCATCGAGTGCGGGGTCGTGCTGGTTGGCTCCGAGGTCAAGTCGCTGCGTGAGGCCAAGGTGCAGATCAGGGAGGCCTGGGGCAACGTCGAGGGCAGCGAGGTGTGGCTGCACGGGATGCACATCTCGCCCTACGGCTTCGCCCGCGACACCCCCATGGTCGACCGCAAGCGCAAGCTGCTGCTGCACAAGAGCCAGGCGCTGGAGCTCCGCACCCAGATCGAGCAGCAGGGCCTCACCCTCATCCCGCTGCGCATCTACTTCACCCACGGGCTGGCCAAGATCGAGCTGGGCCTGGCCCGCGGCAAGAAGCGCTACGACAAGCGCAACTCGCTGGCCGAGCGCGACGCCCAACGCGACATCGACCGCGCCGTCAAGGCCAACCAGCGCGTGAACACCGCCGAGGACTGACGGGTGCCGGCGGGTGCCGGCGGGGAAATAGACTTGCCGACATCGGGGTTGCCCCGACACCAGCGGTAGACGACAGCGGTACCAGCAGTGCCTTCCCTCCACCCTGGGGGTGCAAGGTTTCGATTCTGGGCACAGAGATGAGCGAAGCGAGCCGGGGTCTCCGGGACCTCGTCACCAAACCGGAACAACCACAAGTGCCAACCAGCACGAACTCGCTCTCGCTGCCTAAATAGGGCTAGCGAATCAAGAGCCGTCCACTCCGGCTCGGCCAGTCGGTCGGAGATTCGGGCGTCATCCAAGATCGGCTCACTGTCACCCACGGTTCCGGGGGGTGACAGGACATTCACGGGACTGGGTTGACGAGGGGATGTCGATGTCCGCTCGTTGACCGAGATCCAATCATCGACTGCGCTCGGAGAAGGATCATCAACGGCTTGGAAGACGCGGGTTCGACTCCCGCCACCTCCACTCCGCACTTCATGAGAACCCCGTGCCCAGGAAGATCTGGTCACGGGGTTCGTGCGTTCTCCCAGCCGCCTCGTCACCTGCCAACCCCTGTCGAACTCGGGGCCGGCTCCTACCGCTGCTGCCACCAGCCGTCGGCCCGACCGGGCCCCACGACGTCGCACCCTTCACTCACACATCCGGCCGCGAGTCGACGGTCGGAGGTGAGCACAGCATCGAGATCGGCGCCGAGCTCCAATGCCGCGGCCAAGTGCAGCGCATCGAGGGTGCGCAACGTGTCGGGACCAACGGTGCGGGCGGCCCCGAGGGTCGACTCGCCGAGCGAGAAGAGCGTGACACACCTTCGCCACCAACGACTTCACAGCCGCCGGGGGCGACGGTTACCCGAACGTGATCGCCCGGGCCACGACCAGGGCCATCATGGAGGCCGGCGTTCGCGCCTACGTGGCCGCCAACAGCCCGATCAGCCCGGCCATCCAGGGGCGAGTGCTCTGCACGACGAGCGGGGCTACAACCTGCCCCCTCGTGACCCCGTGAACGGTGTCCGGGTCTGACCGTCAGCCCGCGTCCACCACATGTGGTCGTGCGTTCTATCGCAGGTGGGCTAACGCACGACCAGTTGGGCCTCAGACGGCGTGGCCGATCGAGGTCAGGTACCCCAGGTAGAAGTCGGGCAGCTCCGAGGTCTCGACCCGCTCCCAGGCGTCGGGAAGGATCACCGAGTAGGCGTCCTCGCCGAAGGCCCGGGCCCGATCGTCGAACGTCCACAACACGGTGTTGCGCATCCGCAGCAGGTAGTGGCCCGACTCGTCGGCAACGGTGTAGCCCCGGGCCTTGGCGAGCTTCCCCGAGGCCAACGTGGTGAGCGTGCCCTCGTGGCACACGCTCATGTCGTCGACGATGATGCGCTCCTTGGGCGACGAGATCACGGCGCCGCCGCTGGCCACGTAGGCGGCGTAGTACTCGCGAACCGCCTGTTGGCCCTTGGGTCCCCGGTCGGCGCCGTGTGACCAGAAGTGGTACTCGGGCTCCTCGACGAGCGTCGCCATGAGGCCTTCGAGGTCGTAGGCGCACTCGGCCTTCGAGTGGGCGATGACGGTCGCGATGAGGCTGCGCTGGCGGGGGCTCTCGGTCACCGCCAGCCGCTCCTCGAGCGCCTTCCAGCCGAGCGTTCGATCGAAGTCGATCACGAGCTACGCCCTCCCACTCGACGGCGCGGCCAACGGGTCGCCCGTCCGGCTGAAGCACTTCTCCATGGTGGCGCCGAGGAACGCGTTCCGGAGCTCGGCGTCAAGAGCATCGAGCCCCGGGCGATACAGCTCGATGGGGTCGGAGTTGCCTTCGAGGTGGGGATAGTCGGACGACCACACGCACATCCCGGGCAGGGCGCCGAGCACGTCGAGCGCGTCGTCATCGCCGAAGCCCGGCAAGGGCGTGAGGCGCAGGTTGCGTCGGAGCATCTCGGCCCCCGACGCCTCGAACGGCCATTCGCCGATCACCGCCGACGGTGCAGCCTGGCGTTCGAGGGTCTTCACGAACGACGGCACCCAGCCCACCCGCATCTCGGCCAGCAGCACCGTCAGCGCCGGATGACGGGCGAAGACCCCACCGAACAGCAGCGCCGAGATGAGGTCCTGCGCGGCGTGGATGCGCTTGGTGTTGGCCAGCCGAATCAGCCCGCCGACGCCGGCACTGCCGGGCACGTCCCAGCCGATGTCGGCCCAGCCGTCGAAATCGGCTGCGGTGTTGCCGACGTGGATGACGGCCACCATCCCGAGGGCCGTGGCGGCCGACCACACCCGGTCGTTGTCGGGATGGCCCGGCGAGCGCCCACCGGGCGGGCGACCGTTGACCGTGTAGAGGAAGAACGCCCGAGCCCCCAGCGCCCGGGACCGTTCCAGCTCGGCCACCGCGACGTCGACATCGTTCAGGTCGACGGTGGCCACGAGGTGCAGACGGTCGGCGTGATCGCTCAGCTGCTCGGCGAGAAAATCGTTGCAGCGCATGGCCCCGGCCGCTCGGTCGGCCCCGAGGAAGTCGAGGAGCTGCCAGTAGCCACCGGGGTTGACGAGGCAGTGATCGATGCCGATGCGGTCCATCCATTCGATCCGCTCGGCCGCCGACGAGTCGTGCAACGGATGGATCACCACCGGACCACCCCGTTCGGAGGCCAGGCTCATCAGCCCGACGAGGAGCTCCTTGGGCGTCGGCCGGCGAGCCTCGGGCAGGCCCAGCAGCAGGTCGCCAGCCATGGCGTGGCTGAGGCGGGCGAGCCCACTCGGCACCCGGTCGAGCCAGGGTTCGAGCGGATGACGCCCGTCCTCGAAGCCCGTCGCTTCCCAGTGAGTGTCGACGTCGACGATCACCGCGTACCTCGCTCTTCTCGTGCCCCGCAGCCGTGGCCGGGCCGACCGTCGGAGGTTAACTCTCCTCCAGCACTGGCGGGGCCCGCCGTGCTGGAGGAGCCCCAAGATCGCTTGACTGAGTCAATACTCTCGCGGTAGCGTTGGCTCATGACGACCTCGACTTCCACGGCCGCGCCCCGGTACACGATCATCTCGTCCGACTGTCACGCCGGCGGCAATCACGCGCAGTACCGCGAGTACCTCTCCGACAAGCACAAGGAAGACTTCGACGCGTGGCGGGGCAAGTACAAGAACCCCTTCCGCGACCTGCAAGACGACGGCCGCTCCCGCAACTGGGACAACGACCGCCGCAACGGCGATCTCGACCGCGAGGGCATCGTCGCCGAGGTGGTCTTCCCCAACACGGTGCCGCCGTTCTTCCCCACCGGCGTGGTGGTAGCACCGGCGCCCCGCCCCGAAGACCTGGAGATCAGGCTCGTGGGCATCCGGGCCCACAACCGTTGGCTGGCCGACTTCGTGGCTGCCTTCCCCGAACGCCGCTTCGGGCTCGGGCAGATCTTCCTGAACGACGTCGACGAGGCCATCGCCGACGTGCGCTGGTGCAAGGCGCATGGCATCAACGGCGTGCTGTTGCCTGGCGTCTCGCCCGACACGCCCTGGATCGATCCGCTGTACTCCACCACCTACGACCGGCTGTGGGCCGTCTGCCAAGAGCTCGACATGCCGGTCACGCACCACTCCGGGGGCAGCGGCCTGCCCGACTACCCGGCCACCCCCATCCGCAACCTGCTCTTCGTGATGGAGACGAGCTTCTTCTGCAACCGGGCCCTGTGGCACCTGCTCTGGGGCGGCGTGTTCGAGCGCTTCCCGGCGTTGAAGCTCATCCTCACCGAGCAGGGTGCGAGCTGGGTGCCCGGCGTGCTCAAGAACATGGACGGGCTCTACGCGCAGATGGTCGCCGGGCGCATCGGTGAGCTGGGCGTGCCCGCCGAGGCTGTGATGCCCCGCTCGCCGAGCGACTACTTCCGCACCAACGTGTGGATCGGCGCCAGCTTCCCGAGCCCCGGCGAGGCGGCGACGTTTCGCGACATCGGCCTCGACAAGATCATGTGGGGCAGCGACTACCCCCACCACGAGTCGGTGTCGCCGTTCACGACCGAGTCGCTGCGGCGCAGCTTCGCCGACTGGCCCGAGGCCGATCTGCGGCGCATCTTCTCCGAAAACGCCGCTGCAGTGTACGGATTCGACCTCGTGAAGCTGGGGGCATTGGCCGAGAAGATCGGCCCGACGGTCGAGGAGATCGCCACCCCGCTCGAGGCCATTCCCGCCGGCGCCACCAGCCCGGCGTTCTTCCGCGACTGAGACGAGCGCCTCCCATGAAGCGAGTGGAGTACGCGGGGAGCGTCCACGACGAGGAGGAGATCGAGGCCGTCGTGGCCGTGCTGCGCGGCGGACCGTCGGCCCTGCGGATCGGCCGGAACGTCAAGGAGATGGAACGGCTCGTCGCCGCCTCGTTCGGCAAGCGCCGAGGGGTGATGGTCAACTCGGGGTCGTCGGCGCTGTACCTCGCCGTCGAGCTGCTGGGCTTGGTGCCTGGCGACGAGATCATCACCTCGGCCGTCACCTTCTCGACCGACATCGCGCCCATGGTGCGAGCCGGGCTCGTCCCCGTGTACGTGGATGTCGAGCCCGACACGTACCAGATCGACGTGGAGCAGATCGAGAGCGCGATCGGCCCTCGCACCAAGGCCATCCTGGCGCCCAACCTCATCGGGAACTGCCCCGACTGGGACCGCATCCGCGCCATCGCCGATGCCCACGGCCTGCAGGTGGTCGAGGATTCCTGCGACTGCCTGGGCGCGACGCTCCGGGGCACGCCCACCGGTACCCGGGCCGACATCTCGCTCACCAGCTTCGCCCTCTCGCACATCATCACCGCGGCCGGCACCGGCGGGATGATCTGTGTCGACGACGACGCTCTCCTTGACCGTGCGTTGTTGTTGCGGCGCTGGGGCCGGCGCAGCGAGCCCAAGTTGTTCGGCTCGAAGAAGGGTGACAAGCGCTTCTTCTCGGAGATCGACGGCATCGAGTACGACGACCTGTTCATCTTCGACGAGGTGGGCTGGAACTTCGAGCCGTCGGAGATCTCCGCCGCGTTCGGCGTGGTGCAGATGCGCAAGCTGCCGCTCAACCTGGCTCGCCGCCAGCGCAACTTCGCGCTGCTCAGCGACTTCTTCTCGAAGCATCCCGAGGTGTTCGTGCTGCCCCGCCTCACCGAGGGGGTCGAGACGGGCTGGCACATGTTCCCGATCCTGATCCGCCCCGAGTCGGGCGTGCGGCGAGCGGCCTTCCAGCAACACATGGAGGCCCAGGGCATCGACACCCGCATGGTGTGGACGGGCAACGTCACCCGTCAGCCGGCGTTCGCCTCGGTGCCGCACCGCATCGCCTCGGGTGGCTTGCCCAACGCCGACATCGTGATGGAGACCGGCCTCATCCTCCCGTGCAACCACGCCATCGACGACGACGGCATCGAGTACGTCGTCCACCACGCCCAGGCCTTCCTCGACGGGCGCGCCGCGTAACACGTCGACGGGCGCGCGGGGGACGATCGCGGGGAGACTGTCAGCCCACGAGGTTCGACAGGAGCCCCCACGAGCGGCGCCCCCGCACCCCACACAAAAGGACGCACACATGAGCAACCCGTTCAGCTATGCCGGCAAGCGAGTGGTGGTGACGGGAGCGGCCACCGGAGTGGGCGCAGCGCTTCTCGACGTGCTGGCCGAGATCGACGTCGCCCACCTGACGGTGCTCGACGTGAAGGCCCCGTCCGGTCCGCACGACACGTTCCTCCAGACGAACCTGGGCGACGAGGCAGCCGTCGACGCGGCCATCGCGTCGATCGGAGCCGCCGGGTCCGTGCACGCACTGTTCAACAACGCCGGCGTGGCCGACACGCAGGCCCCGGCGACGGTGATCGCGGTCAACTACCTGGCGCTGCGGCGGCTGTCCGAGCGCCTGCTCGACCACATGCCCGACGGCTCGGCGATCGTCAACACGGCATCCACCGCCGGCGGGCAATGGGCGGCCCGCCTGGCCCAGATCACCGAGCTGCTCGACATCGACGACTGGGCCAAGTCGCTGGCCTGGGTCGATGCCAACATCGCCGACATCGGCACCATGCCGTACTTCTTCTCCAAGGAGCTCGTGCAGGTGTACACGATGCGCTCGTCTCGGCCGACGATCCGCCGGGGTGTGCGCACCAACAGCGTGTGCCCGTCGCCCATCGACACGCCGCTGCTCGTCGACTTCCGCCAGACCATGACCGACAAGCTCATCGACTGGAACGTGTCGGAGACCAACGGGCGTTTGGTGACGGCCCGCGAGGTCGCCACCGTGCTGGCCTTCCTCGGCAGCGACGCCGCGGCCTACGTGAACGGCGTGAACATGCTCTGCGACGCCGGCTTCACCGCCGCCATGACCACCGGCCAGGTCGACTTCTCGGCCCTGGCGTAAGCGCTTCGGGGGCACGGCTCGTTCTGTGTGCAGAGATCGTCGCCAGGCGACGATTTCTGCACAAGTTTGGTGGGGTGGGGCTGACACACGCTGGTGGCGTGAGGGGGAGCTCGGGATGGGGACGGGACTGGGGCGGGGCGATCTGGTGTTGTGCACGGCGTGCGTGCAGCCGGCGCCCGTCCTCGATCGGCTGGAGCCGGCGCAGGCCAACGGGTTCAGCGCGATCTCGTTGCAGCCACCCGAGGTGCACAGCGTGCTGGCGACCGGGATGAGCGCCGCCGAGTTCCGCACCCGCCTCGCCGACCACGGCCTGGCCGTCTCCGAGCTCGATGCGGTCACGACATGGTTCCCCGGCCAGGTGCCGCCGGCCGAGTGGGGGCCCGAGGTGGGAGGGTTCCTGCTCTCGAACACCGCCGATGCCTTGTGCCCCTTGGCCGAATCGATCGGCGCCCGATCGCTCACGGTCGTCGAGTTCTACGGCGTCGCCGTCGACGTCGACACCGCTACCGCGGGGTTCGCCGCGGTGTGCGACACGGCGGCCGAGCACGGACTGTTGGCGCATCTCGAGTTCCTCCCCTGGGCCGGCATCGCCGACCTGGCCACCGCCTGGCAGATCGTGCGCAACGCAGGCCGGCCCAACGGCGGGCTGCTCATCGACTCGTGGCACTTCTTCCGCAGCGGCTCGACGTTCGCCGAGCTCCGCGAGATCCCCGGCGATCGGGTGCTGTACGTGCAGATCGACGATGCGCCCATCGACCCCGAGCCCGACCTGTCCGACGAGACCCAGCACCGACGCCTGCTGCCCGGCGAGGGAGACCTCGACCTCGTCGGCCTCATCCGCACGCTCGACGAGATCGGCTGCCAGGCCCCCATCGGCGTCGAGATGTTCTCGGACGAGCTGGCTACCCGTCCCCTCGACGAACGCGTGCAGCGCTGCGCCGAGACCACCCGCTCCGTCATCGCCGCCGCCCGCCCCTGACCCATCGAGCATTGTTCAGTACGACGTCATGCGGGATGTCCAAGTGAACAATGCTCGGGAGGGGGCCGCCGGGAGGGGGCCGCCGGACGGGTCGCCGGGGCGGGTCGGGGGACGGGAGCACATCGGGCAAAGCTCGTGTCCGCCTGCCCCGGGGGGAGATCTCGGCCCCTCCGACCCTGGGTCGGGTGGGCGAGCCCCGCCTAGCCTTGGGGGAGCATCACCCGAGATTCTTCGCCGAGTGCGCCACACCGCTCGACGCTTGGAATCATTGGCCTGTCTTCCTGGGGGAAGTGGTCCTCACCGATGCGCACCACCGCTCGATCACGCTCCCTGCCGAGATGGCGGATCGCCGCCCTGGCAGCCGTCTGCCTCGGCGCCACGTTCGCCGCCGGCTCGCAGGGACGGGCCGCTGCCGCCCCGCCGGTCGTGCCGCCATCCTCCCCCATCAGCGACCAGGTGATCTTCTCGGGCCTGACCGTCCCTACGAACATCGAGTTCGCGCCCGACGGTCGCATCTTCGTGCTGGAGAAGGCCGGTCGGCTCTACACCTACGACTCGATCACTGACACCAGTCCCACACTGGTGCTCGACATCTCGGGCGAGGTCCACGACTACGTCGACCGGGGCGCCCTGGGCCTGGCCGTACACCCGCAGTATCCGGCACAGCCCTGGGTCTACCTGAGCTACAGCATCGACCCCGGCGGTCAGGCCAATCCGCCCGGGTCCGACCCCGACGGGCAGGGGAGCGACAATTGCGGCAACGATCCGTCGGGCGAGTCGATCGGCTGTGTCGTTTACGGCCGGCTCACCCGCTTCCAGGTGAACCCAGACACCGGCGTGGCGATCAACCCGTACGTCAACGGCGCCTACCGGGTCGAGCTCATCGCTCAGGACTGGTGCATGCAGTATCTGAGCCACACCGTGGGCGATCTGGCCTTCGGGCCCGACGGGTTCCTGTACGCCTCGGGCGGCGAGGGTGCCGGCTACCACGACTGGGACTGGGGACAGCTCGGCGGTGGCGCCGTGGGCTTCAACCCCTGCGGCGACGCGCCGTCCCCCCGAGGCACACCCTTGTCGGCGCCCAACAGCGAGGGCGGGGTGTTTCGCTCGCTCGATGCCATGACGCTCGGCGATCCCACCACGCTCGGCGGGACGATCATCCGCATCGACCCGATGAGCGGAGCGGCCGCGCCCGGCAACCCTCTCATCAATCAGCCCGATCTCAATGCCCGCCGCATCATTGCGCTCGGCTTGCGCAACCCGTTCCGGTTCAACTTCCACCCGAGAACGGGCGACATCTGGTCCAGCGACATCGGCTGGCAGACCTTCGAGGAGATCAACCGCATCCCCGTCCGCACAGGGGCCGGATCGGTGCCGGCCAACCTGGGCTGGCCCTGTTACGAAGGCCCGTCCGCCGCCCAGATCGGCTACAACCCCCTCCCCCCCGGGGTGGGAAGTGGGACCTTCGCCATCTGCAACACGCTCAACGGGTATGGACTCGGAGACCCCCGCCGCGCCATCCCGCCCTACTTTGCCTACAGCCGCCAGGATCCGCTCCGAGGGCCTGGCACCGACCCCGAGACCGGCGGGCCAGATTGTGACCGGTTCACAACCTCGACGAGCGGGGTGGCCTTCGCCGATCGGCGGGCGTTCCCCGACAGCTATCACGAGGCGCTGTTCTTCACCGACTACGCCCAGGACTGCACCTGGGCCATGCACGTCGGCGCCGACGGCAACCCCAACTCGTCACAGGTGGAGCTCATCGCCACCCACGGCGCCGTCGAGCTCGAGACCGGACCCGACGGCGCCATCTACTACGCAGCCTTCAACCCCCTCACCGGTGCCGACGGGCGTATCGGACGGTTCCAGGGTCGGTCGACTCAGGCGGCGTTCACGGCCACACCGACCTCGGGGCCGGTGCCGCTCACGGTCACGTTCGATGCCGGGGGATCGTTCGACGGGCCGGGGCTGGGCCTCCTGTACGCCTGGGATCTCGACGGCAACGGCCAGTACGACGACGCGTTCACGCATACCACGACGCGCACCTACACCTCGCCCGGAGCGGTGACCGTCCGGCTTCGGGTGACCGACCAGGCGACACCGCCGGTCCAAGCCTTCACAACCCTCACGGTCTTTCCCGGCGACGGTCCGCCGATCGTTCAGCTCACCGTGGGCGGCCGCCAGCCCTGGTTCGTCGGCGACACGCTCACCTTCAACGTGACCGCGACCGACGTGCGCGACGGGCTCGTCCCGGCATCGTCGATCGTGGTCGACATCGGGATCCTGCACTGCGTGCAGAGCCCCACCGGTGAGACCGGTTGTCACCGCCACTTCCTCCACACGCTCACCGGCGTCACGTCGGGCACGTTCGTGGCCCCGGCCCACGAGTACCCGGCCTCGATCGACATCCAGGTTCGCGCCACCGACTCCAGCGGCCTCGTGGGCACGGCCTCGGCTCGGCTCGATCCGGCACTCGGCACACTCCGGCTCGAGTCGATTCCGGCCGGTGCATCGCTGACCGTCGAGACCGAGACGAAGGTCGCGCCCTTCGACCACACGGCCCTGGCTGGCGGACGGATCACCGTCGGGGCCGCGCCCACCACCACCGTGAACGGCCAGACCTGGAGCTTCGCCGGCTGGTCCGACGGTGGTGCCGCCAGCCATTCGATCACGGTCGGAGCGGGGGCCAACGCCACGCTCGTCGCCCGTTACGCGGCCCCCGGCACCGTCGGCGCTGCGCCGCCCGGGGCACCCCAACCTCTGGCGGGGGCTGGAGCCTGGGTCGTCCACGCCGACGGCAGCCTCACGGCGCTGCCCGAGGGCACCAACTCCCCGGCCAGTCCCACGCCGCCCCGGCCCACGGTCGCCGGGACCAGCGCTACGGGCGCCCGCTGGACGGCCACCGGCGCCGGCGAGGTGACGGCCTGGCCCGGCGCGACCCACTTCGGTGACCTCACCGGAACGCCGCTCAACCGGCCCATCGTGGGGATGGCCGCCACGCCCACCGGCAAGGGCTATTGGCTCGTCGCCAGCGACGGCGGCATCTTCGGCTACGGCGACGCTGCGTTCTATGGCAGCACCGGAGCGATGATTCTCAACAAACCGGTCGTCGGGATGGCGGCTGCCGCTGGCGGGCGGGGCTACTGGCTCGTCGCCACCGACGGCGGCATCTTCGCCTTCGGCACGGCCCCCTTCCACGGCTCGACGGGGAGCATCGTGCTCAACCAGCCCATCGCCGGGATGGTCCCCACGAGCACCGGTGGCGGTTACTGGATGGTCGCCAACGACGGCGGCGTGTTCAGCTACGGCGACGCCCCCTTCCCCGGCTCGGCCGCCGGCCGCTCCACCTCGAACGTCGTCGCCTTCCTCACCCGGTAGGCCCCGGTAGAGCCGGGTGGCCCCCCCACACCCTCGAGCAACTGCCAGGAGAGGCCCGTATACGCGCGACTACTGGCAGTTGCTCCGCCTGACCTGACCTGAGCCCGACCCCACCCCGATCATTGTTCAGTTGGACATGCCATCTGACGTCGTACTGAACAATGCTCGCTGGGGGACAGGGCGGGCAGGGCGGGCAGGCCGGGCAGGACGTCAGGGCGGGCAGGGATCTACGGGGCGACGACCTTGATGATGCCTTCCATCCCGTACTCGCGGTGACGGGGTAGGTGGCAGGCGAAGGTGACGAGGCCGGGCTCGTCGAAGGTGTAGATGGTGAGTGCGGTGTCGTTGGGGCCGACCGACACCTCGCCGGGGACGGGCGGGTGTTCGCGCTCGGTGCCCCGGGCATGGCGGTCGTGCACGTCCTCGGGGCCGACGACGAGCTCGTGGTCGATGGGGTCGTCGTTGGCGACCACGAAGCGCACCAGCGTCCCCGGTTCCACCTCGATCACCGACCTCGAGAACACGCTGTGCTCGATGCCCAGGCGGACGGTCACCAGGCCCGGCCCGAGCGGCTCGACCGGAGCGGCCGGTGTCGGGGTCGTCGCCGGGGCCGTCGTCGGCGACGGGACGGGTACCGTGGGGACCGTCACCGACGACGCCGCAGCCGGTTCGGGGCCGCGACCGTCGAGGGCGTAGCCGACCCCGGTCGCCGCGCCGGCGAGCGCCAGCGCCAGACCCATCGATGCAATCCGCTTCATGATTGCACTCTTTCTGGCAGGCTGTGACGGCGCGAGCGCAGCCCGATGACGGCGAGCGTCACTGCGCCCACCCCGGCCCCCACGGCGAGCGGCCACCAGGGGTTCCCGTCGTCGCCGGCGCTCTCGCCGAAGGGCACGATCGAACGATCCGGGTTGCCGGCAACGTTGCCATCGCCACCTTCGATGGCGCCACCACCTTCGATGGCGCCGCGCCCCGCCGAGACGGTGGCCCCGACCGTGGGACTCACATCGGGCGCTCGCACCGTCGAGACGTCGGGGATCTCGACGCCGGTGTCGAAGATCGACGGGAGCGTGTTGTCGGCACTGATGGCCAAGTCGTAGTCGAGCTCACCGGCGTCGACGGCGACGCGCAGGTAGGTGAGCCACATGTCGTCGGGCACCCACTCCATGCCCACGTCGGAACGGAGATCACGAAGCAGGCTGCGAGACGCGGCCTCATTGCGCTCCAGGGTGAGGCCCGGCCCACCGGCCAGGAGCTGGGGCTCGGTGTCGGTGAGCAGGTACACGTCAGCGTCGACCTGCTGGCCGGCGTCGAGGCCCAGACCGAGGATCCGCAACGGCACCCACGGATCGTCGGTGGGGATCGTCAGCATGATGGGCGTCCCGTCGCCCGAGCCCTGCCCCAGCTCGGCCGCCCGGGAGGCGTCGAAGCGGGCAGCCATGAACACCGGGCTGCGCTGGGCGTAGAAGTCGAGGATTTCGGGTGCGTCAGGGGTGAGGAAGAACCCGTTCTCGGAGGCCCACCGGCCCACCTCGTCTCCGCCGCCCTTGAGGATCGTGATGTCGAGGGCATCGATCGTGGTTTCCAGGATCACCTCGGCCGCGTCGAATGCGGCAGCCGTCGCCGACTCGGCACCTTCGTTCCTGACGGGCGGTGGCGCCACCTCCTGGGCCAGACGTTGCAGGGTCCAGTCGCCGGCGCGCTCCACCGACGTCGGTATGTCGGGCAGCGGGATGATCGAGCCGACCTCGGCGCCCTCGCCCACGAACTCGAAGCTGGTCACGTAGCGCTCGACCCCGTCGTGATAGGCGGCCAGGGTGGCGGTGCGCACGAGCTGGATGGTCCCGTTCTCGCCCACCAGACCCCCGCAGGCATAGGCCCCCGATGCGAACGCGAGGCTGATCACGGCAGTGACGGCACCGGTGACGACGACGAGGCGACGGATGGTTCGCAACATGGGTTCCCCCTCGGAGACGCTGGAGACGCTGACGTGCTGGAGGTGCTGGAGGTGCTGGACGTGCTGGACGTGTCTTGGGTGCTCCGACGTCGGCCGCAGCAGCGAAGTTCCCGCCAATGTGACGACAGCCGGAACGGGCATGGTTACGGCCTCGGCTGAGCCGAGGCGAGGGTGCCGGCGATAGCGTCACGCCACGACGTTTTGCAGCACACGACGGGAGGACCGGTCATGGATCTCGGCATCGCGGGCAAGGTGGTGTTCTTCACCGGCGGCAGCAAGGGGATGGGCCGCGACGCCGCGCACATGCTGGCGGCCGAGGGGGCCCAGGTCGCGGTCGTGGCTCGCACCAAGACCGACATCGACGAGGCCGTCGAGTCGATCCGGAGCCAGGGCGGCACGGCCATCGGCATCGCGGCCGACATCACCGAGGAGGCCGACGTGCAGCGCGCCGTGGCCGAGACGACTCGATCGCTCGGCACGCCGCTCATCGTGATCGGCCAGACCAAGCACAACATTCCCGGCGACTTCGCCGACGTTGAATCAGACAGTTATCTCGAGTCGTTCCGCAGTTACACCATGAGCCAGGTATATCTCCTCCATGCGGTGCTGCCAGGCATGAAGGAGGCCGGTTGGGGCCGATACGTTCACATCGGGTCGGCCACGGCCAAGGAGCCCGAAGGGGCCATCCACCATGCTCTGGCCAACACCACCCGACCGTCGACCGTCGGGCTGCTCAAGACCGTCGCCGACGAATACGCCCAGTACGGCATCACGGTGAACACGGTGGCCCCGGGCTGGATCGCCACCCAGAACGCCTACGACTACCTCGAGCGCAATGTGGGCCTCACAACCGAGGAGCAGCGTCGCACCTGGATGCGCGAGCACGCCCGGGTGCCCGCGGCACGGATGGGCCGTCCCGACGAGATCGCGTCGCTCATCGTGTACCTGTGCTCCGACCAGGCCGGCTACATGACCGGGAACTGGATCGAGGTCGACGGCGGCCACCACCGCTCCGCCTTCTGACGCCCAGCCCTCCCCGTTACTTTGTGTCCAGGGCCACTCCTGGAGTGACCGCGGGCGCAAAGAACGAAAGCCGGAGTCACACGAACTGGGAGCTACGGGCCCACCGGATGGTGTCGAGGATGGCGTCGTCGAGGCTGAGCGAGCGGATGCCCAACTCCTGCTCGGTGATCGTGGCATCGAAGAAGGGTTCGACGAGTGGCTTCTTGGCCATCTCGATGAGCGTGGGCCCGAAGCGGGCCGCCATCTCGGGATCGTCGAGCCGATCCAGGGGGACATCGTCGACGCGCTGGGTGACCCCGGCGAGTTCGCAGGCCCGGTTCACGAACGCTCCGATCGTCATCACCGAGTCGGGGCCGCCCAGCGCCAGGTAGCACCGCCCGACATGGCCGCGAGCCAGCGCAGACAAGGTGACCCGGGCGACGTCGCCGGTGTGCGACCACGGCGCCCGCATCGGCGGGTATCTGGCTGGCTCGCCCCGCAGCGCCCGTACGATCCGCTGGTTTCCTCCGGCCACGTTGATCATGCGCTCGCCCATCGGTGACGGGCCGAACGTGGCACCGGGGAGCACGAACACGATGTCCTGCCCCGCATCCAGACGCTGCAAGGCCTGCCGGTGCGCCTCGAGCTTGGTCAACGTGTACGGGTCGGGGGCCGGGTCGGGATCGAGAGGCGACGCCTCGGTGAGGGGCAGCGAGCGATCGAAGACCGCTGCGCTGCTGATCAGCACCAGCCGGGCCAGGCCGACGCTGCGGGCGGCGTCCATGACGGCGACGGTGCCCGTGACGTTGACGGCTCGGCTCGATTCGAGATCTTGCTGCGGGCCCCCGACGATCGCCGCGCTGTGGATCGCGGTGTCGGCCCCGGCCATCGAACGGGCCAGCGCGCTCGGCTCGGTGAGGTCGCCGCGCACGATCGTGACGCCGAGCGCCTCGAGAGCGCCGGCATCGGTACCCGTCCGCACGAGCGCGACCACATCGTGGCCAGCTTCACGCAACTGCTGCGCGATCACCGACCCGATAAGCCCCGTGGCTCCGGTGACGAACACTCTCGACACGTATCCTCCGCTCTCTTGTTCGGTACCGAACCGGTCAGGCGATGTTGCTCATGACGTGCTTGATGCGGGTGTAGTCGTCGAGGGCGTACATCGAAAGGTCCTTGCCGTAGCCCGACTTCTTGAAGCCTCCGTGGGGCATCTCGGCCACCAGCGGGATGTGGGTGTTGATCCACACCGTGCCGAAGTCGAGCGCCCGGGCCATGCGCATGGCC
>JANLSK010000329.1:0-87381 GCA_031362415.1 Actinomycetes bacterium | reverse complement strand
GCCGATTGAGGCAGTTGCACGTCGTGCAGTGTGCACGACATCGCCGACTTCGAGCGTCGAGGCATCCCGTCGGTCTTCGTCGCCTCGACCGAGTTCGTGGTGGCCGCCGCGGCCCAGGCGGCCTCACTCGGCTTCGAGCCTCGCTCGGGCTTCGTGCCCCATCCGATCCAGGACCGCACCGACGACGAGATGCGAGCCCTCGCCCGGGCGTCGGTCGACGAGATCGTGGCGGCGATCACACGCTGAGCGCACAGGGGACTGGCACGGGCGCCAAACGACCGACCCGGCCGCCCGGCAGTCGGTCAGTTCCTGAGGTAGAAGAACCAACTGGCGATCGAGAGCGTGCCGATCATGAGGACCAGCGCGGCGGCCACGGCCGATCGGCGGACCTTGCCGTCGGCTCGTCGAGGCAGCCGACGCCGAACCTTCTGGAGGAGACGATCGGCCCAGGCCACGTCCTTGGCCAGGATCGACAGGCCCGAGGCGATGACGACCCACCCGGGGCCGGGCAGCGGAAGCAACACGATGCCGATCACGACGATCACGAAACCCAGGAGCATCCGGGGCCAGCGGATGTACCAGGGGGCTCGTGGCCGAGGCCGCCCATCCCGGTCGCGGTGATCGCCCGCCGGGAGGTCGGTGCTGCGGGCGGATCGGCTCATAGCGCGATCCGCTCGGGATGGCTGTAGACGTTGAACCCACCGTTGCGGACGAAGCCCGCCACGGTCACGCCGAGCCTCTGGGCGGCGTCGACGGCCAGGCTCGACGGGGCCGAGACCGCGGCGATGAAGCCGATCCCGGCCATGGCTGCCTTCTGCACGATCTCGAAGCTCACCCGGCCCGAGACGAACAGCGCTCGCGACCGCAGGGTCTCCAGCCCACCGTTCAAGAACGCATGGCCGATGACCTTGTCGACGGCATTGTGGCGGCCCACGTCTTCGCGCACGATGCTCAACTCGCCGGCGGCGTCGAACAGGGCGGCTGCGTGCAGGCCACCGGTGGTGCTGAACACTCGCTGGCCCACCCGGAGCCGCTCGGGCATCACGACGAGCACGCCTCGGGGCACGATGGGCCCCGGCCACATGGGCGGGCACTGGCGTTCCACCTGGTCGAGGCTGGCCGCTCCGCAGATGCCGCACGATGCGTTGGTCGTGAATCGCCGCACCTGATCGGGGAGGGTGACGTGTCGTCTCACCCTCACCGTGACGATGTTGTACTCCTGCTCCCCCTTGGCCGGACCGCAATAGGCGACGGTCTTGATCACGTCGTCGGCATGCACGATCCCTTCGGTGATGCAAAACCCCACTGCCAGCTCGAAATCGTGTCCTGGCGTGCGCATGGTGACCGCCAGCGGCGGCACTTCCCCGTGGGGACCGCCGACGCGGATCTCCATCGGCTCCTCGGCCGCCAGCTTGTCGGGCCGTTCCCGAACCGGACCTCCGTCGCCCGGCACGACGAGCACCCGAACCTCGGCCGTGGAACGGCGCGGGGTTCGCCGAGATATCGCCGGCGTGCCCGTTGGTTGCGATCGACCGGTACCCGTGGGCGTCTGCGTCTCGCTCATGGAGTCACCTCGAGGGGAAGGCCGAGCCGGTGAAGGTCGGCGGGCGTGTCGACATCGGCAAACACGTTGGCCCCACCGACCGGGGCGAAGGCCGGCTCCCGCAGCGCCGTCCACGGCACCCGCTCGAGCAATGCCCGCATCGAACGCACGCCCGAGGCGAGCAGCGTGGACGCACATTCGAGGGCATCGGGCGCCCACCGGGCACACAGAACCTGGGCCCGACCATCGACAACCGGGACCACCGACGCCCGGGCCGGATGCTGGACGATCATCGTCAGCGCTGGCGCCGTGATGAACGGGAGATCGACAGCCAGCACGAGGACCGGGCCGTCGTGGCCCCGCTCGACGAGCCAGCGGCGACCGGTGACCATGGCCGCCAACGGGCCCGCGCCGGGCGTCTCGTCGGGTATCGAGGCCAGCTCCGAGAGCCCCGGACCGACCTCGACCGAGTGCGGGCACGCCTCGACCAGGACCGAGCCCGAGCGCTGGGCCAGGCTGCGCTGGTCGTCACCGACCACGAGGCGAGCCTTGTCGCGACCCATCCGACGACTCGCCCCTCCCGTGAGAAGCACTCCGGCGACCGGTCTCGGCTCTGAAAGCGCACCATCTTGCGACATCGCACCATCTTGACGCGCCACGCGACATGATGGTGACCAGCCCGGCGCCGCGGCTCTCGTGGGCTCCGAATCGGCTCCCGTCGCGTCCCGTTTCGCCCGTCGGCCAAACCCGTTCCGTCGACCCCAGGAGGTCTCGCTCCCGATGACCGAACCGTTGCCCTGCCCTCGCTGCGGCGGTGTGCTCACGGAAGCGCTGTACGGCCCGTGCCCGGCCTGTCGGTCCGACCTTCGGGCCCGTTCCCACCGACAGGCCGAGATCGTCGAGGTCACGGCCTACGAACCCAAGATGAACGTGGTGCCGAACCAGGTTGCCACCAAGGACTGACGCCACCGAATTCCCGGCTGCGCTCCCACAGCGGCCTCCGAATGGCCGATAATGGAGCCGTGCACGTCACCAGACGTCGACCCGCGCCTGACTCACCCCGTCACTCGCTGGCTCCGGCGCGTCATGTGCGATCGGTCCTGATGCCGCTCGTCCTCGTGGTCATCGTGACGGGCTGCGGCGAACCGAGTCACGAGTACCTGCAGAAGAAGGAAGTCGGCGCCTATCTCAAGGTGCCGAGCGACTGGCACGTCGTCGACGAAGCGACCCTCCTCGACGCCACGCCGAACCTGTCACCGATAGCTCGCTTCGAGTTCGAGGAGCTGGGCTGGGTCGTGGCGGCATCACCGGGGTCGATCTCTGCCCCGGCGGGAGGGCCGGTGGACTCCGACACGAACTTCCCGCTCCTGCAGATAACGGTGCAGCCGTTGAACCGGACCGAGCGGGGCGGTGTGTCTCTGAACCAAATGCGAAGCTACGCATTCAACATCGGATCGCTCCCCGCGGGTTCGTACGAGCTCTTCATCGACGGCGACACCCCGCTCGACAACGGGTTCCGAGCCATCAGGCGAGCAGTCACGTTGCCCAACGCGTCGGGCGTACCGATCACCTTCGACGCCATCGTGGCCACCGACCCCGACACCTTGCGCCTCTACAAGTTCTCGGTGAGTTGCACAGCGCAGTGTTACGTCGACAACGCCGACGAGATCGCGGAGATCTTCGACTCACTCCACACCGAGGAGCCGTGACGTGACCGAGATGCAGCCCATGGCCCGCCAGCGTGCGGGTGACGCCGACCCCGGCACTCCGCCGCCCGACGACGAACCCATCGGGCTCGACGCGTTCAACGCCGCGCTCAAGGCCAAGGTCAAGGGCACCCGCAAGCCCTTGGTGCTCTGGGACCGCCTGAAGGTTCTCCTGGCGCTGAGCGCGATCTTCGCGTTCTTCGTGGCCAAGACGACCGACGATTACCCCCTGGCGCCGGTGAGCGACGCCATCGACATCACGGCCAGCGACAAGCGCTGGTTCATCTGGCTGATGACCTTCGAATGCTTGCGTCAGTTGCACTTCATCGTGTGCGAGCACTGGGCCGGCTATCACGAGTTCTGGGGAAACCGCATCTTTGCCGGGGTCAACCGTCGGGTGGCCCGGATCAACGACTGGAACCGCTACCGGCTCGGCCGGGTCATGAAGTGGCTCAGCATCCTCGCGGTGTTCTCGGTGATCTCCGCCGACATCCAGGACGTGCCGGCCTATCGGGGCCTGCCCGAGCTGCTGAGCAGCATCATCGACGGTCTGCCAACGATCATCCGGCTGTTGTTCTTCGTGATGTTCGGGATGTTCCAGTTCATCGCCATCTTCTGGTTCCTGTCGAAGGGCGGCATCGACACGTACTTCCCCGAGGACATCAAGACCCGCTTCACCGACGTGTGGGGTCAGGACCACGTTCTCGATCGCATCAAGGAGAACGTCGTCTTCATCGAGGACCCCGATTCCATCGAGGACAAGGGCGGCTACGTCCCCGCCGGGATCCTCTTGTGGGGACCGCCGGGCACGGGCAAGACACTCATTGCCGAGGCAGTTGCGGGCGAGACCAAGCGGCCCTTCGTGTTCGTCGATCCTGGCGCGTTCATCAACATGTTCATGGGCGTCGGCGTGCTCAAGGTGAAGAGCCTGTTCCGACGGGTCCGCAAGCTCGCGGTGCGCTACGGCGGGGTCATCGTCTTCTTCGACGAGGCCGACTCCCTCGGCAACCGCGGCATGGTCGCACCCGGCGGTTTCAACCACACGCATCCGTTCGGACCGGGCTCACCCGGCGTGGGCCCCTCCCCGTGGGCCGATCGTCCGCTGTGCAACGGCCTCTCGTACCTCTCCGAGAGCTCGGCGTCGGCGGTGTGGCGGGCCGATCTCGACGCTCGGTTCAGGGGTGCCGATCACGACGCTCCCCCCGACAAGCAGCGCCGCATCATGATGGGCGGTATGGGTGGCGGCGGGATGGGCACGCTCCAGTCGCTGCTCACCGAGATGTCGGGCCTGAAGAAGCCCCGAGGGTTCATGAACCGGGTCGTGCGCCGCGTCCTCGGCCTGCGGCCCAAGCCGCCGCCTCGCTATCGGCTCCTCGTGATGATGGCCACCAACATGCCCGACGCCCTCGACCCGGCTCTGCTGCGGCCAGGGCGCATCGACCGCATGTACCGGGTCGGGTACCCGTCAAAAGAGGGTCGTGTCCGCACCTACGAGGGCTACTTCTCGCGTATCCGCCACGAGCTGAACGACGAGCAGATCGAGAAGCTGGCGGTGATGACGCCCTATGCCACCGGCGCCCTCATCAAGGATATGGTCAACGAGGCGCTCATCATCGCCATCCGCGACGACCGCGACACCGTGTGCTGGAACGACGTCATCACGGCCCGCCACCTCAAGCGCCTCGGGCCTTCCGAGAACATCGACTACGTCGAGCGGGAGCGCCACGCCATCGCCCTGCACGAGGCGTGCCATGCCATTGCGTTCTATCGCCTGGCTGGCGACGTCACCATCGACCTGGCGACCATCGAGAAGGGAATGGGATATCTGGGCATGGTCTCGGCGGTCAAGATCGACGAGCATTTCAGCAATTGGAAGAGTGACTACGAGGTCGACATCATGGTCAGCCTGGCGTCGCTCGTGGGCGAGAAGTACTTCTACGACGGCGACAACTCGTCGGGAGTGTCGGCCGACCTCCGGGGCGCCACCACGATCGCGGCCATGATGGAGGGCTACTGGGGCATGGGTTCGACCATCTCCAGCCACGCCGTCAGCTTGGAGATCGGTCAGACCGGCCGTCCCCAGGGCACCGAGCGCGACCCGCTACGAGGCTCGCTGGGCCAGCGGATCGAGGAGGACCTGCGCGCGCTGTACGACCGCACCAGGAAGCTGATCATCGAGAACCGCTACGAGATCCTGGCGGTGACGCACGCGCTCGAGACTCACAAGACCCTCGCCGGAGAAGACATCGCGGCGATCATCGATGGCGTCGAAGGCCCAATGATCGACGGTCGGCGCTACCACACCGACGAATTCCGGGCCATGGCCGAGGAGTATCACGCCGCCGCAGTCGTTGCCCACCGCACGCACGGCTCGACCGACGAGGGCCTCCCCCCGCTCGACCCGCCCGACCTCGAGATCGCCGCCGCCGCCGTTCCCGCGCCGGCGACAGCGACCTGAGGCTCGATTCTCAGGCGGTCAACGCTCGTCGACGACCACGGTGCCGGCAATCCGGTCCCAGGCGCAGCGGTTGCCGTCACCGAAGATCATCAGCGCGGCCACCAGGCCGTACAGCGGGATGAAGTTCAGCAGCCACTGACCGACCAGTTGGCGCAACGCCATGTCGCCCCACGTGGCCGGCTGAGCCGTTGCCGCCTTCACCACCCGCATCTTCATGATCTTCTTGGCTGGCGTCAGGCCTTGACTCCAGAGGACCAAGGTCCAGATCAGGTAGCCGATGCCCAGCGTCACGATCATGAGGAGCAGGGACAACAACGCGCCTCCGAAGCGACGACCCCTCGAAGCGAGCGGACGATGCGACGGTGGGCCATAGGGATTCGGGGGCGGAAACCCTCCGGGCGACGGAAAGCCACCGCCCAGAGGCGGAAGACCGCCCGGGGGAGGGAAGCCACCGCCGGGAGGGGGAAAGCCACCGGGAGGGGGAAAGCCACCCCCCGCAGGCGGGGGCGGGAAGCTGCCACCAGGGGGCGGCGGGGGCGGCGGCGTGTAGCTCATCGGGACGGCTCCTCGTCGGCGGATCCCCGACGATACTCACGCGAGCAGGGGGTCGATGACCATCCCGCTCGGGCAAACCAGACCGAGGCTCAGCCCTCGGGTGGGGTCAACTGGCTGGCGAACTGCTGCACGTCGAAGTAGTCGCGCCAGGCCACGATCTTGCCGTCGGCCACCTCGAAGACGCCCATGACCGGGAGCGCGGCCTTGGCGTTGGGGTAGGTGAACGCGTCGATCCGCTCGGTCATCACGAGGTTCCCCGCACCGACGATGTTCACCATGCGGAACTCCATGGCGTCGACGCCCGCCGTGAACCCGGCGATGCCGGCCTCGATGTTGGCCCGGCCCACCATGGGGTCCATGGGGATGTTGTGGTACACGGCGTCGTCGGAGAAGAACGAACCGAGCGCCGCGACGTCGAAGGGTTGGGCGCTCCAGGCGTCGCAGAACCGCTGTACGAGCTCGGTGGGGGTCTCGGCCATGACGGGGCTCCTTCTCGACTTCTCGATCGATCATCGGTGTACGTTCGCCTGAGCCTACGGGGGGAGCACACGTCGTGACGAGCGAACCGACCAGCAACACCACGTCCGAGGGAGCCGGCGAGGGGGCCGACGACGAGCAGGCCGCCGCTGCGGCGGCAACAGGTGGTCCCGAGGACGCGCGTCGGGTCGCCACGGCCATGCGGACCATCACGTCGTGGTTGGTGGCCGGTGAGCATCGCGACGGCAGGCTCGCCGACATGGCCGACGAGCTCGAACGCTTGGCCGGACTGGTCGACGGTCCCCTCGTCGCCAGCCGCTACGAGGGTCCCCTGGCCGCCGGCGATCCCGGTCGCGGCGCTGCTGCGCACCCGTTCGTGGGCGCGGCCAGCCCGCTCTCGCCGCCGATCGTCCTCACGCTCGATGGCGATCAGGCGGTGGGACGGGGCCGTTTCGGTCCCCCCTACGAAGGCCCGCCCGGCGCGGTGCACGGCGGATACGTGGCTGGGGTGTTCGACGTGGTGCTCGGCATGGCCGCCCGGGCCCACATCCGGGCTGCGGTCACCGGCACGTTGACCATCCACTACCACCGTCCGACACCACTCAACGAGGACCTGGTGTTCCGGGCCCGGGTCGAGCGCACCGAGGGCAAGCACCTCTTCATGAAGGGCCAGCTCTACGCCTTCGACGACTTCCTCACCGCCGAGGCCGAAGGCATGTTCGTGGCCACTCGCCGCCCCGGCTTCTCCTGACCTCGAGCCCCGCCGACTCGAACAACTGCCAGAAGTCGCGCGCATACGACCGTCTACTGGCAGTTGCTCGTGGTGGTGGTGGCGGCGGCGAGTGAGATGCGCTGGTCGGCGGCGACGGCCTCGACCACCGTGGAGCCCCCGAAGTTGTCGGACCCGGCCGGGCTCGTGATGCGCACATCGACCCCCTCGAGCGGACCAAGCCCGAACCACACCTCCGAGCGGTAGCCGGCGCCGTAGCCGCCGTTGGCGACGACGGGCTGGGCCCCCACGAGCGCATCCGCATCACCCGCCCGCCCGGGCTCGAACACCTCGACCGTCGACCCCACGGGCGCACCGACGACCGAGAGCCAGTGCCCCACCGGCCCGTCGTTACGCAGCAGCAGCGACGGCAGCGCCGGCTCCCACTCGACGACGAACACGTCGAGACGGCCGTCGCGATCGGCGTCGAACACCACCGAGCTCACCCAGTACTGGGCGTCTCCGAGCCCGTCGGGGACCTCGAATTGCGGGACGCCGTCGACCAGCCCTAAGTGACGCAAGATCGCCGGTTGGGCGCCGTCGCCCGCCGAGGCCGTCGTGAGCAGATCGGGCCAGCCGTCAGCGTCGAAGTCGGCGATCTGCACATCGGGGGCCTTGGTGGCGAAGCTCGGAAGGCCCGTACGTTCGGTGACATCCTCGAACTCCGGGACCCCGTCGCCGTCGACACCCCGGTTCAGGTAGACCCGCACGGGCACCCGCTCATCGAAATCGAGCGTCGACGTGTAGTGATGGCCGACCACGAGGTCGAGACGGCCGTTGCGGTCGAGGTCGGCGACGGCCACCCCGGCGGTGTCGTCTTCCTCGCCGTAGACGGGCCAATCGAAGGCCCCGATCGAGCGCTCGACGAGACGACCGGCGCCGTCGTTCACGAGCAATCGGTTGCGTCCGGCATCGCCAGCCACGAACAGATCAGGCCAACCGTCTCCCGAAAGGTCGGCGCCGGCAGCGCCAAGACCTCGCAGATCGTCGGGCAGGCCGGCATCGGCCGAGGCGTCGACGAACGTGAGGGCCCCGTCGTTGCGGAACCAGCGCGTGGCGGTGTCACCGCCGAACCGATCGGCGAGCACGGTGAGGTCGAGATCGCCGTCGCCGTCGAGATCGGCGGGGACGACGGCTCGGGCGCTGTAGGAGCCGAGGACGGCCGCCTCGACGAAGGCCCCCTGGTCGTTACGGAGCACGACGGTTGCCGCCCGGCCCCGATCGCGATCGCGCGAGTTCCGGGCCAGGACGAGATCGACGTCGCCGTCGGCATCGAGATCGGCGAAGGCCGCCGCTGTGGTGCGGCCCAGCTCGCCGGGGAAGGTCTCGTCGATCCGGAACCCATCGGGCCCTCCGAGCAGCAGCCGATCGGGTGAGGCCCCGACAGCGCCGCGTAGCGCATAGTCGGCGTCGGGGCGGTCGGCGAAGGTGCCGACGAACAGGTCGTCCCAGCCGTCGGCATTCACGTCGGAGACGGCGGCAGCATGGCCGTGCATTCCTGCGAGCGGCTCGACGAGCCCGCTCGAGTCGGTGACATCGACGAAGGCCAACGGGCCGCCTGCCGGATCGAACGCACCGTGCGTTCCGACGGGCTGGCACACCGATGTCGCAGCGGGCTCCGAGCCGTCACCGGCCGTCCCGCCGGAGCCCGACCCGGCCTCGACCCCGTTCTCGGTCGCGGCTGCGGCAGCCTGCCCGGGCTGGGGGGACTCCCCCGCGGCCGTGTCGTTGCCGCCTTCGGAGCCAGCGCCGTCGCCGCCGGATCCCGAGTCGCTGGAGCACGACGCCAAGGACAGGACCGCAGCCAGGACCGCGATCGTCCGACGAGGACATCGGGCCATCTCAGTCGTCCAGGGTGATGACGGCGAGCACGACCTCACCCCACGGTTCGTCGCGGGTGATCCCGGCGTTGAGCCCCACGTTGATCCGTGCACCCGACGGGTCGACGGCGATGTCGTAGGTGCCTCCGAGGGTGAGCCCGAGCTGATCCTCGGCCAGGTCATTGAGCCTCACCAGGATCGTCTGCTCGCCGGTCTCGGTGTCGACCTCGATCACCGGGGTGCCGTCCTCGTAGGCGCCACCGTGCGCGCCGGGAACGAAGTAGAGCCGGGAGCCGTCGGGGTGCAGGGCAAGGGAGGTCGTGTAGCCCGGGGCGGTGCCCAGGCTCGCCACGGTGCCGTCGGCGGCCACCGAGAACAGCGCGCGTGAGCCGTCCATGACCCCGTAGACCGTGCCATCGGGACCGGGGACGGTCGACGCCCGGATGAAGTCGCCGGCCGGGAACTCGACATCGGTGGGCCCGAACGAACCGGTCTCGGGGTCGTAGGTCATGATCTCGTTCTCACCCACCGAGACGTGGGCCCGGCCGCGAGCGTCCACCAGGATGTTGCGGAAACCCGGATGCACCGAGGCTTCGGTGGAGAAGACCGGCTGGCCCGACGTCGGGTCGAGCACCGCGAACACGCCCGTGTCGCCGCCGTCGGCCTCGGCCAGAGGGTCGACGGCCTCCACATACAGCTGACCGTCAGGACCACCGGCCATCGACGGGATCCCGTGGTTTACGAGCGGTACCGCCACCGGCGCCACCGAGTAGTCGGACGGATCGATACGCACGAGCCAGTCGCCCCGGTACGAACCGGCGAACTCGAGGCCCCGCCGGGTGCCCCAGTAGGTGGTCGCGTAGATCGCGCAGTCGGGGCCGACGACCATCTGGGAGTGGATCTTGCCGTACCCCCAGTCGCCCGGGACGTGGCCCACCACCTCGGGCACGTCGGCGAAGCGGGTGATGGCGTTGGTGACGGGGTCGTAGACGAACAGGTACGACGATCCGTCGATGCCCAGGTGGTCGCCGATCCCGGAGAAGAACCGGCCGTCGGCCAAGGCGACCCCCTGACCCCATTGCGACCAGGGGTTGCCCTCGTGATCGGGCCGCGGGTACACGGCGGCGTCGACGCGGGGTCCGTCGGCGCCCGCCTCCTGGAGCGTGCTGAGCGGGGTGGCTTCGCCCTCGGGAGTCGCGCTCGTCGCCGCGCACGACGCGCCCGAACCGGCCCCATCGGCACTCGCCGACACGGTGGCATCGGGCTCGCCCGTGGCAGCGGCTTCGCCGGCGTCGGCCGGGTCGCCGGCACCGACGGTGATCCCGATCTCGGCGGCCGAGCCCGGCTTCGTGGACGCCGACGGCGACGAGCCCTCGTCGGGGTCGGAGCAGCCCACGCCAACCAGCGCCAGCGCGGCCAGGACCAGGACGAGACGGCGCCGCGGGAAGACCTTCATCCTCCCATTGTGCCAAGGCTGGCCGGGGTTCCAGACCGCAGCCACCATGAGGGACATCCCCTGAGGCCGCCGGGTACCTTCGGAGGCGTCAGCCGTCGGCGGCGCGGGCCGCGGCGCCGCTCAACAACATGCGGGCGGCGTCCTCGAGCTCATCGAGCGCCTCGACCGCAGTCGACGCGCCGTTGATCCACGAGGTGAGACACGACATCCACAGGTACTGGAGGTATCGGGCCACGTTGACGTCGGCAGTGCTGGCCGGTCCGGGGTGCATGGCCTCCACGATGACCGCCGTCGTCGCGTCGCGTGTGGCCCGCACCACCTCGGCCAGCGACGGCTCGGGCGACACGAAGGCTTGCAGCGAGGCCCCCGTCAGCAGCGGCTCGGTCTGCAGTGCACGGGTGGCCCAACGGAGCAGCTCGACCACCCGGTCGCTGGGATCGTCGCCCACGAGGGGCCGCTGCGCACGGAACACCGTCATCGCCCGGACCCGGTCGTGCAGCACCGAGACGAGCAGGTGCTCCTTGGACGGGAAGTAGCGGTACAGCGTTCCGAGCGCGACCTCGGCCGAGGCTGCGACCTCGCGCATCTGCACGGCGTCGTAGCCACCCGTGCGGGCCAGGGCCACGGCGGCGTCGAGGATGCGCTGGCGTCGCTCGGCCTGCGCCCCATTGACGGCACCCTCGTCGGGTGGGTTCGAATCGCGCGCCGGACGTCCGCCCCGATCTCGTCCGGGAGGGCTACCGGGGCGGCTCCCGAGCTCGGTGCCGGGCTCGGTGTGGGAGACAGCGTCGGGTGCAGTCACGGCATCCATCGGTCACGAAGCGCGGCAGGCCAGGTTGAGGATCACGGGCGCAGGTTGCCACGCCGGCGCCGTCCCCGGGACCGAAGGTTAGTGTCCGGACCGGATCGGGGCGCCCAGCTCGATCTCGTGCAGCCGAACGAGGGAGCTCACCCATGCCGTCGGTTCTCGTCACCCGCCACGTGCCCGACGGCGGCCTCGAACCCTTGCTGAGCGCGGGAATCGAGCCTGTGGTGCGGGCCGTCGACACTCCTCTCACCGGGCCCGAGCTGGCCCGGGCGGCGGCCGAGCACGACGCGCTGGTCGTGCTGTTGACCGACCGGGTCGATGCCGACGTGCTCGCCGCCGGAGCCCGGGGTGGCCGGCTGCGTGTCGTGGCCAACGTGGCCGTCGGCTACGACAACATCGACGTCGCGGCCGCACGAGCGCATGGCATCGCCATCACCAACACGCCCGGCGTGCTCACCGAGACGACGGCCGACCTGGCGTTCATGCTCATTCTTGCGGCGTCACGGCTGTGCTCGAGCGCCGAGGCCGATCTGCGTGGTGGCCGTTGGACGAGCTGGTCGATCCTCAGCTACCTCGGCCGCGACGTCACCGGAGCCACGCTCGGGATCGTGGGTCACGGACGGATCGGTCGTGCCGTCGCCAGACGGGCCAAGGGTTTCGCCATGGACGTGCTCCACCACGCCCGTCAGCCCACAGGCGAGCCGGGCTACGTGGCCGACCTCGACGAGCTGCTCGAACGGTCCGACATCGTGAGCGTGCACGTCCCCCTCGGGCCGGCCACGCACCATCTGATCGATGCCGCTCGCCTCCGGCGCATGAAGCCCACGGCGGTGCTCGTGAACACCGCCCGAGGCTCCGTCGTCGACGAGGAGGCCTTGGCGATCGCGCTCGAGGAGGGCCGACTCTTCGCCGCCGGGCTCGACGTGTACGAGCACGAGCCGGTGGTGCATCCTCGGCTGCTGGCCGCGCCGCGCACCGTGCTCCTCCCGCACATCGGGTCGGCCTCGGTCGAGACCCGCACCCTGATGGCCCGTATGGCCTGCGCCAACGTGGTGGCCGTCCTCGCCGGCGATCCCGCGCTCAACCCCGTGACCTGACGAGACGCGGCGGTCGGCGGTCGGCGGTCGGCGCGACGCAGCGCTCAGGCCGGCGTGCTCGGCGCCAACGTCGAGCGGGCCGGTATCCCGAGGATGGCTGCGGCTTCGTCGGGTGTGGCCACGGGGCGGCCGGCCTCGCGGCACAGCGCCACCGCCTGCTCGACGAGCTCGAGATTGCCGGGCTTGTGCCCGGGACGGCCTGCGAAGTCCTCCAACCCCACCCGGAGATGGCCGCCTTCAGCCAGAGCCCACCGGGCCATTCCCGACTCGATCACGTCGCCTCCGAGGACGGCCACCGCCCAGGGCAGCTGCGAGCCGTCGAGCATGGCCAGGTAGGCGTCGAGCGACGGGCGGGTCGGCGGCAAGCCGAAGGACAGGCCACCCGTTCCCCCGAGGTAACCGACACCCCCGCCAAAATACAGTTTGATGAATGCACCGATTGGCATGGCACCGGCCTGTTCGTAGGCCAGCGCGACCCTGAGGAACCCGGGCTCGAAGATCGCCATCGACGGCCCCAGGCCGAGTGTCCGGCATTGGTCGAACTTCCAGACGATGTCGCGGAACGTGTTGGTATACACGAACTCCGACGGGATGGGCATGCCGTCGGCGTCGGCACCTCCCAGGTTGACCGAACCGGGATCGACGAACGCCACCCGCAGCACCCCGGCCTCGTGGAGCGTGAAGTGGTGGCTCCAGCGCTGCTCGATGGGCCCACCCCAGCTGGTGGTGGGGTAGCAGATGGCGTCGGGCCGGGCTCCGAGAATCTCGCGGTACGCCGAGAGGCTGTCGGCGGCCATCCCTCGGGGATCGCCGTGCTCGTCATGCTGGTGCACGATCGAGGCGCCCGCTTCGAGACAGGTTAAGCCATCGGCGGCGATCTCGGCCGGCGTGACGGGCACATGCGGGTTGCGCTCACGCCTGGTGGCGCCGTTGAGCGCCACCTCGACGATCACCGGCTCGTCTCGACGATGTCCCATGCCCCGCTCCTCAGCCTTGTTCGACGGCTTGTTCGATAGAGACTGCAGCCGCGTCGGCTCGCATCTGCTGATGGCGACGCTCGACGCGGGCCATCGCCCGCGGATCGGGGATGAGCCAGAACCGATCGTGATGCAGCCCGTCGACGACGACCTCGGCGACGTGCTCGGCCGACTGGGCCTGGGCCATCGACGCCTGAGCGGCGACCCGCACGGCGTCACCAGCGGCGGGCGCCGCTCCCCCGGGCGCTGCTCCGGGTCGGTTGCGGGCCGATTCGAGGATGCGGCTACGAGTGAAGCTGGGCACGAGCACGTGGGCCCGCAAGCGTGAGCCGACGGCGGCGAAGTCCTGCTGGAGCGATTCGGTGAGGGCGATGACGCCGGCCTTGGATGCGCCGTAGGCGCCCACCTCGGGGCCGGGCGCGATGCCGGTCATCGACGCCGTGTTCACCACGTGACCCTCGTGGCCGCCTGCGAGCATCCGGGGCACGAAGGCGTGCATGCCGTTGATGACCCCCCACAGGTTCACCCCGAGCACCCACTCGTAGTCGGCGACGGTCTGGGTCCAGGTGAGCCCCGAAGCGGCGACGCCGGCGTTGTTGCACAGCACGTGCACGGGGCCGAACATCGCTTCTGCGGCGTCGGCCAGCGCAGACACCGCAGCCGGATCGCGTACGTCGCACACCCGGCCGAGCACGGGCTCGGCAGCACCGGGCAGGTTCGCCACCGCTTCGTCGAGCGCGGCCGTCTCGACGTCGGCCATCACCACCGACATGCCCTCGGCTGCGAACCGGCGGGCCAACGCCAGCCCGATGCCGCTCGCCGCCCCGGTGACCACGGCGGTGCGCCCCGCGAGCTCTCGCATGGCACCGAGTCTGGGCCACGCCCCGTTCCGCCAGCAATTGTGGCGTCTGTGGCTACGGCCGCGGCCGGCGCTCGCAGAGTGAGACGGGCGCCGCGATGGCGACGAAGGCCACGCCGATGCCCCCCGCCACGCCAACCCGGAGACGAACGCAGAACTTGTTCTAGTCTCCGCCGATGACCGACACCTCGCTCCTGGGATTCTGGAAGATCGCCGAGGCCGTGCCCGATCGGCCGGCGATCGCGTCGCCCGAGCACGAGCAGCTCAGCTTCGGCGAGCTGTACGAGCTCGCCAATCGCGTCGCCAACGGCTTGCTGGCCTTGGGCTTGCGGGCCGGCGACCAGGTCACGACCGTGCTCCCCAACTGCTTCGAGCAGGTGGCGTGCGGGCTGGCCGGTTTCCAGACCGGGTTCTACACCACCACCGTCAACTGGCACCTCGTGGGCCCCGAGATCGCGTACATCGTCAACGACTCCGAGACCAAGGTGCTCATCGTCCACGAGCGCTTCGCCGGCGAGGCCGCGCGCGTGCTCACCGAGACGAGCGTTCCGGCCAGTCACCGCTTCTCGGTCGGCACCGTCGAGGGCTTTCGGCCCTTCGCCGAGCTCATCGCCGGCCAGCCCGCGACCCGTCCGGCCGAACGCACGGCTGGCTCGCCCATGTTCTACACGTCAGGCACGACGGGCCGACCCAAAGGCGTGCGCCGGGCGCTGCCCGGCGTCGACCCCGACGTGATGGCCACCAACAGCGGCGGGCTGTTCTCGCTCTTCGGTACCAAGCCCCACGATGGTGGGGTGCACATCACCCAGGCGCCGCTCTACCACACGGCCGTCAACAACTGGGCCACCATCTCGTTGCACTTCGGCCATCTGGTCGTGCTCATGGACCGGTGGACACCCGAGGAGGCGCTCTCGCGCTACGAGCGCTACCGGGTCACCCAGTCGCACATGGTCCCCACGATGTTCAACCGCATGCTCAGCCTGCCCGAGGCCGAGCGCACGAAATACGACCTCTCGTCGCTGCGCGAGATGGTGCACGCCGCAGCTCCCTGCCCCGTCGAGACCAAGCGGCGCATGCTCGACTGGTGGGGCCCGGTGATCTGGGAGTACTACGCCGCCACCGAGGGCGGCGGGACCATCGTGTCCCCGCAGGAGTGGCTGGCCCATCCCGGCACGGTCGGGCGGCCCTGGCCCAACTCCGAGGTGATCGTGGTCGACGCCGACGGCAACGACGTGCCCACCGGCCAAGCCGGGACGATCTACATGCGCATGGGCGGTGCCCCGAACTTCGAGTACTACAAGGACGACGCCAAGACCCAGGCGTCGCGGCTGCGGGGCTTCTTCACCGTCGGCGACGTCGGTTACTTCGACCCCGATGGCTTCTTGTTCCTGAACGACCGGGCCACCGACATGATCATCGCCGGAGGCGTCAACATCTACCCCGCCGAGATCGAAGGGGCGCTCGTCCAGCATCCGCTCATCGCCGACGTGGCCGTGTTCGGCATCCCCCACACCGACCTCGGCGAGGAGATCAAGGCCGTCGTCGAGCTGGTGCCCGGCGCCGACGCGGTGCCCTCGCCCGAGCTGGCCGCCGAGATCCTCCGGTGGGCGGCCACCCAGCTCGCCAAGTACAAGCTCCCGCGCACCATCGACTTCAGCGACGCTCTCCCCCGCGATCCCAACGGCAAGCTGTACAAGCGCCGCCTGCGCGACCCGTACTGGGTCGGCCAGACCCGCAAGATCTAGCTCGCCCCGTCTCCCATGGCGCGGGCCCGCACAAAAGGTGAGCCGCCCCGGGTCGGCGAGTTCAGCCATCGCCAGATCATGCTGGTGTTGTTCGCCTTGGGGGCGGCGAGCTTCATGGCCGGGCTCGACGCCACGATCCTGCAGACCGCGCTCCCTCGCATCGCCGGCGAATTCGGGGGGGCCTCGCGCTTGGGCTGGCTGTCCATCGGCTACCTGCTCACGTCGACGATCGCCACGCCGCTCACGGGCAAGATCAGCGATCTGTACGGTCGCCGGGCGGTGATGCAGGGCTCGATCGCGCTGTTCCTCGTGGGTTCGGTGGCCGCGGCCCTGTCCCAGGACATGGGCCAGCTCATCGTCAGCCGCTCCATCCAGGGACTGGGCGGGGGCGGGCTCATGGCGCTGCCCATGGCGATCATGGCCGACATCGTCTCGCCAGCCGAGCGCGGTCGGTACGCCGGCTTCATCGGTGCCGTGTACGCGCTGGCGGCCGTCACCGGACCCCTCATCGGGGGCTTCATCGTCGACCACGCCTCCTGGCAATGGTGTTTCTGGGTGAACATCCCCGTCGGACTGGCCGCCGCCGCCGTGGTGCAGACCCGCATCACCTACCGGAACCCGCCCCGCGAGCACGCCATCGACTGGGCGGGCGCAACGCTCATCACCATCTCGGTCACCCCCCTCATGCTGGCGCTGGTCTGGAGCGGCCAGCGCCACGGCTGGCGATCGGCCACCACGCTCGGCCTGCTGGGGCTGGGGACCGTCGCCGCGATCATGCTGGTGTTCCAAGAGATGAGGGCCGCCGAGCCCATCATCCCCATGCGGTTCTTCAGGATTGGCATCTACCGGACCATCGCGGCCGCGGTGTTCGTTGTCGGTGGAGCCATGTTCGGGGCCACGCTGTTCCTGCCCCTGTTCCTCCAGGTCGTCACCGGCGTCTCGGCCACGAACTCCGGCCTGCTCATCATGCCCATGATGCTCGGCACCACCAGCGCGTCGATCACCGCCGGCCGGCTGATCGTGCGCTACCAGCGTTACCGGCCCGTGCCGATCATCGGGTTGGCCCTGATGACTGCGGCCTTCGTGTGGCTCACCACGCTCGACACCACCTCGAGCGCATGGGAGGTGATCGCCCCGATGTTCGTGATGGGACTGGGGATGGGCCCGATCATGCTCGTCGCCACGCTCGCTGCGCAGAACATCGTGGAGCACCGCGACATGGGCGCGGTCACATCGTCGATCCAATTCTACCGGGCCATCGGCAACACGTTCGGCGCCGCCATGTTCACCGCCATTTTCAGCAGCCGCCTTTCGTCGGGCCTGGCGGAGAACGTGTCGGCCGAGGCCCGGGCCACGCTGCCCGACCCGTCGGACCTCCAGGGTTCGCCTCGCGTCATCCGGGCCCTCCCCGACGACATCCAGGCCGGCGTCATCGAGTCGTTCGCCGACGCCATCCACACCACCTATGTCGTGGCGATCCCGTTGTGTCTCGCGGCCTTGGGGTTCATGCTGTTTCTCAAGGAACAGCCGCTGCGTCGCACCGTCGGCGAGGTCTCCCCCGCGGCGGCCGGCCCCGAGGATTGACCTCCTCCCGCACAGGATCGGCGACCGGAGGCTCGGCCACCGGCGAGCGGCGGCTCGTAAGCTCGGCGCATGCCGCTCACACCCGCTGACTCCTTGGCCGGCCTCCGTCAGGTCTGGGACGCCGTGGCCGCCATCCTCCCCACGATCGGCGACGACGACTGGGCCCGGCGAACGCCGTGTCCCGACTGGGACGTGCACGATCTCGTGGCCCATCTCGGCGCCGTGGAGGGCGGGTTCCAGGGCTTCCCTTCCGTGGCACCCCCCGAAGGTTGGGTGAACCCCAAGGAGGGTCTCGACGCCTTCACCGAGTCGGGGGTGGTGGCCCGGCGGGGCTGGACCCACGTCGAGGTCTGCGACGAGGCGCTGCGGGCAGGACGGGCCCAGCTCGAGCGGTTGGCTGCCTTCGATGAGGCCGGCTGGGCCGGCATAGCCAATGGGCCCCTGGGCCCGACCACCCAGGCCGGGCTCGCCGACATTCGCCTGTTCGACCTCGGTGTTCACCTCTACGACCTTCGGGCCGGCCTGGGCCGTCCGTTGAACGTCGAGAGCGAGCCTCTCGTGATCGGCTGCGCCGTGGAGCGGGCCGTCGACCTCGCCGGCTGGGGCGCCGCCAAGAAGGCCCGATTGGGCGACGGTGCCTGTCTGCATGTCGAGCTCGACGGACCCCACGGTCGCACGTTCGACATCGTCATGGACGGCGGGAAAGCCATCGTGGCGCCCGCTGCGCCTGCTGCGATCGCCGGCCCGCCGAGCGAGCGCCCCCAACCGACGGGGCGGGTTGCTTCCCGGGCGGCGGCGTGGGCGTTGCTCGTTGCCGGACGTCCGGCGCAGGCGGCCGAGCTCGGCGGGGTCTCGGCCGAGGGTTCCGACGCCGAGGCCTTCGTCGAGCGCTACCGCTTCTTCGGCTGAGCGTGCCGACCCATCCCTTCCTGCGGCCGACCGTCACCATCACCGATCCCGACGATCCTCGGATCTCCGAGTATCGAGACCTCACCGACGCCGCGTTGCGGACCTCGTACGAGGCCGAGCATGGGCTCTTCGTAGCCGAGGGATCACTGGTGTTGAGCCGCCTGATCGTGTCGGGGCTCCGCATTCGCTCGGTGCTCGTGTCACCGCACCAGCTCGATGCCCACCGAGGCGACCTGGAGCGATCACTCGACCGTGGCGTCGTGGTGTACGTGGCGGCGCACGATGTGCTGGCCGGGGTATCGGGGTTCTCGGTTCACCGAGGCGTGCTGGCGGCCGTCGACCGTCCCCCACCGCGATCGATGGCCGACCTGCTCGCCACATCGGAGCGGGTGGTGGTGTGCGAGGCCATCAACGACCACACGAACCTGGGCTCGATCTTCCGCAACGCCTCGGCCCTCGGGATCGACGCTGTTCTCCTCGATCCCCGTTGCAGCGATCCCTGGTACCGCCGCTGCGTGAGGGTCTCGATGGGTCATGTGCTCACGATCCCCCACGCCCGGATCGCTCCCGAAGCCTGGCCCGAAGCGCTCACTCACATCGCCGGCGCCGGCTACACCGTGGTGGCGTTGACGCCCGACCCCACGGCCGAGCCGATCACCACCGTCGCCGCGAAGGTGCGCCCACCGCTGGCGCTCATGGTGGGCGCCGAGGGCCCCGGGCTCTCGGACGCCGCGCTGGCCTTGGCCCAGCACCGGGCCCGGATCCCCATGACCGCAGGGACCGATTCGCTGAACGTGGCCGCCGCCTCCGCCGTGGCCTTCCACAGCTTCGCCCCCACCGACCTTGCCTGAGCGCTTCGGCTGGCGCTCGACGGCTCAGGCCGGTCGACGCCGCGATCGCAGCACGCCGTCCTGCCATCTTCGAGCAGTGTTCAGTTGGACATGGTATTTGACGTCGTTGTGAACACTGCTCGGGCCGGTCACACGAACCGGAGGCCGAACCCATGCTGCGCCAGCCGACAGCTTGCGCTCGCCCGAATTCAGGGCGAGGTTCACACCAGGCCGGCGACGTCGCGGAAGGGCCGGTCCTTGTCGACCCTGATGTCGCTGGGCAGGCCCAGCACCCGCTCGCCGATCACGTTGCGTTGGATCTGCTCGGTGCCGCCGCCGAACTTGGTGGAGAACTGGTTGAGGAGTTGATGCTGCCAGGCCCCCGCTTGAGGTGCATCGGCCGCCGACAGCGACGCTGCCGGACCCTGCAGGGCGAGCGCCAGGTCGGCCGTCTCGTGGAGATGGTCGCCGATCAGGATCTTCATGATCGAGGCCTCGGCTGCCGGGGCCCGTCCCGCTCGCATGGCCGCCTGCATCTTGAGGCCCAGGAAACGCAGAATCTCTTGGCGCATATAGGTCTTGGCCACCCGCTGGCGCACCACCGGGTCGGACGCCAAGCCGCGTTCGCGAACCAGCGCCAAGAGGTCACGCAGGCCCCCTCCCCCACCGCCGCCACTGCCGCCGATGAGCGTGCGCTCGTTCGAGAGCGTGGTGTTGGCAACGCGCCAGCCGTCGTTGACCGAGCCGAGCACGTTCTCGCGGGGGATGTGCACGTCGGTGAGGAACGTCTCGTTGAAGTGCGCGCTGCCGGTGATCTGCTTGATGGGCCGGCACTCGATCCCGGGACTGTGCATGTCGACCAGGAAGTAGGTGATGCCTTTGTGCTTGGGAACGTCCCAATCGGTGCGGGCGAGCAGGATGCCCCAGTCGGCCAAGTGGGCACCCGAGTTCCACACCTTCTGGCCGTTGACGAGATAGAGGTCACCGTCGAGATCGGCCCGAGTGCGGAGCCCGGCGAGATCGGAACCGGCGCCGGGCTCCGAGAAGAGCTGGCACCAGACCTCCTCGCCACGGGCCAACGGGAGCAGATACCGCTGTTTCTGCTCCTCGGTTCCGTAGACGAGCATCGTGGGCCCGAACATGCCAATTCCGACAGAAAAGGCCCCGTTCGATACGCCATGTCGGGCCTGCTCCTGGGCGAAGATCCGGGCGTGCTTCGAGGTGAGGCCTTGGCCGCCGTATTCCTTGGGCCAGGTGAGACAGGCCCAGCCGTGCTCGAACAGCACGCCCTGCCACCAGCCGCAGCGAGCCTGATAATGGCGCTCACCTTCGAGGGTGTGAGCCCCATAACCCTGGGAGAAATCGTCGGCGTGACCCTTGAGAATGGCATGGGCCGCAAGGAATTCCCGGGCCCGGGCCCGGAACTCGACGAGCTCAGGCTCCTCTTCGGTCTCGACGCTCATGGCGCGCCCGTCCCCGGGCTCACCGAGCGTGCGGGGCGGAAGAACGGGAGTGTGACCGAGCCGTCGTCGGATCCGGCGAAGTGCACCTCGACGGGCATCCCGATGGTTACCGTCTCCGGATCGACGTCGGTCACGTTGCTCATCATGCGCGGCCCCTCGTCAAGCTCGATCATGGCCACGACGAACGGCAGCTCGGAGCGGAACGGCTCGGCATGGTTCTGCCGGATGACCGTGTAGGTGTGGACGGTACCCCGTCCCGAGCCCACGATCCACCGCACCGCGCCGCCACACCGGGTACAGCACCAACGGGGGTAGAACTGGCGGTGCCCGCACTCGGAGCCGGCACACTCCTGCACCAGCAACTCGCCCCGGGCACAGCCGGCGAAGAACTCCTCGGTGATCGGATCGGCCACCTCGGGCAACGGCCTGCGGTCCATGTTGACGGTCATCGAATCCCTCTCACGCCGCTCAGGCCGGGGCCACCGCTCGCGCCGCCCACACCGGTCACACCGCTCACGCCGGGGCCTGGTTGCCGAGCAGCACGACGCCGAGACAACTCAACCATCCGCCCGAGCCGCAGGCGATGGCCACGTTCGCGTCAGCTACCTGGAACGGTCCGGCCTGGCCTCGTAACTGACGGGCTGCCTCCACCAGCAAGAAGATTCCCCGCATCCCCGGATGGCATGACGACAGCCCGCCGCCGTCGGGGTTCATCGGGTGCGAGCCACCGATGCGGAGCTTGCCGTCTTCCACGAACGGCCCGCCCTCACCCTTCTTGCAGAATCCCAGATCCTCCAGCATCAACAGCGCGGTGATGGTGAAGCTGTCGTAGAAGTGGAGCACGTCGACATCGGCTGGCGTGAGCCCGGCCCGACGGAAGGCCTCCGGACCGGCGACGGCCGCCGCGGTCGTCGTGAAGTCCTCCATCTGACTGATGGTCCAATGACTCGACGTCGCCGCTGCGCCCAGCACATAGACGGGGCTCTGCTTGAGGTCGCGAGCCCGCTCGGCGGTCGTCATGATGAACGCCCCGCCGCCGTCGGAGACGACGCAGCAGTCGAGCTTGTGCAGCGGGTCGGCGATCATCTTCGAGTCGAGCACGTCGTCGATCGTGATCGGGTTGCGGTACATGGCGTTGGGGTTGAGCGAGGCGTGGTAGCGGGTGTCAACGGCGATCTGGGCCAGGTGCTCAGGTCTCGTCCCGTATTCGTGCATGTGCCGCTTGGCCGCCATGGCGTACGAGCCGATGAGCACGTTGCCGTAGGGCGCCTCCCACTTGCTCGAGCCGGCGACCCGCTGTCCCGGCACGTGGAAGCCTTTGCTGCCGAGCATGCGGCCCGACTTGGTGAGCAGACTGGAGCCGTAGGTGCACAACACGGTGTCGCACAGACCGTCCTTGATGGCCGCCGCCGCGTGCTGCACGTGGAACTCGAACGACGAGCCACCCACCATCGTGCCATCGAGCCAGCGGTGCTCGATCTTCAGGTACTCGGCCATGTTGACGGCGTCGTCGACCATCGGGCCGCCGCCCCCGGCACCCATGTACCCGTCGATCTCGTGTTTCGGCAGCCCGCAGTCATCGAGCGCCCGCTGCATGGCCTGCACGTGATGGCCCACCCCGTCGAGGTGCGGTGCGATCGGTGCATCACTCAGCCCGATCCCCACGATGACCGGCGTTCGGTCCCCTCCTGCCATGCGCTCTCCCTGGCCCTTGTCGTACCCGTCAGGGAACATAGAACAGATCGCCGAGCCCCCGCTCCGAGCTTCGCCACCCCGCCGTCGATCCCCGGTGCCATCGTGCGTGAAACGCTGGCCTGCACTGCGTGAAACGCTCCAAGCGGCGATGTCGCTGCCGATCCTGAGCTCGGCAGCCGTACAGGTGCATGCCCGATCCTGAGCACGGGTCACACATCACGTCACAGGGCACCTCCCTCTGCCCACAGTTACCCGAGGATGGTGGAGGCCTCGGCGCGCTCGGCGCGCTCGGGGGAGCGGGGTCAGCGGGTGATGAACAGGGCCACTGCGGTGAGCCAGAGGAGCTGGCGGTGCTCGCGGCGGATGAGGCGGACCACGCCGGCGGCGGCGGCCTGGCAGCGCTCGATGGGGCCGAGGCCGGGACGGGCGACGTAGCCCAGGGCACCACGCATCACGGGGAGAGTGTTCACCGCGACAGTATGAGCCGCAGCATCGGCCCTGGGGAAGGGGCACTTGAGCGCCCGCCGTGAGATCTGTCGGTTTCGCGGAAACTGGGAACCGCAGAGCGACCTCGGGCGTCTTAGGGTACGAACCGGCAGGGAACCGGACGGTTCGACGCGTGACATACGACCCGAGCCACACGCCGCGAGGCACTCGACGACGGAGGGACCACCATGTACCCGAGGAGCCCGATCGGGCGACGGCTGTCCCTGGTGCGTCTCGGCGTTGCGCTGACCGTGACGGTCGGTCTCGTTGCCGGATGCAGCGGCGGAAGCGACAGCGTCGAGACCACCGGTGGTGACGGCGACGGTGACAGCGCTGCCGCGACCGACACGACGTACCCCGACCAGGCGTTCTACGAGGCGATCTACGGCGACCAGGAGTCGATGGAGCGCAAGCAGTTGGAGGTCGAGGACATGGTCCGCGACTGCATGACGGCGCTGGGTTGGGAGTACACGCCCGTCGATTACTCGGGTCAGTTCCAAGGGGCGCCGGCCTCGGGCCTCATCAACACGCTGAGCCCCGACGAGCTGGCCGAGGACTGGGGCTATCTGATCTCGACGGCGATCGGCCACGAGACCGAGCTGTATGGCGACTTCTCGGGCGGGCCCGGAACCGAGTTCGTCGATCCCAACCAGGAGTACGTGCAGGGACTCTCGGGGTCCGACCAGGAGGCCTACTACAAGGACCTGTACGGCGATTTCAGCGACTTCGATCCCGAATCCGACGAGGTCCCGGCCCCGCAGGGCTGCCAGGGGATCGCCTCGGCCGAGCTCTTTGGCGACTTCGAGCGTCAGGAGGAGCTCGGAACAGCCATCGGGGAGCTCGAGACCCGGATCGTGGCCGACTCCCGCATCGTTGACGCCCAGAAGTCCTGGCGTGAGTGCATGGCCGACAAGGGCTTCCCCGACTTCCAGTCGCGCGAGGACATCTACAACGAGCTGAACACTCGCCTGAGCGAGGTGATGGGCTACGACGAGGGCCCGATCATCTCCGCGGACACGGTGGCCGCCGGCGAGGGCTTCTCCGACTCCTTCTCCGACTCCTTCTCCGACGACGGGGGCGACGTGACCGTGGCCACGATCGTCTCGGGCATCCCGGGCGGCTACGAGACCCCCGAGCCCAAGGACCCCGAGGGCTTGGCCCGGCTGCAAGAGCGCGAGCTCGAACTGGCGAAGGCCGACCTCCTCGACTGCGGGAAGGACCTCGACGAGATCACCCGGGAGATCAGGGCCGAGTACCAGGAGCAGTTCCTGGTGGATCATCCCGAGCTCATCCTGGCCAACGCGTGACGTCGACGGTCCACCAGGGTTTGCAGCGGTCCTCCATGCGCTCATCACAGCTCCTTGACACGTGCTATGGCACAACGGTGGAGACACCACTCGCCCACCTCGTCAAGGGACCGCTCATGAACCCGTTCCACAGCCTGTCGTGCCGTCAACGAGGAACCACCCTCATCGCCGGATCGATCCTCGCCGCCATGGCCCTCGGGGCGTGCGGCGATTCGGGTTCCGACGCCCCCTCCGCTTCGGACGACCAGCCCCTCAGCCTCGCCGAGCGCCTGTTCGGCACTCCGGCCGACTTCGCCGACGAGCAGGAGCAGATCGAAGCATCGGTGAGAGCCTGCATGGTCGCCAAGGGCTGGGAGTACACGCCCGTCGACCCGTCGGCCAACAGCGCAGCGTTCAACCTCGACTTCTCGTCAGACGAGTTCCGCGAGCAGTACGGGTACGGGATCTCGACGCTCGTCGGCGAGTCGGCCTTCTCGGCCGTGCCGTTCGAGGACCCCAATCAGACCTACGTGCAGTCGCTCTCGGAGACCGAGATCACCCAGTACTACGAGGACCTCTACGGAGACCTCGGGGGGTCGTTCAACGGCGACATCACCGTGAGCGGCGGCGGCAGCTCGATCGAGGTCACCAGCGTCTCGCCCGAGGCCGGCGGAGCGGGAGGCGGCGATGATGCGGCCGACACCGCAGATACCGCGGATACCGCCGAAACCGGAGCGGGGGGCGCCGCCACCGTCGCAGAGGACGGCCCCGCTGGGGACGACGGCCTGAGCCGCATCACGCCCGGGAGCATCGGCGGCTGTCAGGGCGAGGCGCAGAAGGCGGTCTTCGGCGACACGGCGCCTTTCGCCGATCCCGAGCTGTTCGACTCGCTCAGCGACCTCGAGGCTCAGATCGCCGCCGACCCACGGGTCGTCGACGCCACGCTCGACTGGGCGCGGTGCATGGCCGAGGCCGGCCACGACTACGTCTCCCCCGAGGACATCCGCTCGTACCTGCAGGACAAGACATCCGAGGTGACGGGCGGCGCGGCCACGTTCTCCGGCGACGGAGCCGGCGGGGGTGCCGTGATCGTGGTGAACGACGTGTCCGACACCGGTGTCGGCCCGAGCAGCGACGGCGAAACGACCACGACCGTCGACCAGTCAGCGCTCGATGCTCTCAAGGCCGAAGAGCTGGCGCTGAGCAAAGCCGACGCCGACTGCGCGACCGACACCCTCGACCCGGTGCTCGACGAGGTCCGGCCCGAGCTCGAGCAGCGCTTCCTCGGGGAGCATCCCGAGCTCGCCAACCAGGCCGAAGGTTGACGAGCACCGTCGCCGCACTCGAACAGGAGCAGTGATCGCCCATGCGTCGCAACGTTGTGGTGGCAGTCACGTTGGCTGCGGTCGTCGGTGCAGCCGCCGGGGGATGGGCGCTCGGCCGCAACGTGAAGTCGTCGGCTGACGCCGCGGCCGAGGCCGATGCGCCGCCGGCGTCCCGGATCACGGTCCCGGTCGAGTCGCGCACGCTGTCGTCGAACCTGATCGTGCGAGGCACGGTGAGATACGACGAGCCGACGGCCGTGGCCCTGGCCGGCTCCGTGGGAACGGGAGCCTCATCGGGAGCGACGGCCGGCGCAGCAACGGTGACCGTCCCGCCCGAGCAGGGCGACACGATCGACGACAACACGACCGTGATGGAGGTCTCGGGCCGGCCGGTGTTCGCGGTCGAAGGCGCCCAGCCCATGTACCGGCCGATCACGCCCGGGGCGACGGGCGACGACGTGCGCCAGGTGGAAGAGGCGCTCGTGCGCTTCGGCTTCGATCCCGGGCCCCTCGACGGCGTGTACGACGCCGCGGCCCAGGCGGCGGTGGCGGCGTGGTACGAATCGAAGGGCTACCAGGCGCAGGGCCTCACCACCGACCAGCAGACCCAGCTCCGATCGCTGCGGTCAGCGGTGACCTCGGCCCAGCAGGGGCTCACCCAAGCCAACAAGGCCTTGAGCGACGGGAACCAGCCGCCCACCGAGACCGAGCGCCTCCAGTCGGAGATCGCCCTGCGCAGCGCCGAGGAAGCCCTCGCCGAGGCGCGGCGCCGGGCCGAGGACTCCACCCGTGAGGCTGCTGCCGACGTGACCGCCCGCACCCAGGCTCGCGACGCAGCGAGGACGGCGTTGACGGCAGCCACCGGTGCCCGCGACAGCGCCGCGGCGGCCAAGAAGGCCGCTGACGACGCACTGGCGTCGGCCCAGGCCGAGCAGCAGGTCGCCACTCCCAACCCGGCGACGGGAAACCCGTGGACGGCACAGGAAATCGCCGAGCTCAGCCAGGCTTCCTCGACGGCGGCGACGGAGTCGGCCCAGTCCATCGTGGCGTTCAACGAGGCCACGGCGGCGTTGGCCACAGCCGAGCAGGGACTGCGCGATGCCCAGACGGCGCAAGCCCGTCAGCCCGACGCCAACGCGGCGGTCGTCCGCCAATCCGAGGACGCGCTCCGGCTGTCCCAGCTCCAGAACGAGCAACTCGATGCACCCCGCGACCTGGCGGCGCTGCGGGAGGGTGTGGCCACGGCCACGCGGGCCCGAGATCAAGCCGAGCAGGACCTGGCCGAGTACTCGACCACGGTCGGGGTGAGCCTGCCCGCTGGCGAGGTGCTGTTCATGCCCTCGCTACCCGTGCGCATCGACGCCGTGGCCGTCAAGCGAGGTGATGCCGTGAGCTCGGCCTTCATGACGGTCACCGGATCCCGTCTCGCCGTCGACGCCTCGGTGCAGGTGGCCGACCGCGACCTCATCGCCGAGGGCGACGTGGTCGAGGTGGAGTCGACCGACTTCGGGATCGTGCTCGACGCGACGATCTCGTTCATCGACTCGAAACCCGCCACCATGGGTCTCGATGCCCAGCACGTCTACGTGGAGATCACGCCCGACGACTCCGAGATCGCTCAGCAGCTCAACGGCGCCCCGGTGAAGGTCACGATTCCGGTTCGTTCCACCGGCGACGAGGCCGTGCTGGCCGTGCCGTTGGCTGCGGTCTCGGCCTCGGCCGACGGCTCGAGCCGGGTCGAGATCGAGCTGGACGACGGCACGACGCGCCTCGTGAAGGTGGAGCCGGGGCTGGCCGCCCAGGGCTACGTGCAGATCACTGCGCTCGACGGCGGAGCCATCGCCGAGGGTGATCGGGTCGTGGTGGGCATCGGTGCGAGCGACGCAACCGACAGCCGGGGCCAGACCAGCGCTTCGGGGAACGCATGAAAGCCGCTCGTGGCAACGCCGGGGCTGGAGCTGGGGCCGTCGAGCCGGTGCATCCCGTGGTCGAGCTCCGAGGTGTCGGGAAGGTGTTCGACAGCGAGCCGCCGGTGGTCGCCCTCGATGGCGTGAACTTCATCGTAAACCTGGGCGACTATGTGTCGGTCGTGGGCCCGTCGGGCTCGGGGAAGTCAACGCTGTTGAACATCGTGGGCTGCCTCGACCGTCACTCCTCGGGGACGTTCCTGCTCGACGGGATCGACATCGCGACCTTGAAGGACGGCCAGCGCGCTGCGGTGCGGGGCCAGCGGATCGGATTCGTGTTCCAGTCGTTCCATCTGCTCGCCCATCGCACCGTCGAGGAGAACGTGATGTTGGCCGAGCTGTACCGGCGAGGCGATCGCAAGGGCCGACGTGAACGGGCCGAGGCCTCGCTGCGCAAGGTCGGGCTCGAGTCACGGCTGGGGTTCAAGCCCAGCCGGCTCTCCGGAGGCGAGCGCCAGCGGGTGGCCATGGCCCGGGCCCTGGTGGCCTCGCCCAGCCTGCTCTTGTGCGACGAGCCCACGGGCAACCTCGACTCCAAGAACACCGAGGCGCTCCTCGACCTCTTCGACGAGCTGCGCGCCGACGGTCTCACGATCATCGTCATCACCCACGACGAAGCCGTGAGCCGGCGAGCCCAGCGCCGGGTCCGCATCGTCGACGGCATCCTCACCGAGGACGATCTCACGGTCGCGACCGCTGCCAGCGCCGCGACCTCATCCGCTGCGGGCTCGTCCGGCACGACCCCGACCAGCGGCGGCGGCTCGTGGTGAGCATCAAGCCCCGACTGACGTGGCGCGACCTCGCCAGCGAGGCCATCGCCGGGCTGTTCACCCGGCCCGTGCGCACGGCGCTCACGGTGCTCGGCACCGTCCTCGGCATCGGTGCCCTCGTCGCCACCCTCGGGGTCTCCAAGACCGCAGGGAATCGGATCGTCGGTCGCTTCGACGAGCTGGCCGCCACCCAGGTGAGCGTCGAACCGGTTGCGAACGGGCTGTTCGGCGGCGGGCCGAGCGAGGAACAGCAACAGCGACAAGGGGCTGTGCTGCCTTGGAACGTGGAAGACCGGCTCCTGCGCCTCAACGGGGTCGTCGCCGCCGGGGCCTTGGCCGACGCCAACGTGGGCAGCTCGCTCGTGCGCTCGACCCCGATCCACGATCCGCTGGGCCAGACCGAGTTCCAGATGCGCACTGTCGCAGCCACGCCGGGGCTCCTCGGCGCGCTCCGCGGCACGCTGGTGACCGGACGCTGGTTCGACGAGGGCCACAGCGATCGAGCCGACCGGACCGTCGTCCTCGGAGCGGGCGCCGCCCGACGGCTCAACATCACCCGGGTCGACAACCAGCCGGCCATCTACATCGGCGACGACATCTTCACCGTCATCGGGATCCTGGCCGACGTCCGGCGCGAAGCCGACCTGCTCAACGCCGTCATCCTGCCGTCGGGCACCGCCCAGGAGCGCTACGGCGACCTGGCGCCCTCGAAGGTCGTCATCGAAACCGAGATCGGCGCAGCGCAGCTCATCGCGTCGCAGGCCGCGGTCGCCCTCAACCCCAACAATCCCGACGCCTTGCGGGTGGGTGCGCCGCCCGACCCCCGAACCACGCGGCGCAAGGTCGAGGGCGACGTGAACTCGCTGTTCCTCGTGCTGGGCTTGGTGTCGCTCGTGGTCGGTGCCATCGGGATCGCCAACGTGACCCTGGTGACCGTCCTCGAACGCACCGGCGAGATCGGCCTCCGACGGGCGCTCGGCGCCGCCCGACGCCACATCGCGCTCCAGTTCCTCGTGGAGTCGACAGCCATGGGGCTGGCGGGAGGCATCATCGGGGCCTCGGCGGGCACCCTCATCGTGGTCGCCGTCTCGGCGTCGCGCGACTGGACGCCCGTGCTCGACGCCTGGGTCCCGTTCGCGTCGCCGTTCGTGGGGGCCATCGTCGGCCTCGTCGCCGGTCTCTACCCGTCGCTGCGAGCGGCCCGGATGGAGCCCGTCGACGCCCTCCGCGCCGGCACCTGAGCCGACCCCTCCCCGCCCTCTCCCGGTGGAATCCCCCGGGAGCCCCCCAGTGTCGGGCGGGCGGAAGGGGCTCGTCCCCGATTCGGGGAACCAAACAGGGACGTACCTTCATCTCATCAGGTGAAACGGTTCCCTGATCGGAGGACACTCTCCGAAAGAGCAGGAGGAAGGCCATGGCCATCACCACGCTGCGACGCTCGATCGGCCGTACGGTCGACCTCGTCACCGACGGACGCACCTTCCACGGCACGTTGTTGTCGTGCAGCACGGCCAGCGTGTGGCTGGTCGGCGAGAACGACACCGACATGATCGTGCCCCTCGTTCGGGTCCGCACCGTCGTCGTCGAGGCCGCGTAGCCCTCGGGTAACCCGCCCTCGACCGCCCTCGACCACCTCGGGGGGCCTGGGGGGCGGCCTCCAGGCCTCGATGTCCGTAGGCTCGCCCTGATGAGCGATCCCTTCGCCGCCGGCTCGATCTCCCTGCGCCTGTACCCGCACGACCTCCCCGCTCGCGAGCTCGTGCGCGAGATGCTCGAACAGGCCCGCTGCGCCGAGGCCGTGGGGTTCGACGGGATCATGGTGAGCGAGCATCACGGCGGCTTCCCCGGGTACCTCCCCAACCCGCTCCAGATGGCCGGCTGGATGCTCGAGGCCACCTCGACGGTGTGGGTTGCGGCCTGTCCGCTCCTGCCGCTGCTGCGCCCCACGGCGATCGTGGCCGAAGAGGTGGCGTGGCTGGCGGCCCGTCACCCCGGACGCATGGGTGTGGGGTTCGCTGCGGGTGCGCTCCCGCTCGACTTCGAGCTTGCCGGAGTGCCGTTCGACGACGGCCGGGTCGGACCCCGGTTCGCCGCTGCACTGGAGACCCTCGCCGACGCGCTCGGACGGGGCGTCGCCCAGGGGCCGTTGGCCGGAGATCAGGCCGTTCGCCGGTGCGGCACGTCACCCGTATCGGTGATCTCGGCTGCGTCGTCGCCGGCCGCGTGTCGGCGTGCGGCAGCGCTGGGGTGCGGGATCATCCTCGACTCGATGGCCGGCGTCGACCGCACCCGCCGGCTGGTCGATGCCTACCGTGACGCGGGAGGGGTCGGGCCGCGAATCGTGGTGCGGCGGGTCTGGGTGGGTGAGCCGCCCGGAGCGCGGGTTGCCGACCAGATGGCGCTCTACCGCTCGTACGCCGCCAGCTCGGCCATGTCGCAGTGGGGCGCCGACGAGCTCGTGACGTCCACCGATCCCGAGAATATCGCTGAACGATTAGGCGAATTCTGCCGCTCGACGGGCTGCGACGTGCTCAACATCCGTGTGCACATGGCCGGCCTCGAGCCCGAGCAGGCCCGAACCCAGATCGCCGCCCTCGCCGACGTGATCGCCGCCGTCGATCTCGGCTGAGCACCCGAAGTCCCGGCGAACCGGTGCACCGGTGCACCGGTGCACCGTCACATCGACGCAGGGAGGCGCTGACGGGCCGCGCCCAGCGACGCCTGGTCGGCTGCGGCTCGCCCCGCATGCCAGCCGGCGCCGTCGTTGATGTTCACGGACCCGAGCTGGCGGGTGGACGGGAAGGTCTTGGTCTGGAGCTCGTCGACGGCCACTCGACGCCCGGCGAGGACGGGAAGCACCCCGGCGCCGTGATCCCGATTGGCCTCCTCGGTGGCGTGCTGGACGGCAACGTGGAGCCGCTCGCCGATCCGGAAGGCGAAGCCGAGCAGGAACGACTGCCGGAATCCCCGGCTGCGGGCCCGAGCGCCCGAGCGCTCGCCCGAACCGGCCGCCGCCAGCGCTGCGCTCGACTGGACCAACAGCGACGCATAGAGCATCTCGACGTGGTCGAGGTCGACGGGGAAGCCGAACACCGTGCCGAAGCCGAGATCGAGCGAGAGCACGGCCCGACATCGGTTCGCGGCCGCGATCTCGCTGAGGAGGCGGCCCTTGGGCATCGCGTAGGGGTCTTCGACACCGAGGCGCCGCCCCTCGGGCTCGTCGGCCGAGCGACCACCGGCGACCCCGTCGAGCATGGCTTCGTCGATGGCGTGGCGGGCCATGAGCTCCTGAGCCTTGGCAGTGAACGCCTCGGCCTCCTCGGGGAACTCGGTCGACTCGGCCTTGGCCAACAGGGCCTGCACCCGCGACAGGAGCTTGGGATCGACGCCCCGCCGGTCGACGTTCGCCGATCGAGGGCGGACGGGGCTGCCCGGCGGCGGGATGAGGATCGGCAGCCGTGGGAGCCGGCGCATCAGGAGCAGGACCGGCGCCGCCGAGGAGACGGCCTCGACGGGGTTGAGACCGAGCCGGCGGGCCCAATGGACGAGGAACGCGACACCGTCTCGAGGCCACCACACCCGGCACTCGATCGCGTCGAGTTGCGCCTCCCAGCGGGGATCGACCGGCGTCTGGACGGTACGGGCCCGCTCGGCCGCGATGAGGTCGACGGCCAGCCGGCCGCTTCGCACCCCCAGCTCCTGGCGCACGATGCGGGCAAGATCGGCCGGCTGCCAGCCTCGTGTCCATGCGGCCGCCACCGCGGCGTCGAGGTCCTGGCTCAGCGCCCCCAGGCCGTGGTCGGCCGCCGCCGCCTCGGCGGAGCTGCGAGAATCGCGGGAACCGTGGGTGCCGCCGAAACTGCCGATACCGTCAGACCCGCGGATACCACCAGACCCGCCGAGGACGTCAGACCCGCGAGAACCGTCGGGCCCGGCAGGCCGGGTGGACCCAGCCCGCTCGCCCTCCCGAGGCTGCCCGTTCCCAGTCGACCCCGAACCAGCCGACCCTGAACCAGCCGACGCCCGATCACGCTGATCTCGACGGTCGACCGCTCGGGCTCGCTGCTTGTCGGCCCTGCGCTTCTTGGCGTTGCGTCCCATCGCACTCCCTCGACATCGCCCCGGCACGTCCGTCCCGAGGATGACACAGGGGTACGACAGTCACGGGATCTCGATCGGGCGCCGATCTACGCTCGAGCCGTGTCCGACGCATCGCCTACCGATTTCCACGGTTCGCCGCCGTCGTCGCCGGATCGCGGACATCGCCGATGATCGTGAACGCCTTGTGTCCCATGGCTGCGATCGCTTCTGCGGTGACGAGCAGTCCCGTCCGATCGAGATCGACGATCACCAGGTCGGTGGCCTGAGCGTCACGGTGCAACGCCCGCCCCGCGATTGACGCCAACGGGAAACCGTGCTCGGAAGCCGGCCGGCCGTACGCCTGACCAGCTACCCGAGGGCGGTCTCGACGGCGGCGAGGTCGTCGGCGGTCATCGACCATCCAAGCGACGCTACGTTGGCCGTCACCTGCTCGGCCGAGGTGGCACCGGCGATCACCGAGGGTACCGACGGCTGCGACGCCAGCCACGACATGGCCAGCTCGAGGAGGGTGTGTCCCCGCTCCTCGGCCACAGCCGTCAGCCGTTCCACCTGGGCGAACTTCTCGTCGGTGGCGAAGGCCGAGAAATAGGGCGACGCCGCCAGCCGCGAGCCCAACGGGAAGTCTTCGCCCCGGCGGTACTTCCCGGTGAGCAGTCCCGAGGCGAGGGGGAAGTACGGCAGCATGCCGATCCGGTAGTGGTCGCAGGCCGGGATGACCTCGCGCTCCACGTCGCGGCTCAGGAGCGACCATTCGTTCTGCGCGGAGACGAACCGTGACCCGCCAGCGGAACGGGCGACATGCTCGGCTTCGGCCACCTGCCATCCGGCCAGGTTCGACGAGCCGAGGTATCGCACCTTGCCCTGGGTGACCAGATCGTCCATGGCGCCAAGGGTTTCCTCGATCGGCGTCGACGGGTCGGGCTGGTGGAACTGGTAGAGGTCGATGTAGTCGGTGTTGAGGCGGCGCAGGCTGTCTTCGCACGCCTTGATGGCCCGCCGGCGCGACCCGCCCTGCTGGAACCACTCCTTGCCCATGGGCATGCCGAACTTCGTGGCCAACACCACGTCGCCACGGTGCCCGGCCAGCGCCGCGCCGAGGAACTCCTCCGACCGGCCGCCGCCGTAGATGTCAGCCGTGTCGAACAGCGTGATACCGGCGTCGAGCGCGGCCTTCACGACGCCCTTGGTGAGGTCGGCGTCGATGCGCATCCCGAAGTTGTTGCAGCCGAGCCCGGCCAGCGACACCTTGAGGCCGGACGTTCCGAGGTTCCTGTAGTCCATGTGCGGAAGCTAGCGCAGCCTTCAGCGGAGCTGCTCGGGGACCGACCTCACCACGTTGTCGGCGCTCGATCGGAGCACGATGTCGTTGTAGCCGGTGCCCGGCGGGACCGCGTCGAGCAATGCCGGATTGTCCCAGCCCACGTAGAGGGTCCGCCGTCCGGGTGTGCCAGGAGGCGCCGTTGGCGACGGCGCCGCGTGCAGGCAGTGGGCGAAGTGCATCGTCACGTCGCCGGGCTGCGTGGTCACGGCAACCGTTGGATGACGCCCACTGCGCATCTCACCGGCGCTCAACTGGTGACACGACGTGAGGTGCGAGCCGGCGAGGAAGTGGAGCTGGCCGCTCTCGGCGGTGGCGGGATCGAGCTGGATGCCCACGTTGATCGTGGGGCACAGCACCGGATGGCCACCGAGACCACAGTCGACGTGCCAGGGCAGGTCGGAGAGACCCTCCACGGCGCCGGGGTTCTTGATGACGACCGTGTGGCCGTCGCCCCGATCGGGCGCGACGACGAACTCGACGTCCGCGGGCCGGACCATCTCGACCAAGGCCTGCAGCCGCTCGTCGAGGTGCATGTCCGCGAGCAGCACCGACCGCTCGGAGATGTAGATGAGCCGGCACAGCATCTCCGAGCCCGAGCTGTCGCGGGCCCACCACGACCGGTCGTCGCCGGGACGGGCCATGGCCTGCAGCCGTTCGACCTCGGCCACGATCGCCTGCAGCTCGCCGGCCCCGAACACGCCCCGCACGTGCGCGAAGCCGGCCGTGTGCATGAAGTGGCGGAGCTCGTCGGCGGCGACCCGCGTAGCGGCCCGCCCGCCCACAAGCGACTCGAAGAGGAACGAGCGCCCGAGATCGAGCGGCGAACCGTCGAGCGCAGTCAACGACGCCGAGACGCGGGCGGGGTCGTACACGGGACGGCCGGCGATCATGGCCCGCATGGCCGGCTCCCACTGGATGAGCGTCTCGACGCTCCCCCGCACCGCCGTCACCTCACCGGAGTACAGCAGCCCGAAGGCCGTGCGCAGCTCGTGCGCGTAGTCGCTCCACACCGTGGGAGACATCTCGACGAGCGTGGCTGCGAGCGCCGAACCGGGCTCGATGCGGATCGAATCGCCGTCGACCACGTACGTGTAGGCCCGACCGTCGGGGAGACGCAGGCCAAGGGGTGCTTGGTCTTCGAGCGCGGGCCGAGCCAACGCGCCATGGCCCGAAGCGAGACGGGCCGGGAGCTCGACGAGGTGGAAGTCGTCGAAATCGAGCAGCGGGAACCTCGTGTGCATGGCCAACCCCCGTGCCGAGTGCAGTGGCCAACCACGGTAACCGCCTCCGTCCTTCAATGCCGGCGGGGCCCGCAGCGCTGCACCCCGAGGGGAGGCGGCGACGGCGATAGTCTCCCGACGCCGTTTCCCCGCGGGAGGAGCCACCATGGCGCAACAGGTCAAGGGTGTCGTCGCACTGGCGAAGAAGAAGCCCGTCACCGTCGAGACGATCATCGTTCCCGACCCCGGACCCGGCGAAGCCGTGGTGAAGGTCCAGGCGTGCGGCGTGTGCCACACCGACCTCCATTACCGCGAAGGCGCCATCAACGACAACTTCCCCTTCCTGCTCGGCCACGAGGCCGCGGGGATCGTCGAGAGCATCGGGCCGGGCGTGAGCAACGTGCGGCCCGGCGACTTCGTCGTGCTCAACTGGCGAGCCGTCTGCGGGAACTGCCGGTCGTGCCTGCGGGGACGGCCCTGGTACTGCTTCTCCACCTTCAACGCGACCCAGAAGATGACGTTGCTCGACGGCCGTCCGCTGTCGCCGGCGCTGGGGATCGGCGCCTTCGCCGAGAAGACCCTGGTGGCTGCCGGCCAGTGCACGCCCGTCGACAAGGCTGCTCGGCCCGAGGCGGCCGGGCTGCTCGGCTGCGGGGTGATGGCCGGGTTCGGGGCCGCCACCTACACAGGAGGCGTGTCTCGCGGTGACACCATCGCCGTCTTCGGCTGCGGTGGCGTCGGCGATGCTGCGATCGCCGCGGCCAAGCTGGCCGGCGCCCGTACCATCATCGCCGTCGATCTCGATGCCCGAAAGCTCAAGTGGGCCAAAGAGTTCGGGGCCACACACGTCGTCAACGCCAGCAAGGTCGACCCGGTCGAGGCCATCAGGAAGCTCACCGGCGGTCATGGTGCCGACCTCTGCATCGAGGCCGTCGGGCATCCCGCGGTGCTCGAGCAGGCGTTTTTCGCCCGCGACCTCGCTGGCACCGTGGTGCAGGTGGGTGTTCCCAACCCACAGATGCGCATGCCCGATCTGCCCATGATCGAGTTCTTCGGACGGGGCGGGGCGCTCAAGTCGTCGTGGTACGGCGACTGCCTGCCCAGCCGCGACTTCCCGATGCTCATCGATCTGTACCTCCAGGGGCGCTTCGACCTCGACCGCTTCGTGTCGGAGACGATCGCCCTCGATGAGGTCGAGAGCGCGTTCCACAAGATGGAAGAGGGCAAGGTGCTGCGCTCGGTCGTCACGATCGACAAGCCCGGCAAGGGCGCCAAGACCAGGGCGGCCACGGCCCGGGTCACCACCAAAGCCTTGGCCGCCACGGCCAAGGTCAAGGGCTAGGCGCACATGGCCGGTGTGGCGCGCATCGACCGGGTCGTGACGTCGGGAGTTTTTTCTCTCGACGGCGACGACTTCCAGGTCGACAACAACATCTGGCTGGTGGGCGACGATGCCGAGGTGATCGTGGTCGACGCAGCCCACACCGCCGGTCCCATCGCCGAAGCCATCGGTGGACGCCACGTTCGGATGATCGTGTGCACCCACGGGCACAACGACCACATCAACGCCGCGCTGGCGCTGCAGGACATCGTCGACGCTCCCGTTGCGCTCCATCCGGCCGATCGAATGCTCTGGGACGTCGTGTACCCGGGCGTTGCCCCCGACCGTCTCCTCGACGACGGGCAGTTCATCCCGGCCGGCTCGGCTCGGCTGAAGGTGTTGCACACGCCCGGGCATTCTCCCGGCGGTATCTGCCTGCACGACGAGGCGGGCCACGTCTTCGGCGGCGACACGCTGTTCAAGGGCGGCCCCGGCGCAACCGGGCGTTCCTATTCCGACTTCCCCTCCATCGTCGAGTCGATTCGCGATCGCCTCTTCGTGCTGCCCGCCGCCACCGTGGTGCACACCGGTCACGGCGACTCCACCACGATCGGCGACGAGGCCCCGCACCTCGCCGAGTGGCTCCATCGCGGGCACTGACAGCTGAGGCAGGCCGAGCACGCGATGACACCGAACCCATGGGAGAACTGGCGATGAACCTCTCGGGAGCCTGTGCCGTGGTGGGGATCGCCGAGACCGACTACGTCCGCGGCTCCGATGTCCCCAACCTCGAACGGATGCTCAGGACCGCTCAGCGCGCCGTGGCCGATGCCGGACTCACGATGGGCGACATCGACGGCGTCATCCCGCCGCCGGGATTCGTGACCGTCGAGGAACTGGCCGCGAACCTCGGCATCGAGACCCTGCGCTACAGCAGCACCATCGCCATGGGCGGCGCCAGCTCCACCGCGACGTTGCAGACCGCAGCGATGGCCATCGCGTCGGGCGTCGCCCACACCGTCGTGTGCGTCGTGGGCTGGGACGGGTACTCGGCCATGCGTTCGACCGGCGTCGTTGCGGCCGGAGGTGCCAACCGGGCATTGAGCGGGCCCAACCCCATGACACGCACGCTCTCGCAGTACTACCGGCCCTACGGCGTGAGGGTGCCGGCCCAGTTCTATTCATGGCTCTTCAACCGCTACAAGCTCCTCCACGCCGTGCCCGACGAGGCCGCGGGAGCGGTGGCCGTCGCCTGCCGGAACCACGCCCAACTCAATGAGCGGGCGCTCATGCGCGGCCGGCCCCTCACGCTCGACGACTATCTTCAGGCCCGCTGGGTCGCCGAGCCGCTGCGCCTGTTCGACTGCTGCCTCGAGACCGACGCCGCCTGCGCGATCGTGATCACCAGCGTCGAGCGGGCCCGCGACCTCCGCCATGCTCCAGCCGTCGTGCTGGGTGTGGCCGAGGCGCATCCCTACCCGGCCGACGATCTGCTCAGCCGCCGCGACCCGCTCCGCATCGCGTTGAGCGACGCCGCACCCCGGGCCTTCGCCATGGCGGGCATCTCGCCGCACGAGGTGGATCTCCTCGAGATCTACGACTGCTTCACCTACGTGGTGCTCCTCCAGCTCGAGGCGCTGGGCCTGTGCGGACCGGGCGAGGCCGCCGGTTTCGTGGCCGACGGCGCGATCGGCCTCGGTGGCCGCTATCCGCTCAACACCCACGGGGGTTTGCTGTCGCAGGGGCACATGTGGGGGATGAACCACGTCGTCGAGCTCGTCCGCCAGTTGCGCCACGATGCCGGGCCCGCCCAGGTACCGAACGCCGAGATCGGTGTCGTCACCGGATGGGGCGACTTCGGTGACGGCTCCTTGGCCATCCTGGCCCGGGGACGATGACCCCGATGTGGACCCCGATGTCGACGGCAATGTGGACGGCGGTAACGAGCGGCGAGGAGAGGCGATGAGCAAGCGCGCTGACCAGCCTCGGGTTCCCGAGCGACCGCTGCCGCGGCCCGAGGGCCTCGACGCCGAGTTCTACGCCTGGTGCGGGCGCGGCGAGCTGCGTTTCCAGCGGTGCGGCTCGTGCCGGGCCTGGCGACACCTCCCCCGAGTCCTGTGCCCGAGCTGCGGCTCCGACCAGTGGACGTGGGAGCCGGCCACCGGTCGAGGAGTCGTGTGGAGCTGGACCACCACGCACCAGCAGTTCGAGGTGGGGATGGGCTCCCGTCTGCCCTATGCGTCGGTCGTGGTCGAGCTCGAGGAGGGCCTCCGGGTCGTCGCGCTCCTCGCCGACTCGTTCGCCCCGAGCGACCTCCGCCTCGATCTCCCGGTCGCCGTGGAGATCGACGTGATCTCCGATGAGATCGGGCTGCTCGTGTGCAGCCCCCACGCTCGCCCGTGACCCTGAGGTCTCAGGCCCTGACCGATAGCGGGGACATGAGGGACAAGGGGGACAAGGTTTCTGCCGCTCGCCGAGGGTTCGCCCCCGTCGTCCGGTACGTCCGGTCAAGCCCCCCACCTCGGTGCCGACACTCTGGTCATGGGTCGCCACGCTCCCGTGCCCCGGGACAGGAAGGTCGTGCTCGCAGTCGCGGTTCTCGCGATGGCGGCTGCGCTGGTGCCTCTGCGCGAGCAATCGGCATCGGCCGCAGGATCCAGCCCCGTCAGCGGCTTCGCGGTGAAGCCGGACCGCAGCGGGTACTGGCTCGTCGCCAGCGACGGTGACGTCTCGGGCCACGGGTCGTCGGCCGACCTCGGCGGTATGGAGGCGGCCCGCCTCAACAGCCCCATCGTCGGGATGGCCCCCACAGCCCGAGGCTCCGGGTACTGGCTCGTCGCCAGCGACGGCGGCATCTTCGCCTTCGGAGACGCCGTCTTCCACGGCTCCACCGGCAGCATGTCGCTCGTCCAACCCATCACGGCCATGGCCGCCACCCCCACCGGCAAGGGCTACTGGCTCGTCGCCAGCGACGGCGGCATCTTCGCCTTCGGAGACGCACGGTTCCACGGTTCCGGCGGAGGTCGGGCGCGAACCGATCCGATCGTGGGCATGGCCGCGACCGCCTCGGGGCTCGGATCGTGGATGGTCACCTCCTCCGGTCAGGTGCTGGCTTTCGGTGACGCGCCGATGTATGGCTCGGCCCCGGCCCTGGCCTCACCAGCGGTGGGTATCGCCCGTCTGCCCGACGGCGCCGGGTACCAGGTGGCCAGCGCCGACGGCACGACGGTGGCGTTCACCGCTGCGGGCGCGGAGGTGGCTCCCGGCACCGTCCCGAGCAGCCGGTCAGCGGCCATCGCCCGGGAGGTCTTCGACCTCCTCAACAGCGAGCGGTCCGGCCGGGGACTGGCGCCGCTCGTCTGGGATCCGCAGCTGGCCGCGCTGGCCCAGGAGTGGGCCGATCATCTCGCCGCCACCGACAGGTTCGTGCATCGCAACCTGCAGAGCACGCTGGGCGCACCGGGATTCGCCGGCGTCTTTGCCTCGCTGGGTGAGAACATCGCTGCCGGCTCGATCACCTCGGGTTGGGTGCACCAGATGTGGATGAGCTCCGCCGGGCACCGCCAGAACCTGCTCCAGCCCGGTTTCGACAGTGCGGGGATCGGGATCGCCTGTGACGCCAACGGGCAGCTCATGGCGGTGCAGAACCTGGGCCGACACCGCACGACCACCGCGGCGCCCATCGACGGCGCCACTCCCCCGCTCCAGCCTTTCGTCAACAACACCCGGACGGGCACGGGATGCTGAGGCTCGACGCGGGCACTGTCGGCTGTTCTCACGAACCGGGCTCAGGCTGAGCACGTCGCGTGCCGATGCCGGAGCCGTGACCAGCGCGACCCGCCTCCATCTCATTCAGGCTGCATCGATCGCCGCAGTGTCCGCACTCCTCACGGGGTGCGGCATGATCGGCGGCGGCGAGGACTCCGCCGGCGCCGCCGGCGACTCGACAGCTGAGCGCATCGGCGCCCTCCAAGAGCAGATCTACGACCTCGAGGATCGCGTCGCCGAGCTCGACGGCCTCGGCGCCTCGTCACGGACGGCACCCGGCGACGAAGCAGCTGCCAGCGATGAGGCGGCAGCCGACCACGAGGCAGCAGCCGACGAGTCCGCGAGCCACGACGAGGACACCGAGGAGACGACCCACGCCACCGAGGCGTCGCATACCGAGGAGCCCCAAGACGCCGAAACGACCGGCGACAGCAGCCACCCCGGCGACATGACCGGCGGCACCATCATCCCGACCGGCGCCGCTGCGCCGCAGAGCTCAGGAGCGACCCACTGGACCTACGGTGGCGACGCTGGCGCGACCCACTGGGGTGCGCTCGACGAGGCCTACGTGGCCTGCGCCGAGGGACTCCACCAGTCGCCGATCGACATCGGTACGGCGGTGCCCGCCGACATCGGCAATCTCACCTTTGCCTACCACGCCGGGTCGGCTGCGATGGTCAACAACGGCCACACCGTCCAGGTCGACATCACCGATGCCGGTGGCATCATGCTCGACGATCACGAGTACGGGCTGGCTCAGTTCCACGTGCACGCACCCAGTGAGCACACCGTGAGCGGTCGAGCTCTGGCGATGGAGATCCACTTCGTTCACAAGGACGCCGAGGGGAAGCTCGCCGTGGTGGGCGTCTTCGTCGAGGAGAGCGCGACGCCGAACCCGGCGGCCAACGCCTTGGTGGTCGGCGTGCCTGCGGAGTCGGGTGACAAGAGCGAGCTGACCGAACCGTTCGATCCGACCACGTTGCAGCCCGCAGCCACCCGCCGTGCCGCCATCCGCTACGACGGTTCGCTGACCACGCCGCCGTGCACCGAGGGCGTGAAGTGGAACGTCCTCAACGGGACGATCACCATGAGCGCCGAGCAGATCGAGACCTTCAAGGCTGCGTTCCCCGAGGCCAACGCCCGCCCCGTTCAGCCCCTGAACGACCGGACCGTCAGCTTCGACGTGCCGGCCGCCTGAGCCGGTCGCCGTCTCTCCGATGCTGTTCTACCGGGAAGCGGTTGTCTCGAGCTCACCTTCCGAGCTGGCCGTGCTCGAGCACCAACCCGACGCCGACGGTGATGGCGTCAACGACGGTGTCGACAGGCTCGGAACCGGGCGCAGCCGCCGCCTTGCGAGCACACTCGAAACGTTGACGAGCAGCATCGTCAAGCCCGGACTGGTACTGGCCGCGGCGATCGTCGTATGGAGCGTGGTCCAGTACGTGCACGTCTGGCAGCGTCACGATCGGTTCGGGACCTTCGACAACGATCTCGGGTTCCATACCCAGTATGTGTGGCAGCTCGCGCACGGTCGAAGCTTCTCGACGATCCTGGGCCTGCCGGCGTTCGGGCACAACGCCACGTACGGGTACTACCTCCTCGTTCCCCTGTCGTGGTTGGGCATTGGACCTCACGGGCTCAACCTCGTGCAGACGCTGACGGTCGCGCTCGGCGCCGTCCCGGTGTTCCTCCTGGCCCGTGACCGCTTGCGAAATGGATGGCTGGCCGCCGCGGCCGGGGTGGCGTGGCTCCTCAACCCGCTGGTGCAAGCCAACGTCTGGGAGACGTTCCATCCCGAGACCATGGCGATGACGCCCCTGCTGTGGGCCTACCTCATGGCGTCGCGCCAACGCTGGATGGCGTTCTCGGTCTGTGGATTTCTGGCCGTGGTGTGGAAGGCCGACGTGGCGCTCTTCCTGTTCGTGCTCGGGCTCATCGTGGCCCGCCGCTGGCATCGCCGCGTGGGGCTTGCCACAGCCGGTCTCGCCGCAATGTGGTTCCTCGTGACGGTGATGATCGTCATCCCCAAATTCGCGAGCGTTGACGGCGGCGACGGCACCGTGTTCGGCCCCCTCTATGGCGAGCTCGGCGACACACCGGTCGAGGTGGCCACCACCGGGATCACCGACCCCGGCCTCGTGTGGTCGAAGCTCGACGAGCACGAGCCCGGGCGGTATGGGCGCGATCTGCTCGCGCCGTACGGTTTCGTCTCCCTGCTGTCTCCATCGACCTTGGCGCTCGGGCTGCCGCAAGCTGCGATCAGCCTGCTGTCCGATCAGCCGTTCACCCGCGATCCGTTCAGGAACCCCCACTACCAGGCGATCCCCGCTGTGGCTCTGGCGTTGGCGATGGTCGAAGGTGTCGCTCGACTGGCCCGGCGCAGGTTCACCCGGGCTCGGGGCGCCATCGGGCTCGTGAGCGCGTTCGCGCTGGCGACGTCGGCCAGCTGGGGAACGCTCGCCTTCTCGGTCCGCAGCGACGGCTATTGGGTGGCCGAGGGTGACCCGTTCCTTCTGGCTCGCCGGGCGGCCGTCGCGTTGGTCCCAGACGAGGCGTCGATCTCGGCGCAGTACCTGATCGTCCCCCAGCTTGCCGAGCGCGAGAGCGTCTACTCGTTTCCCAACCCGTGGCGGAAGGTGTTCTACGGCGTGAAGGGCACGCCGGCCCCTGACCCCGCCGTCGTCGAGTACGTGCTCCAGGACGAGTCGTTGACCGAGGGCGACGGTCTGGTGATCTGGCAGTGCCTCCTCGATTCCGGCGCGTTCGACGAGGTGTTCCGTCTCGATCCGATCGTGCTGCTCCGACGGGTCCCGACATCCGATGGTGGCCCGGTCGCCGATCTGGTTTGCCAGGATCCACCCGAGTAGCTCGATGCCCGCGCCGTCTACCCGGGTTCGGCAACGAATCCCCATGGTGCACCTGTCGTCCATGCGGCACCCGGCCGCCCGCTTGAACGACAGTGGCACCTCGAACGCCTCGTCGGGCCGGAGAAGAGCCGCAGACCACGCAGCGAAAGCTCAACGACAAACTCAGAGGCGGGGGGCACCGAGGAACGGCGCCTGGCCGAACGCGAACACCCCGCCGTCGGCGGCGACGAGCCAGTAGCCCGTGCCCTTGGACGTGGGGACGAGCTCCACGACGGGAAGGCGGAGCGAGGTCTTGGCCAGCGATCCGTAGAACGGGGCGCTGCCGAACGTGAAGACCGAGCCGTCGGAGGCCACGAGCCAGTACCCGTCGCCGTTGGGCGTGGGAGCCATCCCGGTGATCGGCCGGATGAGCCGCTGGCTCCCCGTGGAGCCGTGGAAGACGGCATCGCCGAACGCGAAGATCCCCCCATCGCTCGCCACCAACCAATACCCCCGACCCGACGCCGTCGGCGCCATCCCCACGATCGGCTTGTTCAACCGCAGATTCCCCGTGGAACCGAAGAACCCGGCGTCGCCGTAGGCGAAGATCCCACCATCGGAGGCGATCTGCCAGTAACCCCGTCCCGAGGGAGAGAGCGACAGGTCGACGATCCACCGAGCGCCGGGAACCTCCGAAGCCGAACCCAACGCCGGAGCGGTGCCGTAGACGTTCTGGTGGCCCTGGGTCGTGAGCACCTGGTAGCCATCGTCGGTGGACATGGCGGCCATGGTGAGAACCACGTCATCGGGAGGCAGCAACCGTGGCCGCGTGAGCGCCCCCGGCGTCATCGGCCAGCCCCCGTCGAACCACAGGGGACTCACCCGCAGGCTCCTGGCCCCCTGCGGGTAGCCCACATCGGGTGCCGTCCAGGCGTGGTAGGAGATCCACGTTCCCCGGCCGTCGGTGAAGAAGTCGGGTGCACCCGGACCAGCGATGGTCGCGTTCGTCTGCATCCACGGATCGGCGAGCGGCTTCACACAGGGACCGAGCACAGTTTCACAGACCGCGAAGCCGATCGAGTACCGGTCGGAGAACCACCGGTTGGCCGAGTAGAACACGAAGTACCTGTCGCCGTCACGCACCATCGACGGGTTCTCGACGATCGGCTCCTCCCAGCCCAGGTCGGTCTGGATCAGCTCGACCGGCTCGCCGACGAGCGACAGGCCGTCGGGCGCGAGACCCTGCACCCAGACCCGGGTCGGTTCCTTGCTCACGATGCCTTCGCTCTTCCACAGCAGGTACGGAACGCCGTCGACATCGACGTAGGGACTGGGATCGATCGAGCCGTTCCGGTCGCTCTGGCAGATCATCGGGCCGGTCGAGACGTCGACGTACGGTCCCTGGGGCGTCGTGCTTGCGGCCCGACCGATGCACTGGAGGTTGCTGACCCGGTCCCGGGCCGCGAAGTACATGACGTACGACGAGCGGATCTTCTCGACGGCCGGCGCCCAGGTCTGACCGGGATCGGCCCACACCGGGAGCACGGGCATGGAGTCGGGCTGGGGCTCCCACGTGAGCAGATCGGCCGAGCGCAGGGTCGGCACGTTGACGCCGTTGTGATTGGTCGAGAACGCGAACCACTCGGTGCCGGTCCAGACGACCTCGGGATCGGGGAAGTCTCCGGCCCAGGCCGTGATGGTGATGGGCGGCGGCGGCACTGCCTGGGCCTTCACCTGGCGGGCGTCGGCGACCTGAGCCGGCACGAGCGCGGCCCCGCCGACGAGCAGGCCGAGGGCGATGGCCACAAGGAGTGCTCTGCGGGGTCGCGTCGAGGTCGGGATTCGGACGGGCATGCCGGAAAGTCTGCCCGACGCGGAGGGTGCCTCCGTACGCGCCCTTCGTCACCGTCGACCGGTTCGCGGCCGATCAGCTCACGCGAACGTCGGGACCCCCCGGCCGAGTCGCCCGTCGAGGAGCCCCATGGTGTACGACGAAAGCCAGATGTCGGTGCAGGCGTTGGCGAGCCCAGCCCGGCTGGCCAAGGCAGGGTCGCTCTCGACGACCGACTCGACCGCGGCCAGCACGATGGCCTGGATCGCCTGGAGGAACGCAGCGCTGATGTCGAGCAGCTGGGAGTAGCTGTGTTGCGGGAACCCTTGTACCGAGAGCCCGCTGCTCCAGACGAGGCGGCCCCGCTCGACTGCCGGGCCCTGGATCACGGAGATGGCCGCCGCCAGCTCCTGCCATCGCTCGGGTGCGTCGGCGGAGGCTCTTGCACCGAGCTTCGCTGCTGCCGACCGGAAGGCGTCGAGCGCTCCGAGGCGAGCCTGATCGTCAGCGCCGCCGTACTCGCAAAACAGCGGACCCTCACACGACACGAGGCCGGGGGGGCTCGTGAGACCCGCCGGCGGGGCCTCCACGATCTGGAGCAGGTAACCCTGGTTGTAGCCGAACGTGTCGATCAGGCCCCGGATCGGTCGTTCGGGATTGTCGGGGTTCTCGACGTCGTACAGCGATTCCTCGGCGAAGGCCAGCGCCGCAGCGGATCCGGCCCCGGCCGCCTCGACCGCTTCGGCCGCCCTCGCCAGGTTCGTGCGGAAGGCCGTCTCGGTGGGTTCGACATTGGCCCCGGCGAGCAGGGACTCGGGCTGGGCCGTGACGATCTCGCGCCGGAGCCACACGCCCCCGAAGTAGCCCGACAGGTGGAACACCCAGAGCGCGCCCGAGACCCCGTCGGGCTCAGAGGCGCCGGCGAAGATCGAGTCGAACAGGCGCAAGGGTGCATCGGCGTAGAGGAAACGCTCGGCGTCGAGCGGCTTGGCGCCACGTTCGGCGGCATATGCGGAAGCCAGATCGTCGAGAAGCACACGGTCCTCGGCGTAGAGGTCGTTGGGCCAGAAGGGATGGTCGGGGACGACGAGTCGAGCCAGGGGCACGGTGACCTCCGTCGTGGTGGGCGCCATCGTCGGGGCCGTCGGGCCGCTGGTCGACGCCGCCGTCGTGATCGTCGCCGGCTCCGCCGTTCCGGTCGATGGGGTCGAGGCTGACGAGACCGTGCTCGGAGCGACGCCGCGCTCGTCGTCGTCGTCGCCGCATGCCGCGAGGAGGCTCGACAGGACGGGAACCGCTGGCAACGCCAGACCCACGCTCAGGAACCGTCGGCGGTCGACCCGTATGTCCATTGCGCCATTCTGGCGGAGCTGGTGGACTCTCGCCATGAGCAATCGTGTTCCTCCGGCCGCGTTCGAGTACGAACGCCACGGGCTGATCGCCTCGACGAGTCGCGTCGAGATCCCCGGCGGTCCCCAGACCGTCGCCCGCCTCCTCGAACGGCCTCTCGCCGAGGCTCCCGACGCCGAGGCCCTCGTCGGTCGGCACCACCGGTACACGTTCGCCGAGCTCGACGCCGAGGTGAACCGCGCCGTACATGCGTTGGCATCACTGGGGATCAGGCCATTCGACCGAGTTGCGGCCTGCCTCGCCAATCACACCGAGATCGTGGTGGCCTACCTCGCGACCATGCGCCTGGGAGCGATCTGGGTCGGCGTGAACCGTCCGCTGGCGCCACCCGAGAAGGCCTACATGCTGCGCGACGCAGAGGCCTCGGTGCTCCTGGCCGAGCCCGAGATCATTGCCGAGCTCACGCCGCACCTCGGCGAGCTCCCCGAGCTCGTGCACCTGATCGGCACCACGGCAGGTGATCCCAGCTCGGCCTGGTCTCGTTTGTTGGCCGATGCCACGCTCGATGGACCGAGCGCGAGCATCGATGAGATCGATCCCTGGGCGCCGGCCGCCATCGCGTACACCAGTGGCACCACGGGTTTCCCGAAGGGCGCCGTGCACAGCCAGCACAACATGCTGATGCCCGGGCGGATGGCGCAGTCGGGTGGGCGCTACTCCGAGGGCGACGTGCTCGGCGTGTACCTGCCGTTCACCATCCTCAATCTGCTGTGCCTGGGCCCCGTGCTGGCGTGGCAGAGCGAGAAGAGGCTCGTGTGCATGGACCGCGCCGACGCGCTCGGAGTCGCCGAATGGATCCGCGACGAGCGTGTCGCCGTGCTCTCGGCCGTGCCGGCGACCCTCCACGACCTCCTCACCAACCCTGCTGTCACCGACGACCACCTGCGAACGCTGATCCGACCGGGTGTGGGCGGAGCCGACCTGCCCGAAGCCTTTCGCACCTTGTACCGCAAGCGTTTCGGGGCCGAGGTGATGATCGGCTACGGACTCACGGAAGCTCCGACGGCCGTCACCTACACCGACCCCAACGCCGCACCGGTGGCCGGATCATGCGGCACCGCACAAGAGCACGTGGAGATCACGATCGTCGACGATGCCGACCGACCCGTCCCCACGGGCCAGACCGGCGAGTTGTGCGTGGGCCCCACCCGCAGCGGGCCGTGGGCCCACGTCTACACCACGTTCCTCGGCTACTGGAACCGACCCGAGGCCACCGCCGACGCGCTCCGGGGTGGCGTGCTGCACACCGGGGACGTGGCCCTCGTCGATGACGACGGGAACGTGTTCGTGAAGGATCGCAAGGGCGACATGATCATCCGGGGCGGCTCCAACGTCTACCCGGCCGAGGTTGAGCGGGTCCTCCACGACGACCCGCGCGTCGCGGCCTGCGCCGTGGTCGGACGGGCCGACGAGCGCCTCGGCGAGCGGGTCGTGGCCTTCGTGCAGGCCTTCCCCGACACGGCCTCCGAGCTCACGGTGGAGTCGCTGCGCGAGCGCTGCGCAGCCAACCTGGCCCGATACAAGGTGCCCGAAGAGTGGTACTTCGTCGACTCGTTCCCCCGCACTCCCATGAACAAGATCAAAAAGACCGAGCTACGCCTGCGCTGGGGCCCGTGAGCCCAGCAGGGGGTACAGCACGGGATCGGACCCGAAACGGGGCTGGGGCTCGGTAGTCTCGGAGCCATGCGGGCTCCGGGCACCATGGCGATGGTCGACGGCCTGCGCATGCACCTGGTCGAGCACCCGGCCCGGTCGACCGACGGCCCCGTCGCTCCCGACGGTGACGCACCGTTGCCGGTGGTGGTGCTTGTCCACGGGATGTACGGCTCCTCGATCGGCTGGTCGCCGCAGTTCATCGACGCCTTGTGCACCAAGGGATTCCGGGTCTTGGCCGTCGATCGGCCCGGGCACGGATGGAGCGAGCGGCCCCGGCCCTGCCCGCCCGACGTGCAGGCCCGCCTCGTGAGCCGGGCCTGCGCCGAGGTCGGGGCGTCGACACCGATCGTGCTCGGCCATTCGTGGGGCGCGGCGGTCGCGCTGTGCTGGGCGATCGACGCCGCTGACGGGCTCACCGGGCTCGCGGGCGTGGTGAGCGTGGCCGGGTACGTGATCCCGTCGGCGACCCACGTTCCCTGGTTGTTCAAGGTCCCGGGCGCAGCTGCGTTGGTGTCGCCGCTGGTGATGCTGGCCGCTCCGCGAGTTGCGGCCCGGGCGACCGGCCAACGCATGGCGCCGCCGCACCTCCGCCGCTCCAGCCGCATCGCGACCGCTCCCCGTCAGCTCGCGTCGAACTTCGACGACTTCAAGATCGTCAGTGACACCATGCTCGAGCGGGCTGCGAGCTACCCACGCATCGACGTGCCCGTGGAGATCGTCGCCGGCACCGACGACCAGACCTTGAGTACCAGACACCACTCGGTGGAGCTGCACGAACGGCTCCCGCAATCGCGCCTGACCCTCATCGCCGGAGGGGGCCACGTGTTGCCGGAGACCCATCCGAGCGAGGTCGCCGCGGCGGTGGTGCGGATCGCCGAGGACCACGACTGAGAGCGCCCCCCAGTTCTCAGCGCAGGGCATCCGGGAACGTCCGTGTCATCGCTGGGGCAGCGCGATGACGCCGCCGTCGCGAGCGGTCCGCACGACTCCGGTCGACTGCACGACACCGACCGCGTCCACGCTCACGTTGATGTTGGGGCACGAGCGCCCGTTGGGAAGCGTGAGGCGCACCCGATCGGGCCGTACCTCGTGGCCATCGGACGTGCGGGCCACGAGATCGCTCCAGCGCACCGATGCACTCGGTGATTCGCACGGGGCGAACACCTCCGACCAGACCACCGGGCTCTGGAGCCGGTCCCCGGCCGCGAGCAACTCGCGCAACACGACAGCCTGTCCGCTCACCAGGTCGGTCACCTCACCGGCCCAGCCGTCGACGCCCCGGAAGATGCGCAACCGGTAGGGGACGCCCGGGGCCCAGGGGTAGGCCCTGGTGTTCGGGTCATCGTCGAAGCCGGGCAGGACCGGAGGCGTGCCCGCGAGCACCCGTGACGCCGGTGGCTCGGCATAGCCACCCCAGTTGGCGGCCCGACGGTCGCCGAAGCGTGCATACGACTGCAGCCCCAGATGCGCGGCACCGTACGTTCGCTGAGCATCGGCGAACGTGGCCTGGAGCGCCCAGAAGTACGTGGGCCGCACGGCCGGGTCCACCAGAACCTCGAGCGTCGCCTCCACCTCGACGATCGGAGCGCGACCGAGCGGGCCCCACCAGAGATGGAACGACGTCGACCCGCCGAATCCCGGATGGCGATACCCCGGACCAGGCACGGCCCCGGAACCGCCATCGCCTTCCCGTCGAAACCACCGATCGAGGATCCCCATGGCTCGCCTGACTCTCGTAGGACGGGCTCAGCACGGACGGCTGCGGCCGCGCCGTCGTCGCCAGGGCTCGGTCAACGACGGCGGCGCGTACCCGGCCTCGGCCGGGTTCACGTCGGTCCCAGGCGCCACGATGCGATCGATGGCGTCGAGCACGTCGTCGGACAGTCGCATCACGACGGCGTCGAGTTGACCCTCGAGCTGTTCGAGGGTTCGGGGCCCCACGATGGCTGAGGTGATTGCCGGATGCGCGAGCACGAACGCCAGAGCCATGTGGGTCATGGAGATCCCGGCATCATCGGCGACGCGGCACAACGCCTCGGCGATCTCGAGCTTGCGGGCGTTCACCGGCGTGTCGGGGTTCGTGGGATCGGCGAGCTCCCGGTAGGAGCCGGGGCTGGCGGTGAGACCCTCCTTGCGGGGCCGGTTGATCTCGGCGTCCCAGCGGGGGCTGTCGGGAAGCGGTTGGCCCATCCGGTAGCGACCGGTGAGCCAGCCCGAGGCCAAGGGGCTCCAGCAGATGACGCCCATCCCGTAGCGCTGGCTCGTGGGAAGCGAGTCGCGCTCGATACCCCGCACCAGGATCGAATAGGGCGGCTGATTGCACACGAGCCGCTCGTACCCCCAGCGCTCCGACACCCAATGGGCCTCTGTCTGGAGGTGCGCCGGGTACGTGCAGCAGCCGACCATGCGGACCTTGCCGGCCCGCACCACGTCGGACAGCCCGGCCAGGGTCTCCTCGAGTGCCGTGAGATCGTCGGGCCGGTGCACCTGGTAGAGGTCGATGTGATCGGTACCCAACCGACGGAGCGACCCGTCAACCGCCTCGTTGATCCAGCGCCGCGAGCTGCCGTGCTGGTTCACGTCGGGGCCCATGGGATGGAACTGCTTGGTGGCAATGACGATCTGGTCACGCCGACCTTTCACCGCCGCGGCGACGATCTCCTCCGACTCGCCCTGCGAGTACACGTCGGCCGTGTCGACAAAGTTGACACCAGCGTCAAATGCGGCGTGCATGATGCGGATGCAGTCGTCGTGATCGGGATTGGCGAACGACCCGAAGTTCATCGCACCCAGGCACAGCGCGCTCACCTGCACCCCGGTCTGACCCAACACCCGATATTCCATGCGGTGCAAGGTAGTTCGCCTCGACGGCCGGCCGCCCGGGGTCGCCCGTCGGGGCCCGGCCCGAGCCTTCTGATCAGCCGGCGTCGAGCACGGCGAGCCGTCCTCGAGCTTCGAACTCCTTGAGCACGGTCGCACGGTCGGCGCCCGTCATGAGCCGGTAGTTTGCGCCATCGCGCACCCAGACGGGCTCATCGGTCTCCCATCGCTCCTGGCGCAGCACCCGCTTGAGGATCTTGTTGGTCTCGGTCTTGGGGAAGTCGTCGACGACACGCACGTATCGGGGTGCCCACTTGGTGCCCAGGTCGCCTTGGGCCGACAGGAACTCGGCGAAGCCCGGTCCGTCGAACAACCGCCCGGTCTCGAGCAGCACAGCGGCCATCACGTCGTCGCCCACGACGGCGTTGGGGACTGCGTACACGGCGGCGAGGAGCACGTCGGGATGGCGCACCAGGATCCGTTCGATGGGCGCTGCGGCGAAGTTCTCGCCGTCGACACGCATCCAGTCGAAGTTCCGCCCGGCGAAGTAGAACCAGCCGTCGTCGTCGCGGTAGCCCAGGTCGCCGGTCCAGTAGATCGACTGGCGGGTGCGCTCGAGATCAGCTTCGGGGTTGTTCCAGTAGCCCTCGAAGGCCGCTGCAGCCTTGGTGTTGGCGATCTCACCGACGCAATCGTCGGCGTTGACCAAGCGCCCGTTGGCATCGAAGCGAGCACGGGGTTTCTCGAGCATGGTCTCGGGATCGAGGATCACGGTGCCGTCGCTGCCGAGGCCGAGCGCGCCGGGGGGCGTTTCGGGAGGACGGGCGACCGATGCCCCACCCTCCGACGAGCCGTAGCTGTCGGTGACCCGGCAGCCGAAGCGCTCGGCGAAGCGAGCCAGGTCATGCTCGGCGCCCTCGTTGCCGAACACCCGCACCAGCGGGTTGTCGGCGTCATCGGGGTGCTCCGGCGTGGCCAGGATGTACGACATGGGCTTGCCCACGTAGTTCATGAACGTGCACCCGTAGCGACGAACGTCGCTGAGGAAGGCCGACGCCGAGAACCGACGGCGGAACACGTGCGTTGCGCCCGCGGCGAGGCACGGCGACCATCCGGCCATCACCGCGTTCGAGTGGAACATGGGCATGACCTCGTAACAGCGGTCGGCGGGGGTGATCTCCTGCATGGCGCTGAGGGCCAGACCGGCGCCGGCCATCCGCTGCTGCGAGCAGATCGCAGCTTTGGGCTGGCCGGTCGTGCCCGAGGTGAAGAACAGCATGAACGGCGCCGCCGGATCGATGTCGGCATCCGGGACACCGAGCCCGGCGTGAGCCGCCACGGCGTCGGCCCAGGCGGGCGAATCGACCACGAGCAGCCGTTCGGGCGGAACTCCCGTGTCGATGTCGTCGAGCAGCTCCGCGTGCGCGCGCTCGGTCACCACGATGAAGCAATCCGTGTGGCGGATGTCGCGTTCGAGCTCGGCACCCCGGCGGGTGGGGTTGATGCCGACGATCGTCGCCCCGACCAGTGCGGCAGCGGCGAGCAGCATCGAGAACTCGGGTCCGTTGTCGAGCAGCACTCCCACGTGGAACGGGGCCGGACCCTGTGCGGCCTCGGCTGCGGCCTTGACGCCCTGCAGGAGCCGGCCCCGGTCCGACGCGCCGGCCACGAACTCTCGATAGGTCCAGGACTGGTCCTCGAACAGCATCCCGAGGCCGTCGTCGTCGGCGCGGGCAATCACCATTTCACGGATCGACGGCACAGGACACCTCCGGGGTCGGCCGCGCTCGCCGGGCGAGGCGCGGGGTTTCAGGTCCAGTCGTGGAGGCCGACGGCGCGGATGAAGATCCCGTCGGCTTCAGCGGTCACGACGTCACCGTGACGGATCTCGCCGTGGCTGTAGATCTTGCGGCCTTCGACGCCGCGTCCCTCGGCGTGGAGGTGCACGGGCACACCAGCGGGTGTGGGGCTCCGGTAACGCACGGTGAGCGTTCCCGTCATGGCACCCATCTCGTTGATGACGTTCAGCGTGCCGAGCAGCTCGTCGAGCACCAATGCGATCGACCCGCCATGAGCCAACCCCGGGGGTCCCACCGAGACCGGCGGGAACGTGACAATGCCGGTCATCGTGGCCGAGCCCGGCTCGCCCACCGGGACGAACTCGGCGGGCGGTGCGATGGGGTTGAGCGGGCCGATGACCGGGCTGTACGGGAAGACCTCGGACGGCGCTCCACCGCGCGTGGGCACCTCCAACAACGTGCCGTCAAGCGCCGACTGGGCCAAGCGGCCGCGAAACCCATGGGGGGCCAGGAGCTCGGCGGCTCGTTCGAGGAGCTCGGCGGCCTCGGCCATGACCGCAGGATCGGCGCCGGAGACGCGAACCTCGTTGGCGACCAGCCGGGCCGCGGCAGCCAGCCGGACGTGCGTCGCTTCGGGACCCGAGGCCATGGCCCTACCGGCGCTTGAAGCTCGGCGTGCGCTTCTGGGCGAAGGCGAGCGGGCCTTCCTTGGAGTCCTCGGAGGAGAAGACGGCCTGGCCGTAGTGGAACTCGTGGGCCAGGGCCTCGGCTTCGGTCATCCCGTCGGTCTCGTGCAAGGTACGGAGGATGGCCTCCACGGCCAAGGGACCATTGGCGGCGATGACCGCGGCGATCTCCCGGGCCTTGGCCAGCGCCTGCCCGTCGGGGACCACGTGGCCGACGAGCCCGATCGCCAGCGCCTCGCGGGCCGTGAGGTGCTTGCCCGTGAGCAGGATCTCGGCTGCGTGCGTGTAGGCGATCTGGCGGCGCAACCGCACCGCCGAGCCGCCCATGGGGTACAAGGACCAGCGGGCTTCCGAGACACCGAAACGGGCTGATTCTCCCGCCACCCTGATGTCGGTGGCCTGCAGGATCTCGGTGCCCCCGGCGATCGCCACACCCTCGACCGCGAGGATGATGGGCTTGGTCGGACGGTAGCTGCGCAGCAACCCCTTCCAGGCCAGGTCGGGGTCGGCGGCCATCCGGGCCGGGACGTCGATCTCGTCGTCGGCGTCATCGCCGGGATCGCCGCTCATGGCCTTCAGGTCGGCACCGGAGCAGAAGTTCCCGCCGGCGCCGGTGAGGATGATCGCCCGGATGCCGTCATCGTTCGAGGCCTCGACGAAGGCATCGACCATCCGGGCCAGCATGGCCCCCGTGATGGCGTTGTACCGGTGCGGGCGGTTGAGCGTGACGGTGAGCACGTGCTCGTCGCGCTCGACGATGGCATGGGGGGGCATGGAAACCTCGGTCGGTCGCGGCGGGTCGCCGATGACGACGATCCAGGGCCGCGGCAACCTACGGCGCTCCCGTTCGCGCTGTCATATCGGCGGCCGGACGGGTTACCCGTCCTGTTCGCTGGAGATCGAGGGCGAGACGCGCCGAGGGGGAAGCGTCGAAGCTTCCCCCTCGGTGAACCGGGCAGGTGATGCTGGTGCAACGGTGGGCGTGAGCGCCTTCGGCTCAGGCCCCGAGGTCGCCCGTCACGCAGTTGAGGGGATCATCGGTTTCGTCCTGCAGGAAGGCGCACGTCGCCCCGAGCGTCTCGTACTCGGAGCCGACGGCCGAGTTGATGTACACGCCGTAGCAGGCCTGACCGTTCCCTTCGATACACAGCTGGGAGACGAGGTCCATCTCCGGGCTCGAGCCCGCCACGAGGAAGGAGCTCTCGTCGAAGCAGCCGCCACCGGTGCCCAGCATGGCGTCGCCGCCACACGACAGAGCCAGGTTCTCGAGCTCGGAGCCGAAGTCGGATGTGGTGTAGAGCACGTCGCAGGCGAACAGGTTGCCGGCCGAGCACAGGCCAGCGATCTCGGCCAGACCCTCCTCGTCGCCGCCGACCGGCTCGGCTGAATCACAGTTGTCGGCCACCCAGGCGTCGAGGTTCTCGCTCGCCTCGATCGAAGCCGGGTCCTCGAAGACCGCCTCGACGACAGCCAGGAAGTCGGGCTCGGAGAGGTCGTAGCCGAAGCTGGCTGCTGCCTCGTCGAGGGCCACGAACCCGGCGTGAAGGGTCTCGATGTCGGCCTGGATCTCTGCAGGTGCGTCGAGGACGGCCTGCTCGAGGGTCAAGATCAGGGCGGAGAACGCGTTCTCCACGTCGGTCGGGTCACTCGACGCAAAGAGGTCGTCGGCAAGGAGGTTGAGGGTCTCGTCGGCTGCGCACAAGGCCAGCGGATCGCCTTCACCGCCGCCCGTGGGCTCGCTCTCACAGTTGGCGGCGTCGAAGGCATCGACCACTTCGTCAGCCGCAGTCACGCTCTCGTCGGTGGCCGCGGCTTCGAGGAACCCGGCCAACGGCTCTTCGTTGATGTCGTAGCCGGACTCGTCGGCGAACTGCACGAGCAGGTCGAGGGTACTGGCGACGACTTCGTACTCGGCGGCGATCTCGGCCGGGACGTTGGCGTGCGCTTCTTCGATCAGGTCCTGTTGGGTCAGGAGGTACTGCTTGAGCTGGCGAGGCGTCGGGTCGTCTGCCAGGGTGATGGTCTGAGCAGCAGTCTCGGCCGCGCAGTACGCCACCAGGTCGCCCGTCGACGGCGCGAACGTGGTCTCGGGTTCCTCGGGCTCGGTGGTGGCCGGCTCGTCGGTCTCGCAGTTGTCGGCCTCGAACTCGTCGAGCGCATCCTGGGCGTCGGCGAAATCCTCCGTGATCTGGGCTGCTTCCTCGTTGAAGCCTTCGTCGGTGAGGTCGAAGCCGGCATCGGCGGCCGCCTCGACGATGGCGTCGAAACCGTCAGCGAAGTCGGCGAACTCGTCGGCGATCTCCGCCGGAACAACATCGCGGGCGTCGTCGATGAGCGCCTGCTGGCCATCGAGAAACTCTTCGAACTCGTCCGCGCTCGCTTCTTCGGACAGCTCGTCCCCGAGAGCTTCGGCCTCGGCGTTCAGCGAACAGAACTCGTCGACGTCACCCTCGTCATCGGTGTTCTGCGTTCGACGTGACGAACCCTCGTCGTCGGTGTTCTCGGTTTCGTTTCCGGCGTTGGTGTCGTCATCGCCGCCGCCACATGCAGCAACGGTCAGGGCCAGCACACCCAGCAGGGCGATCAATCGGCGTCTCATGGGTCTCCTCGGGGAAGTGGGGGATCACAGCGGGCCCTGGGGGCACGCAGGCACTGCAGGCACTGCGGGCAATGGCGCCTCGGCTCAAGCGCCGAAGTCACCGGTCACACAGTTGAAGGGATCGTCACCCTCGTTCTGCTCGAAGTCGCAGGTTGCACCGACGAGCTCGTAGTCGGAGCCGATGGCCGAGTTGATGTAGAGCCCGTAGCAGGCCTGACCGTTCCCGGCGACGCACAGGTCGGTGACCGCGTCCATCTCCGGGCTGGAACCCGTGCGGAGGAACGGGCTCTCGTCGAAGCACTCGCCGCCGCCGCCCACCATGGCGCTCCCGCCGCACGCCAACGCCAGGCCTTCCTCGGCCGAGGCGATGTCGGAGGTCGTGAACAGCACGTCGCAGGCGAAGAGGTTCCCGCCAGAGCACAGCGCGGAAATGGGCGCAAGGTCGGCGCTGGGGTCACCCACCCCGGTATCGCAGTTGGCACCAACCCAGGCCACGAGATTGTCGCTCGCCTCGAGCACGCTCGGTTCGCCGAAAATTGCTTGCACGCTCTCGAGGAGCTCGGGATCGGCGAGGTCGTAGCCCACGAGCACGGCCTCCCCGTCGAGGACCTCGAACGCCCCGAGGAGGACCTCGACGTCGGGCCGCACCTCGGTGGGGGCGTTCGGGACGCTCTCGCCGAGCAGGGAGATCAGATCAAAGAGCGCGGCCTCGACATCTTCGGGATCGGTCGCCGAGAAGAGGTCGTCGACGAGCAGGTTGAGCGTCTCGTCGGCGGCGCACAGGGCCAACGGATCACCATCGCCCACCGCAACGATGTCACCGTCGCAGGTGGCGGCGTTGAACGCGTCGACCGTCTCGGTGACGGCAACGATCTCGGTGTCGGCGATCAGCGTGTCGACCGCCTCGATGACCCCGGGATCGTTGATGTCGAATGCGGCTTCCTCGGCGGCCACGACGAGGTCGCTGAACGCCCGCACGAACACCGTGTACTCGTCGACGATCTCCTCGGGAACAGTGGCGTACGCGTCGAGCACGAGGGCGTCCTGGGTGAGGAGGTACTGCTTGAACTGCCGGGGCGATGGATCGTCGGGCAGGGTCAACGCCGCCGAGGCCGTCACCGAGGCGCAGTAGGCCACGATGTCCCCGTCCGACGACACCGGCTCGGGATCGCCCACGGGATCGTCGCCGGGCACGGTGGACGATGTTGAGAAACCGCCGCCGCCTGTGGTGTCGTCGCCACCGCTGCCGTCGCTTCCACCGCCATCGCAGTTCTCGTCCGCGAACTCCTTGAGCACCGCCCTGTGCTCGCTCAGACGGTCGCCGATCTCGTTGAGCGTATCGATCAGGTCGGGGTCGGTGATGTCGAAGTTGGCGTTCTCGGCGGCTTCGATCACCTCGTCGAACGCGTCGAAGTCGTCCTGGAGCTCCTCGGCGATCTCGTCGGGCACCACCTCGAGCGCCTGATCGATGAGAGCCCGCTGCTCGTCGAAGTACTCCTCGAGCGCCTCGGGTGTCGGCTCGTCGCCCAGGTCGGCCTCCAGCGCGTCGCCCTCGGCCCTCAGCTCGCAGTAGGCCTCGACATCGCCATCGCCGCGTCCACCATCGCCCTCGGTGCTCGTGGTCCGCCGCGACGAACCGTCGTCGTCGGTGCTCGCGGAGTCGTCGTCGCTGGCGCTGGTGTCGTCGTCGCCACCGCCGCACGCGGCAACGGCCAGCGCCAGCACGCCCAGCAGGGCGATGAGGCGGCGTTTCATGCATCTCCTCGGGGAATCGTGGTCACTGCCCGCCGGGTCGGACCCCCATCGCTGGGTGCCACGCTCTCTCCCGACACCTGAAGTCTGGCAGACCAGGAGAGGGGCCTTTGACCGCCCGTCGACCTTCGGAGGTCCGACACGGCGCGGCGGGCGGCTGAGCCCTTCAACCAGCGCGCCCGTCCGAGTAGAATCGGTTCTACCTTCGGACCCATCGGTCCGTCCCCAACCTCGCGGAGAGCTCCGACCATGGCGAAGACGCAACCGGCCGGGATCGACCTGTACAGCCCCGACACCTATGTGCCGGCGGTGCCGCACGAGTCGTTCACCCGTCTGCGCCACGATGCGCCGGTCTCCTGGCACGAGGAGCCCGGGGGCCCCGGGTTCTGGGTCATCACCAAACACGCCGACGTGTGCACCATCAACCGCGACTGGGAGACGTTCTCTTCCTCGCCGACGGCCCAGGTGCAGGATCCCACGCCTGAGGAGGCCGAGGGCATCTCGTTGCTCATGCTGTACATGGACCCGTCCCGACACACGAGGTACCGGCTCCTGGTCAACAAGGGCTTCACGCCCCGCATGATCGCCAAGCTGCAGGCGACGATCATCGACCGGGCCCGCACCATCGTCGACGAGGTCATCGAGCGTGGCGAGTGCGACTTCGTGACCGACATCGCGGCTGAGTTGCCGCTCCAGGCCATCGCCGATCTCATGGGTGTGCCGCTCGACGATCGCCACAAGATCTTCGACTGGACCAACGCCATGATCGGCGGCGATGACCCCGAGTACCAGGTCGGCGAGAGCCAAGCCAACAACGCCAGGGCCGAGATGTACTTCTACGCCAACGCCTTGGCGGCCGAGAAGCGCGCCAACCCGGGCGACGACATCATCAGCACCTTGCTGAACGCCGAGATCGAGTTCGAAGGCGACCGGCACCAGCTCTCGGAGCTCGAGTTCGACCTGTTCTTCATGCTGTTGTCGGTGGCAGGCAGCGAGACCACACGGAATCTCATCAGCCATGCCATGCTGGCGTTCTTCGAGAACCCCGACCAGTGGGCCCGACTGCTCGCCGACCCGAGCCTCATCGACTCGGCCGTCGAGGAGATGCTCCGCTGGGGTACACCGGTCATGCACTTCCGCCGGACGGCGACGCGCGATTACGAGCTGCGCGGCGAACACATCGCCGAGGGCGACAAGATCCTGATCTGGTACATCTCGGCGAACCGCGACGAGGACGTCTTCGAGGATCCGTTCCGCTTCGACATCGAACGCACGCCCAACGACCATGTGGCCTTCGGCGGTGGCGGTCCGCACTTCTGCCTCGGCGCCAACCTGGCCCGCATGGAGATCCGGGTCATGTTCGAGGAGATCCTCAAGCGGATGCCCGACATCCGCCAAGGCGGCGAGGTCAAGCGCCTGCGCTCCAACTTCATCAACGGGATCAAGCACCTCCCCGTCCAGTTCACACCCGGAACGCGCTCTGAGTGAAACCCACCGCGCTCCAACTGTCAGCGTGGGTACCCGCATCCGGGTACCCACGCTGACAGTTGCGGGGCGTTTCGTCTAGCTGCGCCAGACGGCCACGCCGACGATGGGGTTGACGGGAGGCGCATCGCCCAGGCTGCCCAGGAACGGCTTGTCGCTGAAGCTGAAGATGCCACCGTCGCTGGCGACCATGAGATACCCGTTGCCGTAGGCGAGGGCCCCGATCACCGGTTGGTTGAGGCGGCTGCCCGCCGGCAGGGTGCCCGGGAGCGACCCGCGAAACGGGGCAGCGAAGGCGAAGATCCCGCCGTCGGCGGCCACGAGCCAGTACCCCGTCCCGTCGGGATCGGGGGCGATCCCCACGACGGGCTGGTTGAGCACGAAGTTCCCGGTGCTGCCCGAGAACGTGGCGTCTCCGAAGGTGAAGATGCCGCCGTCGCTGGCGACCATCCAGTACCCGAGCCCGGTGGGGGTGGCGGCCGAGGCGACCACGGGACCGTTGAGCGTGACGCCGCGCATGTCGCCGTAGAAGGTGGCCGAGCCGAACGGGATCGCCCGTCCCCGGTTGGTGAACACCCAATAACCCGTCCCGTCGGGCTTGCCGGCGATCGAGGTGAGCACCTCGCCCACGGCCAGGCTCGAGGTGTCGACGTCGCCGGACCAGGCGGCGAAGTGCGTGCTCACCTTGCCGGACGCAGCCAGCACCAGATACCCGCCCGCGGGCGTCGCGGCGATGGCAACCGTTGGGCCCGGGGTCTTGGGTGAGGCGTAGGCGTCGCCGAAGCCGTAGACTTGGCTGTTGGCGCCTTCGAGCATCCAGTAGCCGGCGTTGGCCACCGGTGCAGGGAGCTGCGCGGCGGCCGGGGCGCCGGTCTGGGTCTCGCAGGCGATGCGGTCACCGTCGACGTCGAGCTGGGCGACATCGCCGTAGAGCCCGTAGTACGTCCAGTAGAAGGTGTTCGTCGCCGCCCAAGTCGCGAAATCCGAGCAGTTCCGCGAGTCGCCGGGGTTGGGTGGAGCGGCGGCCTGCGCCACACCGACGAAGCTCGCGAGCAACACCACGATGGCCATACCCAGCATGCCTATCCGTCCCATGAGCACCCGTTCCGTTTCGGTGACACTGTTCGTCATCCCACGGTACTTGCGCAGCGACAACCCCCATGGCGACCGAATCGCCGATGCCCGAATCGCCGAGGATCGGGTCACCCGATCCTTGAACTGGGACGTCTGTTGTTCAGGGTGACCGACGGCACCGTAGGAGGCCGCGATGCGATACACCGTGATCGACCAGGAGCCGAGCCGGATCTTCCCGCTGTACGGACGAGGGAACATGGGCGAGGTGTTCCCCAACGTGATGACGCCGCTCACGGGCTCGCTGATCACCGGGGCGGCCCGGCGGAGCCAGGAGGCAGCGCTGGTGGGCCTCGGGGCCTTGTCTCGCTCGCACATCGACGACAGCGACGGGGCGATCACCGGCGTGTTCGGCGGCTACCTGTACGGCAACGTCTCGATGATGAGGGTCAGCGCGTTCCGTGCTCCCGGCATGACCGTCGCCGACGTCGACCAACAGCTCTTCGGCCTGAGCGACGCGCCGCCGTACGTGGCCCGGCGTGACGACCGCAGCCTGCGCTGCACCGTGCGGCTCGGGAACAGCTCCGCGCGATCGCTGCTACGCCCCGATCGCGGCGTCGTCGAACGCGACCGGTCCGCCGCCGCGGCCTGGATCGCTGCTCTCCCACCGATCGCCACAGCCGACGACGATCAGCTCATCGAGATCGCCCGGCGTTTGCCCGAGAAGTTCGAGGAGATGATGGAGCGGCTGCTGCGCGTCAGCATGTTCGCCTCGGTGTCCCGTGCGGTCCTCGAACGCCTCACCGACGGCTTCGGCGATCCGTCGCTCGTCAACCGGCTGACGGCCGGCCTCGGCACCATCGAGTCGGCCGAGCCGGCGTTCGGCCTGTGGCGGCTGGGCCGGATGGTTGCCGATTCGCCCGTGCTCACCCGGGAGTTCGACGCCGGCGTGGACGGTCTCGACACGCGACTCCGTCATGAAGCTTCCGGGGCCTCCGAGTTCATCGCCGCCTTCGACCGGTTCCTCTCGGTGTACGGATCGCGAGGGCCCGATGAGTGGGAGCTCGGCTCGGCCACCTGGGGCACCGACCCGGGCATTGCCCTGGCGGCGATCGATCGGCTCCGGAACGCCCCCGCCGAACGCGATCCGGTGCGCGCTCGCACACGGCTGGCTGAGGACCGGGCCCAGGCAACTCTCGAGACGCTGGGCCGACTCCGTGGACCTCGCCGGGCCCTGTTCCGGCGAGCGATCGACACCGCGGCACTCCACGGCGCCGCGCGCGAGGCGACCAAGGCGACGTTCGTGCGCTGCCTCGAACCGGCCCGTCTCGCTTTGCGGGAGCTGGCCCGCCGCCACCAGATCGATCGGTCCGAGCTCTTCCTGCTCACCTTCGACGAGCTACCGCGATTCGTGGAGCACCCGGGAGCGTTCGCCGACACCTTGGCCGAACGCCGGACCGCGCGTGACGAGCTCCAGGCGCGGGTGCCCCCGTTCTGGTTCGAAGGCGAGGTTCCACCACCCGACACGTGGGTCCTCCGCTCGGAGCGACGTTCGATCGACACCGCACCACGAACGTTGATCGGCATGGGGGTGTGCCCCGGCACGGCGACGGGGCCGGCCCGGGTGATCATGGATCCGTCAGCGCCCGGATCGCTCGAGCCGGGCGACATCCTGGTGGCGCCGATCACCGACCCGGCATGGACGCCGCTGTTCCTGGCCGTCGCCGGCGTGGTCGTCGACGTCGGCGCCCAACAGAGCCACGCCGCGATCATCGCCCGCGAGCTCGGGATACCGGCCGTCGTCAGCGCGCCCGGAGCATCCCTCACCATCGCCGACGGCACCCTTATCACCGTCGACGGCACCCACGGCACCGTCACCATTCACCCGACCGGCACCGTCGGATCGAACGCAGTCGGATCGAACGCAGTCGGGGGCGACGAGTAACCGTTGCACCGACCGGCGGGTTGAGGCCCCCGATCTCGAGCATTGTTCAGTAGGACACGGCATGTGACGTCGTTGTGAACATTGCTCGGATGTTGAGGCGCACCTGGCGGGATGGACGGTGTCGACGGGCGCCAGCGAGCTCAGCGGAAGCGGCGCTCGCGGACGTTGAACGCGACCTCGGCGGCGATGCCCCCGCTGAGGAACAGGCCGACAACGAGGAGCAGGGTCCGAGCTTGCCCCGGATGGTCGGCCGTCGACGAGGCCGGGATCGCGGCGATCGGCCGACCCCCCGATGCGTTCTGCGTCTCGTCGTCATCGGATGCCGGGGCCGAATCGTCGGCAGCCGCACGGCTCGCCCGCGATGTCTGATCGGCCGGCGCGGCGTCCGTTGTCGGCGTTGCCACGAGCGCGGCATCGGATGCCGAGGTCGTCGCCGGAGCCGTCGTGGACACCGCCGCCGTCACCGGGGTCGTGACCTCCGTGATCACCGCGATCGGGGCCGTCGGAGCCGTGGGGCCCGTGGCTCCGGGGTCGACGAAGGTGGCGGGAGGAGCCCCGGGACTCGGGGGCGGCGGCGGGGTGGCGGGCGGGCGCGTGACCGGACTGGGCGGGGGCGGCGGGGCAGGGGCCGGCGGTGCGGGAGCCGGCGGCGCGGGCGCAGGCGGGCTGGGCGGTGAAGGAGCCGGGGGATCGAACGGGTCGCAGGGCACCACGTTGAAGTCGAGGTCGAAACAGCTCTCAGCGTGCGCCGCTGACGTGGCCCACGACACCGCAGCCGTCATCGCCACCGTCCCCACGACCAGCAGGCGCACGGCCCTGACGCGGACCGAGTGTCGGGACCGCCGCAGCGGACCCCCTGTGCTGACCACATCAGCCAACCGGAAGCTCATCTGGTCAGGATCGACCAGGCTCGCGAATCCCTTGACAGCCGCCCCGAGCATCTGCCGGATTCGCCACCCCCGATCTACCCGGAGGTGAATCAGCTCTCGAGAACCGCCACCGACGCCACGGGGTTCGCCGGGGGGTTCGCACCTAGCGAGCCGAAGAACTGGCTGTCGGAGAAGTTGAAGATCCCGCCATCGGCGCCCACCATCAGGTAGCCGTTCCCGAAGCGCACCATGCCCACGACGGGTCGGTTCAACCTGACAGCTCCCATCGAGCCCCGGAACGTGGCATCGAAGGCGAAGATCCCACCGTCGGATGCGACCAGCCAGTACCCCCGTCCGTCCCGGTCGGGGACGAGGCCCTGCACGGGGCTGTTGAGCGTGACGCCACCCATCGATCCGACGAAGACGGCATCACCGAAGGCGAAGATCCCGCCGTCGGAGCCGACCATGTAGTAGCCGTTCCCCGACGCTGTGGGGATCGAGCCGAGCACCGGGCCGTTCAGGGTCAACGAGGAGACGTCGCCGTACGGCGTAGCGTCGCCGAAGGCCTGGACTCGGCCCCGGGTCGTGAACAGCCAGTAACCGGCGCCCGTCCGGCTCGACGAGATGCTGGTGACCCGTTCCCCCGAGACGAAGGGCCCACGGTCGGCGCTGCCGAACGCCGTGGCCTCGCCGAAGGCGCTCACCCGACCGATGCTGTCGACGATCCAGTAACCCCGCCCGTTGGGGATGGGCTCGAGGTCGACGGCGCTCGCCAGGCCCAGGCCCGATCGTACGTTGCCCAGGTCGGTTGCGGAACCGAAGGCATGGACCGCGCCATTGCTCTCGAGCATCCAGTACCCGGTTCCGACACCGTTGGGGGTCACGTTCAACGATCCCGTCGCTGCTCCGTCGCCGACGATGTTGAACGCCCGAACCGTGAACGTGTACTGGCTGCCGTTGGTGAGGCCCAGGAAGCGAGCGGCCGTCCCGTTGGTCACCGTGACCGTTGAATTGTTGGGCAGCACGTGGATCCGGTATCCCTGGATGGTGCTCCCGCCGTCTGATGCCGGCGCCGACCATGTGAGGCGAACCTGTCCGCTCGACGTCGTCGCGGCCAACGCCTCGGGAACCCCAGGGGCCGTGATCGACGCCGACGGGGTGGTCGGCCCCGATGGCGCCGAGGCCGCCGAGGTCCCACGCAGGTTCGTGGCCGTGACGGTGAACGTGTAGGTGGTGCCGTTGGTGAGCCCGTTGATGGTGAGGGGTGAGCCCGAGCCCGAAGCTGTGGTCCCACCCGGTGAGGCCGTCACCGTGTAGCCCGTGATCGCGGCGCCGTTGTCGGACCCGGCGGTGAAGCTGACGCTCGCGCTCGCCACCCCGGGGGCTGCGCTGGTGATCGTGGGGGCGTCGGGAACCGTCGACGGGACCACACCTGCCGACGGCGACGACGAGGCCCCGGTTCCAGCGGCGTTCGTCGCGGTCACGGTGAACGTGTAGGTCGTGCCGTTGGCCAGGCCGGCGACGGCGACGGGCGAGGACGATCCCGATCCTGTGGCGCCGCCCGGCGTTGCCGTCACCACGTAGCCGGTGATCGCCACGCCGTTGCTGGCGCCTGGCGTGAACGAGACGGTCGCCGAGGCGTTGCCGGAGACGGCCGACACGCCGGTCGGTGGAGCGGGCGCGCCCACGGCGGTGAGCACCACGTCGTTGCCGTCGCCACCCGTGTAGCTGATCGTCCAGTGGGCCGAGCCTTCGGTCACGTGGGCGCCCTCGGCCAGGCCGGCGTAGGTCCCGTTCACGGCGTCGGCGCCGTCGTTTCGGATGATGGTGTAGGTCGTCACGCCCGGGGTACCGGCGACAACGTTGCCCAGCGACAGCACGGCGCCGGAGATGTTGACGGTTCCCGTCACATCCACGCGGTCGTGGCCCGTCCCGGGGGTGCCCCCGAGGATGTCCATGTACAGGACGCCCGTCGCCGCGATCGACAGCGCGCCGGTGTCGATGTCACCGGTGCCGGTACTGGCGGGGTCGAACGATCCGGATGCCTGCACCGTGAGCGCACCCACGTTGCCCGAGGCGCCGGTCTCGAAGTTGCCGTCTTGAACCGTCACCCCGCCCGAGAACGTGTTGGTGGTGCCCGAGAGCACGAGCGTGCCCGCCCCCGACTTCACCATCGAGCCGGTCCCCGTCCCGTCGTCGACGAGACCAGAGAGCTCGAGCACCCCGGTGCTCACGACGTTGGTGGTGGTGGCGCCGTTGAGCCGCACGGGTGTCGAGATGGTCTGGGTGACCGACGCCGCGCTGTCGATGATCGACGAGCCTGCGGCCAGCACGATCCGTGACCCGCCGAGGGTGAACGCGCTGGCTCCGGTGGCAAAGGTGACGCCGGCCATGGCGCGGTCGAGCGTGGGGTTGCTCGGGAGCGGGCGAGTGGAGCCCGCGAACGTGGGCGTGTCTCCGGCGAGCAGCGACTGGTTCGAGACCCAGTTGGCTGCCGTCGTGAGGAGGTTGTCGGCGCCGCCGCCGTCCCATGTGGTGCCCGAGGGGTTGGGCGCGACCGCGTTCGAAGCCGCCGACGCCGCCGAGGTGCCCACGGCGTTGGTGGCCGTGACCGTGAAGGTGTACGAGACCCCGTTGGTGAGACCGGCCACGACGATCGGCGACACCGAGCCGCCAGCCGACGCGCCACCGGGCGACGCGGTGACCGTGTAGGAGCTGATCGTCGCTCCCCCGTCGGATGCCGGCGCGGTGAACGCCACCGAGGCCCAGGTGTTGCCGGCCGTGGCCGTCCCGATCGTGGGCGCTCCGGGAACACCGGCCTGCAGCAGGGTGATGTCGTTGCCGTCGCCACCCACGTAGGAGATGCGGTAGATCTCCGTGCCCGCCGTGATGTTGGCGCCCTCGGCAAGCCCGGAGAACGTGCCCACGACGGCATCGCTGGTCCCGTCATTGGCCACGATCGTCACCGAGGTCCCCGCCCCGGGGGCGCTCACGGAGTTCACCGCCAGCGTGGCGTTCGTGACGGTGACCGTGCCCGTCACACTGAGTTGATCGGCCGCGCCGGCACCCGTCACGTCGGCGGCATACGTAGCGCCGGATGCAATGGTGAGCGCCCCGGTCGAGAGCGTGCCCGCGGTGCCGGTTCCGCCGGGACGCACCGTCGCGCCGTTCGCCACCGAGATCGTCCCGGGAACTGTCGCCGCAGCGTCCGAGGCCAGCGACCCGGCCGAGACCGTGGTGGCGCCCGAGTACGTGTTTACGGCGTTGAGGGTGAGCGTCCCGGCCCCGGTCTTGGTCAGGGCACCCGTCCCGCCCTGGTCGCTCACGATGCCACTGAGCGTCACATTCGACGTGCCCGTGGCGACGGTCGCGGTGCCGTTGAGACCGAGGGGCGCGCTGATCGTCTGGGTGTTGGACGAGGCGTTGGTGATGGTTCCGCTGCCCAGGTCGAGCCGGGAGCCTCCCACCGTGAATCCGCTGGCGCCGGCGGCGAAGGTGATCGGCCCCACGACGAGCGTCGCCGGGTTGTTGGGGCCCAGGCGGGTCGAGCCGGCGAAGATCGGGCTGTCGCCGGCCAGCAGCGGCTGGTTCGACACCCAGTTGGCGCCGGTCGTGAGGTCGTTGTCGGCGCCGAGGCCGTCCCATGTCGTCGACGACGGGTTGGGGGTGACCGCGCTCGACGCGGACGACGCGGCCGAGTCGCCGGCGCCGTTCGTGGCCTGGACCACGAAGGTGTACGGCGTGCCGTTCGTCAGACCAGCGACCACGATCGGCGACGAGGCCCCGGTCGCCGTGGTCCCGCCGGGCGAAGCGGTGACGGTGTAGCTCATGATCGGGGCCCCGCCATCGGATGCCGGCGCGGTGAAGGCCACCGAAGCCCAGGTGTTGCCGGCCGTGGCCGTCGCCCCTGTTGGCGCTCCCGGAACCGTGACCTGGGTCAGGGCGATGTCGTTGCCGGTGCCGCCGACGTAGGAGACGCGGTATCGCTCGGTGCCTGCGGCGAGGACGGCGCCTTCGGCGAGGCCGGTGAACGTGCCGACGACGGCGTCGACGCCGTCGTTGGCCACGATGGTCACCGAGTTCCCGGGGCCGGGAGCGGTGACCGAGTTGACCGAGAGCGTCGAACCCGTGACCGTGACCGAACCGGTCACGTCGAGCTGGTCGGCCGCACCCGTCCCGGTGACATCGGCAGCGAGCGTGCCGCCCGCCGCGATCGTGGCCGCCCCGGTCGAGAAGGTGCCCGCCGTACCGGTTCCGCCCGGTCGAAGCGTCGCCGTGTTCGCCACCGACAGCGGGCCGCCAACGGCGGCCCCAGCGTCCGACGCCAGCGACCCGGCCGAAACCGTCGTGGCCCCGGTGGCGGTGTTCGTTGCGTTCAGCGCGAGCGTCCCGGCCCCGGTCTTGGTGAGCGTTCCGGTGCCGGCCCCGTCGGCGATCGATCCGTTGACGGTGATCGTCGAGGTCCCGGTGGCGACGGTCGCCGTGCCATCGAGGTTGAGCCCCAGGTCGATCGCCTGACCCACGCCCGAAGCGTTGGTGATCGATCCACCCGCAGCCAGGTCGACGGTGTTTCCGGCGAGGGAGAAGGCCCCGGCCGCAGCCGCGAAGGTGATGCTGGCCACGTCGAAGCCGGCGGCGAAGTCGTTGACCGGCGTCAGCCGGCTGGAGCCGCCGAACACGAGGTCGTCGCCGGCCGACGGGGCGGCGCCGCCCCAGTTGTCACCGCTCGTCCAGAGGCTGTCGTCGACGTCGGCCCCGTTCCATGTGGCTGTGGCCGCCTGAGCAGTGCCCGAGGCGACGACCAGTGCTGCGGCTGCGGCAAGGGCGATCGCGGCGTACAGCGCCACGAACCTGGTGGTCCAGCGTCTTCCCCGAACGGGCATTCCCGGGCTCCTCGTACGCCACTGCTCACCGACAGGCAACCACGAGGAGTGATCGGATGTTCGACGCCCGCACTTGAGCCCACGCGACGGCGTTCGGGCCCGAAACGCACCCATCCCCGAGCAACTCTCGACCTCTGGTCGAGGTTGAGGGTTATCCCCATCGAGCCAGGCGATGGCTTCGCGGTTCAAGCCCCAGGTTGAGGCGCCGATGTACGCGTCGGGAGACCGACACGCCTCGTCGCCGACGGGTGCGGGTGACCGATGCGGGGTGGGGCCGTGAACGATCGACAGTGCGACGAGTCAACCAGCGTCGAGGCGGCCGTCTCGGCTCCCCTGTCGATCCCGGACCTGAACTTCGAGTCGGTCGAGCTCGTGCTCCGGCTCGGCGACCACTCGTACTACAAGGCCACCGTCGCTCCTGAGCGCCGGACGGTCACGATCACCGTGGTGACGGCGTTGCCGAGCTCCCACGCGCTGGCCCGCATGGAACGGGAACGGACGCTGCTCTCCCAGCTCGGAAGCCATCCCAACATCTCCAGGGTCACCGCGATCGGCGAGCTCGCCGATCTGTCGACCTACGTCGTCACCGAGCCCCTCACGGGTGGTCCACTCGCCCTCGATGTCGCCCAGGGTCCCATCGACTGGCGTGACGCGGCCGACATCGGGATCAGGATCGCCGGGGCCCTGGCCACTGCGCACCACGCCGGCATCCTCCACCGGGCGGTCTCCCCGTCGACGATCATGAGCCGCCACACGGGCGAACCCATGCTGAGCGAGTTCGGGATGCCCACCGGCGAGCCCGGGCCCTGGTCGAGCCCCGACATCCGCCGCGGGCTGCCCTGCCGGCTGGCTGACGACGTCTACTCGCTCGCCGCCACCGTCCTCACCCTGCTCACCGGGGCGCCTCCGTCGGAGTCAGCGCTCGAGCTGGCGACGGCGCTGTCGACGCTGGGCGACTGCGACGTTCCCGACGTGATGATCGATGCCCTGGCGACCACGATCCGTGGTTCTGCCGAAGATCGGTCTACGGCCGAGGACCTGGGCCGAGCCTTCCAGGAAGCCCTGCAGATCAGCGGCGAACCGGTGACCCCGCTTCTCATCGACACGGAGATCGTCCGCCGTTCGCGCCCCAGCGAACGCACGCCGACGATCCCTGCCAACGGCGTCGGCCTGAGCGAGTCTGCCGATCTGGCAGAGAGATTGGCCTCGACGGCGGGTTCCGCGCTCGCGCGGCACAGCCGACAACGGCGACGCTGGTTGTCGAGGGCGCGCTGAGCGCCCAGGGGCCGAGGCAACTCAGCCGTCGAGACCGTCGAGATCGTCGAGATCGTCGCTGGTGCCGAGCGGATCGTCGGTGCCTGCCGCAGCGTGTGTCACGTGCGCCGTCCCCGTGACACACTTCGGGAGCTCGGCACAGAACCGACACAGGCCGTTGCCGACCTCACGGGCAGGCCGCCGGCGGGCCCGCAGCGTCTCGATCCGGTCGATGCCGTCGACCACCCGCCGTGCTGCCGACTCGAGCAACGCCACGGTGACGTCCTCGACGACCGGTTCCCCCGACTCCGGGTAGTAGCTGACGAGGCGAAATGGCGGCACCCCCCGCACGAGCGTCTCCAACAGCGCGTAGAAGCGCAGGTCTTCGCGGTGCTCGGCCCGGACCCACCCGGTCTTGAAGTCGACGATCAACGCCCGGGCCACCGTGCCCTGGGCCGTGCCCACCACCAGGTCGGGCTTGCCGTTGAGCGTGACCCGGCCCCCGGCCAGCCGGGCCCGGAGCCGGTACTCGACCTTGGGATCCCAGCGGGTGGAGAGAACGGGCCAGTCGCTCATGAACGTCGAGACCAGCCCGCCGACGTCGCGGACGAGATCGTGGTGGTCGTCGGGGCTGAGCGCCCCGAGAAACTCCTGGCACCATCGCAGATCAGGGCTGCTGGCGCAGTATTCGAGCGCAGTGCGAGCCCGCTCGAGCGGCGGCATCCGTTCGGGCGAGTTGATCGTGCGTTCCAACGCCCGATGGAACACGGTCCCCCTTACGTTGGCGAGCGAGACGACGAACGGGGGGTCAGCCGCGAACCGGCGTTCACACGAGAACACCATTCCGAGGTCGCGCTTCGAGATGGCGAGCGTGTCGGCCGGAGCGAGTCGTTCGACGATCGGGGCCAGCGACTCGTCGAGATGGACGCGCAGCTCCTCGGCCAGCGAGGCCTCGAACTCCGGGCGGTCCTGACCCCAGCCCAGCACATCGCGCCGGATCCGGGCCGCCTGCGGGCCATCAAGCTCAGGCCCACCGGGCCCACCAGATCCACGGGGGCCACTGGGTCCGGGCCCAGGCCCGCGCTCGGTCACGGTTCCACCTCGGTCGTCGCGCCCGCCGTCGCTGTCGTCACTCATCGGCTGCTCGTTCGTGGACCATTGCTCGTCGATCGTCATGAAGACCGCGCCGGCCGTGTCGCGCCCGGTCAGTCGACGATGACCCTCGCCATCACACCACCCTCACCTCGGTAGGCGGTCATCTTCTCGAAGAAGAGCTCGCCCATCGGGTCCTCGTCCTGCATCCGCATCGAGCCTCGCCAGCACGTCCACAGGTTCGGCGCCAGCTCCTCGGCGCGCTGGAAATGCGCTCGAGCGGCCTCGGCCCGACCCTGTTCCCACAACCACCGGCCGAGACCGAACTCGGCCCGGGCCAGCTGGTCGGCCTCGGTGGGGACCCGGAGGTGTCGCTCGACGGCCTCCGGGGCGAGCGCCGCCGTCTCGCCCCGCACCCAGCTCCGAAGCGCAGCCTGGTGCACGTCGGCGTCGATGCCGGTGAAGTCCTGGAACATGTTGGAGCCGAACGCCACGTCCTGCGGACGTACGATGCGGCCCTCCTCGTCGATCCAGAACACCGTGGGCACGTTCTCGACGTGGTAGAGGTCGGCGATCGACCAGGTTGTGTCGATCAGGCTGGGATGGGTGGGCGCGGCGGCGTCGATCCACTCCCGGGCGTCTTCGACAGTGCGCTCGAAGGCCACGGTGATGACCACGAAGCCGAGCTCACGGAGCTCTTCGAACATCGCCTGCCAGACCGGCAGGTCATAGCGGCAGCCTCACCAGGAGGCCCAGGCAACGAAGAACACCTTCTTGCCCCGGTGCTCCGACAGGCTGTGGTGGCGACCGGCGAGGTCGGGGAGGGTGAACTCCGGCGCCACCTGCGACCGCAGCATCGCCGCCCGATCGAGTGCCGCCTCGCCGAGGTAGGCGGTACCCGCCTCGGCATCGACGACGAACGGACGCCCGAGCAGCGCAGCCACGCCGACCAGGTCGACGGTTCCGTCGGGCCCGTCGATGGCAGCGGTGTCTCGGACCGGCACGCACACCTCGCCCCGGCACAGCCCCTCAGGCCGACGATGCCAGCCGGTGACCGCCTCGAGCATCGTGGGCTCGATCAGCATCCGGCGCCCGGCGATGCGGGCCTCGATCGCCGACACGCCATCGTTGTGTATCAGGCTCAGCAGGGACGTCTGGTCCATGGGGTGGGGCCTCCGCGTGTGAGGCGCCAACGGTCGCACACGAGCGCCGTGCGCGCCAATGGCTCGGCGTGCCCACCGATCGCTCAGCCGGAGGTGTGGATCGGCCCGTACGGGCGATCGACGATCAGGCGGCGTGTGACTCGTGCTTCGACGGCCGCGGCCGACGATCACCGAGATCACCGAGATCACCGAGATCGTCGAAGAGCACCGACGCCGCGGCCCAACGGTAGATGGCGACCAGCAGGGGAAGACCGAGCACCAGGAGGGTTCCCCTGACGATCCACGCCGACTCTGCTGCTCCTGACAACCAATCCATGACTGCCTCCCCGGCCCTCGGTGTTCCGACCGACGACGTCGAGCGTCCGCTCGAAGGGTTCCGACGTGGGTGAGACGCCCATCCCCCCTCGTTTGGTTCCGCGATTTCTGCCGGCGTTTCCGACATCTCGCCGAATCATCATCGAACACGAGAGAGCGGGGCCGGCGCCCAGATACATCAATGAGTCCAGAGACGCCGAGGAGTCCAGAGACGCCGAGGGCTACGCAGAGGACGGAGGCCAATGCTCGACGGAGCCTCCGTGACCGAGGGCCGGTCGTACACTCACCCGGTGGCGGGTGTCGGCGTCGAGGCTCGCGAGACGCCTCGTCATCTCAGGCTGGTTTTCGCCGGGCTCCTGACGGGGCTGTTCCTCGCGGCCCTCGACCTGCTCGTGGTGGCCACCGCCGTGCGCCAGATCGCCGGCGACCTCGGTGACCTCGGGTCGGTGTCGTGGATCTTCACGGCCTACCTGCTCGGCCTCACCGCGACGATGCCCCTGTACGGCAAGCTCGGCGATCTCTACGGCCGCAAGCGCATGTTCCAGGTGGCGATCGCGATCTTCATGCTGGGCTCGATCCTCGCCGGACTGAGCGGCTCGATGTTGCAGCTCATCACGTGCCGGGCGCTCCAGGGCCTCGGCGGCGGCGGACTCATGACCCTTCCCGCAGCGATCATCGGCGATCTGGTCCCGCCCCGCGAACGAGGCCGGTACACGGGTCTCTTCAGTTCGGTGTGGGCGGTGTCGAGCCTCATCGGACCGTTCGTGGGCGGCCTGTTCGTCGACCATCTGTCGTGGCGCTGGTTGTTCTGGATCAATGTTCCCACGGGTTTGCTGTCGCTGACCCTGATCGCCACGGCGCTGCACCTGCCCGCTCGGCGGGTCGGGCACGTGATCGACTGGATGGGCGCGATCCTCATTCCGGCGGCCGTCTGCCTGATCCTGCTCGTTACCACGCTCGGCGGCGACGAGCTGGCCTGGGACTCGACGGCGATCGCCATCCTGGCCCTCGCTGCGGTCGGTGTCACCGGGCTGGCTCTGCGGGTCGAGGCTCGGGCCCGAGAACCGATACTGCCGTTGCACCATTTCCGCAACGGCATCGTCAGGGCCTGTGCGGGGGCCACGTTCTTCCTCGGACTGGCGAACTTCGGCATGGCCATCTTCGTTCCCCTGTTCCTTCAGGTGGTGAACGGCCGCAGTCCCACGGTCGCCGGGCTCGGCCTGGCGCCGATCAGCCTCGGCATCCTGGTGTCGTCGACGATCACCGGGCGGATCATGACCGCCACCGGGCGCTACCGGTGGGCCCCAGTCCTGGGTGCGGCGTTGTTCACCGCAGGCTGCGTGATGCTCACGCAGTGGACGGCCGAGACGCCGCTCGCCCTCCAGTTCCTGTCGACGGCAACATGCGGCTTCGGGACGGGCATGCTCTCCCCCGTCGTGCTCATCGCGTCGCAGAACGCCGTGCCCCACCGAGAGTTGGGCACGGTCAGCTCACTCGTGACGATGAGCCGGTCGATGGGTCAGGCCATCGGCTCGGCGGTCATCGGCGCAGTGTTCGCCGTGAGGCTCGACCATTGGATCGGCGTCCTTGCCGCCGGCGACGACCTGGGTGCGATCTCGGCCAGCGACCTCAGAGCCAACCCGGCCAAGATCGACGAGCTCGGGCTCGCAGCGCACGCGCACGTCGTCGAGGCCTTCGAGCGGGCCATCACGAACGCGTTGTGGGTCGCCGTGCCCATCGCCGCCGGGGCCATCGTCTGGGCCCTGTTCATCGGCGAGGCTCCACTCCGCGCCGGCAACGACGAAGTCGACGGGCCCGCGACGATCGAGCGGCGACCAGGCTCGGTCAGCGCAGCGCTCGAGCCGTGACACACCAGCACGATGCGGGTTGAGGCGGGCCAGCCGCGCGAACCGCGGGCGGCGGCCGTCTCAGGTTCCGAAGGCGGCCTTGAGTGCGGCGGCCGCTTCGAGCTGCGCGACACGGGCCTGGTCGAGGGCCAGCTCCATGCCGAAGAACCCGTGGATCATTCCGTCGTAGCGGGTGATCGTGCAGGGAACGCCAGCGGCCACGAGCATGCGCCCATAGTCCTCCCCCTCGTCGCGCAGCGGATCGAACTCGGCGGTGATCACCAGTGCCGGCGGCAGTCCTGACAGGTCGCTGGCCCGGGTGGGCGAGAACCACGGGTGCTCGAAGTCGGCGGGGGTGCCGGCGTACTGGTCGCTGAACCAGTGCATCGCGTCTTTCGTGAGCATGTAATCGGTGGCGTTCTCGGTGTACGACGGGCGCCCGTCGTCGGGAACTCCGGCCACCGGGTACAGCAGCAGCTGGAACGCCAACGCCGGGCCGCCGCGATCCTTGATCATCAACGGCACCACGGCTGCGAGGTTGCCACCGGCACTGTCGCCAGCCACGGCGATGCGACTCGGATCGCCGCCCAGTTCGCTGGCATGCGCCGCCGCCCACACCGTGGCGGCGTAGCAGTCGTCGGCCGCGGCCGGGAACCGATGCTCGGGCGCCAACCGGTAGTCGACCGAGACCACGATGGCACCGGTGTCGAGCGCCAGCCGGCGGACGGACTGATCGTGCGAGTCGAGGTCGCAGATGACCCATCCCCCACCGTGGAAGTACACGATCACCGGGGTTGGCGAAGACGACTCGACCGGCCAGTAGACCCGGACCGGTATCGCCCCGGCCGGGCCGGGGATCGTGCGATCTTCCACGCGGTGGATCGGATGGGGCGTCACCGGCACCGCGTTGGCCGCCATCATCGCCCGCAGCTCGGCGGCCGGAACCTTGCCCCACGGAATCGGGGCGGCGGCCATCATCTCCATCAGGACAGCGGCTTGCGGGTCGAGGGGCACGCGGCCTCCAAGGGTGGAGCCGCCGGACGAGCCGACGACAAGGCGATCGAGGACGGCATTCTGTCGCCGGGACGACGGTCCTGCCACGCCGCCGACCTCGAACCGGCAGCCTCGAGCCGCAGCCTCGAACCGCAGCATCGCTCAGTCGTCGGCCGGCCCCTCGGACCTGACCTTGTGGACGTGCACCAGCGCCCCCTGCAGGTCGCGGATCCACTCGCCCTGATGACGACCCACGAGGCGCACGCACCACGCCAGCGCGTCGCTGCGCGATCGAGCGACGCCGGCCTCGACGAGCGTGTCGAGGACGATGCGCTCGGGTTGGCGCAACCGGGTCATCACCGGGACGCTCACCGTGGTGAAGGCGGTCCGGGACCCGCCCGAGTCGACCGCCCACGAGACCTTGCGCCCGAAGAGCCCCTCGGCCTCGGCGGCAACCGCCATCCGACTGGCGCGGGTCTCCTCACGGAAGCGCTTGATCCATGCTGCCCGCACGATGTCGGGCAGGGGGTCGGCTCCGGCCGCCGGGGCTCCCGAAGCGGCCGCGGTCGCCGGGCTCGCCGCAACCCCCGGAGTGGCCGGAGGATCGGCGAGCGTGCCCGCGACGAGGATCTCCTCGGCGTCCACCACGGTCTCGACGGGCCCCTCGAACCAGCTTGACGGGATCCGGGCGTTGAACCATGCCTGCGCTGCTTGGTCGTTTGTCATATTTCAAGATTACATGATTACCAAGATGAAGGCAAGATCCCCGGTTGGTCCATCCCGACGGGCCAAGCTGTGGGGCAATGCACATCTGGATCGACACGCCCGCCGCGCTCACCGACCTGGTCGCCCGGCTCTCGTCGGAGCTCCGCCTCGGCATCGACACCGAGTTCCACCGGGAGCGCACCTACTACGCCCAACTGGCCCTGGTGCAGATCTCCTGGTCGGACGGGATCGCGCTGGTCGATCCGCTGGCGCTCGACATCGCTCCCCTCGCTCCGCTCTTCGACGATCCGGAGCGGACGATCATCTTCCACGCAGCCGAGCAGGACCTCGAGGTCATCCAACGCGCCTGCGGGACGATCCCGGCGCGGATCTTCGACACCCAAGTCGCTGCTGGGTTCGCGGGCTTCTCCACCCCGTCACTGGCCACGCTCGTCGAGCGTCTCCTCGGCGTGCGGCCGGCCAAGGGCGACCGTCTCAGCGATTGGATGCAACGCCCGCTCGATGAGGCCCAGTGCACCTACGCCGCAGCCGACGTCGAGTTCCTGCTGGCGCTCACCGACGAGCTCGTCTCCCGGCTCGAGCGTTCAGGACGATTGGCGTGGGCCACCGACGAGTGCGAGCTGCTGCGGACGAAAGCCCGGGGATCGGCCAATCCCGACCGCTCCTGGTGGAAGATCAAGGACGCCCGATCGTTGCGGGGGCGGGCTCGGGGGGTGGCCCAGGCCGTCGCCGCATGGCGCGAACGCCAAGCCATGACCATCGACCAGCCGGTGCGGTGGGTGCTCCCCGATCTGGCGCTCGTGGCCATCGCCCAGCGGCCGCCCCGCAGCCTCGACGAGCTGCGAGCAATTCGGGGACTCGATGGTCGCTACCTCCGCGACGGAGCCGGTCGGGCCCTGCTGGATGCCGTGAAGGACGGTCAGGCTCTCCCCGACGAACGCCTGGAGGTGCCCGTGGTGGAAGACGACGTCGACCGCCCGCTCCGGCCCGCGTTGACGTTGATGACGGCCTGGGCCACCCAGCGAGCCGGCGAACTCGACCTCGACCCGACGATGCTCGCCACCCGCGCCGACCTCCAGGGTTTCCTGCGAGACGACGGAGGTTCACGCCTGCACCTCGGATGGCGCAAGGAGATCCTGGGCGCCGATCTCCAGGCGCTCGTCGACGGCGAGGTCGCGATCTCCTTCGAGCGCGGACGTGGACTCGTGATGGTGCCCCGCCCAACGGCCCCGTCGAGCTGAACGCGCCGGCCGCCACCTCAGGCCGCGGCGCCTCGCTGGGCTGCCGTCAGATCCCTTGGGCTGCCGTCAGATTCCCTGAGGGGGATGGTCGACGACCTCGTCCGTGGCGATCGCGGGGATGGGTGCAGTACCGGGAGCGGCGGTCCCCGAAAGCCCGACAGGCTCAGGTGAGGCCGCGGCTGCGGCGGCGCTCGCATCGCTCGCCGCGTTGGTGTCGGCAGTGGGCGTGATCGGGACGGCGGCGTCAATCGCAGCAGGGTCGATGGCCGGGCTCGACGGAGTGGCGGGCGTCACGGCGGCGGCCGCCACCTCGACCAGACGGTCGACATCCTCGACGTCCGACCTGAGCAACGACTCGCCCGCCGGCTGCTGGGCATCTGACGCTCTCGGCGATGCCTGGTCCTCGGCGTCGGCGGCTGTGCCGTCGACGCCGGATACCCCGACCTCGGCCGGAGCTTCGAGGCCAGCGGTGATCTCCGCAGGCTGCAGTGCGGGGTCATCGTCGGGCGAGCCGCTGAGCACCATGGCGCCGGCCGTCACCGTGCTGGCCACGAAGATCGCAGCCACGACTCCAGCTCTGCTCATGACCCGCCAGAGATTGGTGGCCTCACGTTCGCTGCAGCCCATGATCTCCATCAACCGAGACACCACGACCGACTCGTCGAGGCTCAACAGCTCGGCCAGCGCGGCGGCGTCGGCCTCCCTGAGCGCGAACTTGGCCCGGGAACCGGCCGAACGCGCCTGCCTGACGAGCTCCACGAAGAGATGCAGCGCCTGATCGTGGCGCAGCATGGCGCTGGCCGCGGCGCGAGAGTCGCCGACGGCTCGGGTCTCCGAGCCCACGGTGACCGTCCGGTGCACCATGTCGACCGCGGGAAGCTCCCGGTGGGGTACAAGGTCGGCGGCATCGATCCCGTAGACCTCGAGCAGCGTCCGCAGGTGTTGCACCGACGGCTCGGATTTCCCCCGCTCGTAGTCACCGAGCAGTGAGGTCGTGATCCCGGCGCGCTGCGCGGCGTTGCGGGTCGACAGACGAGCCGACCGGCGTGCGTCGCTCAGGATCTCGCCGAACCGCTTGCTCGGGATTCCCATGCTCAAGATATCGTCGACAGAATCCATCACGTTGTGCCATCGACCGCTCTGTCGCACGCCTTGAGCGCACGCCATGCGAACGCCCGAGCCCGGTCGCTACTCGGCTCGCGAGAGCGCGTGCTCGACGAGGGTGATCAGCGTCTCCTTGGTCGAAGACCGCTCGCGGGCGTCGCAGAACACCAGCGGGACATCCTTCGGGACCGACAGGGCCTCGCGAATCGCCTGCTGCTCGTGGAACTGGAGCCCGTCGAAGCAGTTGACCGCCACGATGTAGGGCAGCCCGAGCTGCTCGAAGTAGTCGACAGCGGGGAAGCAGTCGGCCAGCCGACGGGTGTCGACGAGGACAACCGCCCCGATGGCGCCCCGCGCCAGGTCGTCCCACATGAACTGGAAGCGGGCCTGACCCGGCGTGCCGAAGAGGTAGAGCACGAGCCCCCCGCCCAGCGAGATGCGCCCGAAGTCCATGGCGACCGTGGTGTGGGTCTTGGTCTGCACCTTCGACGTGTCGTCGACCCCCGTGCTGGCCGAGGTCATGGCGGCCTCGGTCGTCAGCGGGTTGATCTCAGAGATCGAACCGACGAAGGTCGTCTTACCGACGGCGAAGCCGCCCGAGATCACGATCTTGACTGGTTGCAACGGCTCATCGCCGGCGGCAGGGACGCCGCGATCGTTAGAGGTCTCGAATCCCATGGAGCACCCTTTCGAGAAGCGCCTGGTTCGGGCGGTCCGTCCGGCCCTTGTGGACGTCGACGAGGCCCTGCTCGCTCATGTCTGTGACGAGGACCCGGGCCACGCCGAGAGGCACGCCCAGGTGTACGGATACTTCGGCCACCGAGAGCGGTTCCTCGCACAGCTCGGCGATGGTCCGGTACTCGAGTTGCAGCTTTGGTCCGACCTCCCGACCGCGGGCGCTCGTACGGACGAGCGTCTCGATCGGGAGGTCACTGGCCCCGCTCCGGGTCCGCCCCCCGGTGAGGGCGTAGGGCCGGACGATCCGCATCTGCGGAGGCTCGTCGGGCCGGTCGGGTGTCGCTCCTGCGGTCATCGCGGAAGCGCCGCCTGGAGCTCGGCCCGGAGCTCGGGGGTGAGCACGGTGCCTGCACGTTCGACGAGCACCGCCATCTCGTAGCCCACGAGCCCGACATCGCAGCCGGCATCGGCGACGACGCACAGGCAGGAGCCGTCGCTGATGCCGCTCACGAACAGGAACAGCGCCTCCATCTCGATGATGATCTCGTTGACGGCGCCGCCCTGGAAGCGAGCTGCGGTTCCATAGGCCAGGCTGATGAGCCCGGAGGCGACCGCAGCCAGTCGATCGGCGTCCTCCCGGGTCAAGCCGTCGGAGGTCGCGATCGCCAACCCGTCGGCCGAGACCACCACGGAATCGAGAACGCCGGGCACCTCGCGAACGAAGCTCTGGACGAGCCAGTTCAGGTTGCGGGCGCTGTGACTCAGTTCGTTCATCAGATTTCCCTCATCATCGCGGTTCGTCCTGGCTGACGATCACGTCGGAAGCGTTCGTTCCCGTGGCAGCGACAGCAGCCGCCTGTCCCTTCTTGCGACCCGACCGATAGCTGCTCAACATCAAGCGCACCTCTTCGGGTGTTCGAGGTCGTCCGGCCGCCGCGGCCCCTGCGGAACGGGGACCGCTCGCGCCATCCGTCGCGGCCGTCGCTGCCGTCGCTCCCGGACCGGAACTCGGACCGGAACTCGGAGCGCGGCGCTGGGGCAGAGCGTCGACCCGGGCCGACTCCGACAGCTCGGCGCCTTGGGCCTGAGGTTGACCGGAGCCTCGTGATCGGGCCGTGGTCGACGCCGGTCTCTGTGCCGGTGCCGGTCCCGGGGCGCTCGTGGCATCGGTGACGGCCGTGATGCCGGACGTCGCTCGCCGCTGAGGGAGAGCTTCGACACTGGGGGGAGCGGGCGGATGTGCGGGGTCAGCCGGACGCGCCGGGAGCGGGCTCGCCGGGCGCAGGCCTGAGCCGCGAGCCCGGCCCGAGATTGGCGGCGTGGCCGTCCCGACTTCGGGACTCGACGGAGTCTCGGCTGGCGGCGTCTCACCCGAGCCCCGGCGTCGAGGGAGCGCATCGTCGGGGTTGGGAGCACGACGGAGCGCCGCGGGCTCGGCCGTCGGAGCTGCTTTCGGCGACGACGATCCCGACAACGCCTCGATGACCTGGCGGAGCTTGTCCGGTGACGGCACCGCGGTCGGTGTGGGCGCAGCGGGGCGAGCGATGGGCGTCCGGGGTACATCAGGCCGCGACGACGAACCCGGTGCCGACGTGCCCGGGGTGGCCGGGACCGGTGCGGCCGGGACCGGTGCGGCTCCTCGCCCCGAGCCCGGCGCCTTCGAACCCGGCGCCTTCGAACCCGGTGCCTTGGCGCCCGGGGCCTTCGAGCCCGGCGCGGGTGTGGCCAGGGCCTCGGGAGCGACCGGGACCCCACCCGTGCGTCGGTGCGTCCCCGCCGTGGGCCCGTCCGGGGAGACCGGATCCGACGGAGCGCTCACCGACGCACCGGAGCGCTCACCGGACGATCCCGCTGGACGACCGGTGGTGTTGGTGCGCGTTCGACCCTGGAGGCGGCTCGGCATGACGTCGCCAAAGCTGCCCGAGACCCCGTTGCGGAGCCCACCAGAACCCGCGCTCACCTGCATGAGACCGGCCGTGGCCGTCGCATCCGACAGCAACCCCAGCGGGAGCGTGACATGGACGGTGATCCCGCCGCCGGGGGTCGGCAGCAGTCGCACCGTGATGCCGAACCGGCTGGCGAGGCGGGCGACGACGATCATCCCGAGCGTGCGACTGAGCGCCAGGCCCATCACCGGTGGCTTGATGAGGAGCGAGTTGTTCTCGAGGAGGTGGGCCTCGCTCATGCCGATCCCATGGTCGACCACGGTGATCAGGTAGGCGTGCCCGCCCAGCAGACCCGAGACCTCGACGCGCGATTCGGGCGGCGAGAAGTGCGCCGCGTTCTCGATGAGCTCGGCGAGCAGGTGTGCCGCGTCGACGGCTGCACGGCCCACGATGGTCGCGTCGTCGAAGGCGACGAGGTCGATGCGCGAGAAGTCCTCGATCTCGCCGATGGCGCCTCGGATCACGTCCGACAAGGCGACGGCGCGCTCCCACCGCCGGTTCGGCTCGACGCCGGCGAGCACGAGCAGGCTCTCGGCGTTGCGGCGCATACGCGTCGCCAGATGGTCGAGCGTGAAGAGGTTCTCGAGCGTGTCGGGGTCGCGCTCGCTGGCTTCGAGCTCGTCGAGGAAGCTGATCTGACGGTCGAGCAGGCTCTGGTTGCGGCGGGCCAGGTTCACGTAGAGATCGCTGATCCCCTTGCGCAGCACGACCGCCTGCTCGCGAGCGACCTCGACCGCCACAGCCTGAATGGCGTTGAACGCCTCGGCGAGCTGGCCGATCTCGTCGTCCGACTCGACCTGGACGTTCTCGATGTGGACGGTCCCGGTATCGCCGCCCGGGCTCTTGAGCCGCTCCACGAGTCCAGGGAGCTGCACCCGCGCGATCGAGTGGGCCGCGTCGGTCAGGCGCCGGAGCGGGCTCAGGATTGCTCGGACCACGGCAGTGGCAATGAGGAGGGCGAGGAGCACCGCGATCGCCGCACCCGCCGCGAACAGCAACGACTCCCGATCGGCCTTGTCCCGCAACGCCGCCGACAGTTCGATGATCTCCTGATCGAGACGGTCCTGGACCACCTTGAGGGCTTCGTGGCGCCTGCTGGCGTAGTAGGTCCAGATCGAAGGATCGACGGCGAGCTCGCCCGCCGAGGAGATCGAAAGCAACTGGGAACGGAGCTCGACGACTTTTCGCCCGTCAGCGCTTTCGAAGACCTCGGTCAGCCACGCGCGTTCGGTGTCGGTCGCTGCGGCTTCGAAGCGCGAGTACGCCTCGTCCTGCAATGCCACGATGGCTACCAGGCGCTGGAGCTCATCGCCGGTCAGGGCGCTGATGTTCCAGAAGCTGTCGACAAGGCTGTGCTCCTGGGCGGCGTACTCCTTGCCCTCGGCCAGCGCGACGTAGGCGGTCACATGGGCCGCCAGCTCGGGCTCGGTCGTCTCGGCCGGGATGCGACCGTCGACCGCGAGGAGGTCGGCGATGACCTCGGTGTATCCAGCGAAGGCCGCCCTGATGTCAGTGCCCGCCAGGGCCCGGATCTCGGGAAGCCTCGCGAGGCCGGCCAGCGCCCGGTCGACGTTCGCGCCGAACTCGGCGCCGACGGCAAGATCCTTGGACGCCGAGGCTTCAGCCTCGAACGCCGAGACAGCGGCGTCGACGTTGCTCGCCATCGTGGACGAGCCGCCGCCGGCGCTCGAAAGAGGGGCCACCGCGAGATCGCGTTCGATTTGCAGCTCGTGCACGACGGGACCGATTCGGCCAGCGAGCCCCGCCAGCCGGGTGATGGTGTCGGCCGACTCGACCGCGGCCCGACGGTCGGTATAGCCCAGTCCCGCGAGGGTGACGAGCGCCAGTGTCGGCGCCACCAACACCGCTGCGAGCTTGAAGCGGATCCCCTTGTAGCGAAGCATCCCGTCCCCAGCCATCCGAACCACGGCTCGGCCCGTGATCGGCAGGGCCCGCCCTCGGCGGCCGAGCCCGGGCGCCTGGTCGATCCCAGCGGATCAGGCACCCGCATGGTCGTTCGGCATCGGGCCCTCGCGAGTTGAGCCGCAACGAGGTCGAGGCGGGCGCGATGAGCACGTTTCGCAGGATTTCAGCGGACCGTCAGCCGACCGCCAGCAGTTGGTCGGCCGATCGTGAGGTTCCCCTACCGCTGCCGTTGACCCAAGCCATTGACCTTCGCCGAGGGCAGCGAGGTCCCGAATTCGCAGCCGACGTGCCGAAGGCACTTGGAGGCAGCACTAGCTTGGCAGGGCGCCGAAGACTTCTCGCTCGACCTGCTCCTCCACGTCGACGATGTGGTCCTCCTCACAGGCGACGGCGATGGCGGCGATGGCCAGCTCCTCGCCCTGGAGCTCGGTGAGAGCGTCGAGGGCCGAGCCGGTCAGGGTGCGCGGGTCCTGGCCCTCGGCGATGGCGGCCAGCCGCTCGGTGAGATCGTCGACGATCGCATCCGGGTGGTCGTACTCGAAGCCGTCGTCACGCATGCAGTCCGACCACGCCTGGAAGGCCGCGACCATTCGGGGATCCTGGGCGATGAACTTGTCGGCCGGGTTGAGGTAGGAGCCGGTCAACTCCTCGGTTGAGAAGCTCTGCTCCGCAGCCGATCGGGTGCAGCCACCGGTCTGTGAAAAGTCCTCCTCCTCGACGGCCCGAGCCAGGTTCCAGTCGGGCGTGTCACCCCAGAGGGTGTGGGAATAGGCGACGTGATCGGCTTCGGAGAGCCCGTCGAAGACGGCGTTGTTCTCGGGCCCGGCCCGGAAGCTGATGAGCGGCTGGTCGAACTGTGTGGTCACGCCCAGCCCGAACTGCGCCACGAACTGCTCGTCGGAGAGCCCGGGAGCGCTCCCCCCGCTGTCCATCACCACCTTGATGGATGCGAAGTCGATCGGCACGTACTCGAAGCCCGCGGCCGACATGCACGTCCCGATCAGGGCTTCGGTCGACTCGACCCGGGAGGCCAGCTCCTCGAGTGAGAGGCCGAACTCCTCAGCGCCGAACACGGCACGACCAGATGCGGTCGAACCCGGGTTCGGGGAACCGGCAGCGGCGGCCGTACCGGGAACGGTTGAACCGGGGCTGACGCTCCCACCGCCTCCACCACCGCCGCCTCCTCCACAGGCCGACAGCGCGATTCCGAGGGTCGTGGCCAGGCTCACGACGGCGAGGGGTCGACGCCGTGCTCGTCGGGATTCATTGGTGGGCATGGGAAATCTCCTTGGTCGCTGGTGTGGAGCTCACCGTTCCATGCGTGCGCTGAACACCTCCTGAACTGCGTTGCGCCGGGTTCCGTCGGTACTCAGCGCACGTTCAGCTACTCACCGTTAGAACTTCAGGCAGCTCCACACGTCCTCTCGGACGGGAGAGCCCCGGGCAATCGGGGCAGATCCGCACTCAGCAGCTCGAACTAGTGCAGCCAGAAACGAGTCGTCATGAACAGGCGCTTGAAGTCAGCATTGGTGATCACGGCGGTGGTGACGTCGTCGGTCGGCGGATGGCTCGCCGGCAGCCGGATCAGCTCCCCGGCCGAGGTCGCCGCCCGAACCTCGGCGCCCCAGGCGTCGCCGATCCTCGTCCCCGTCGAGGACCGTCTGCTCTCGAGTGACGTCGTCACCCGCGGCACCGGACGCTTCGGATCGCCCCAGTCGCTCACCGTCGCCACGTCCGCGCTCAAGCCCAACCCGGGGCTGGTCTCCGACCTCCCCCTCGCGGGGGCTCAGCTCGACGAGGGTGCGGTGGCGCTGACCGCGTCGGGTCGGCCCGTGTTCGTGCTCGTCGGGGCTCAACCGATGTCGCGCGACCTGGGCCCGGGCCTGAGCGGGCAGGACGTGCGTCAGCTCGAGGAGGCACTGATGCGCTTGGGCGTCGACCCCGGGCCGGTCGACGGGGTCTACGACGAGCAGACCGAGACCGGGGTGAGCGCGTGGTACACCGCCGCGGGGTTCACCGGCTTCTCGGCCACCGTCGAACAGCTCGTGGCCGTGCGAGCCCGGGAGACCGATTTGGCGACCGCCCGGGCTGAGGCGGCGAGCGCCAGCGACTCCGTGGCCAGCGCCCAGGCCAACCTGAGCTCGGCCCAGACGACGCTGGACGCGGCCCGGGCCCGGGCCAATCGGGCCCCGGGGGCGGCCGAGCGGGCTCGGGCCGAGGCCGCCGCAGCCGACCGTGTAGCAGCCGCTGAGGTGACAACTCGCCAGGTGACCCTCGACGCCCTGCGCTCGGGCCCGGTCGTCCCCTCCGCGACGCCAGCCGAGATCGCCACGGCCACGGCTGAGCTCAACCTGGCCCAGGCCAACGCGTCGGCGATCCGGTTGGCCGGTGCTCGGGCCGTCGCCGATGCCCAAGCGGCACTGAACAGCGCCCCGGCCACGTTGGCCGGCGCCCAGGCCGAAAGCGCCGCAGCCAATATCGCCGCCAACGCCGATGTCGCCGCCCGTCAGGCCGCGCTGGACGCGGTCATCGCCGATGGGTCGTCGACACCGGCGCAAATCGCCACGGCGCAGGCCGAGCTGGCAACGGCCCGGTCGAGCGCCGAGACCATCCGCCAGAACGGCGCCCGTACGGTCGCCGACGCCCAGGCAGTCCAGAACGGTGCCCAGGGAGCGCTGGACGCCGCTACAGCCACCGCAGCCGCAGCCAACACCACCGCCAGTGCCGAGGTCGCAGCCAAACAGGCTGCGCTCGACGCTCATCTCAAACCCAGGCAGCCGACCGCGAGCGAGATCACAGCAGCCGAGCGGGAGCTTTCCATCGCCCAGGCCAACGCCGAGATCGTCCACCTGAGCGGGATCAGGGCCGTCGAGGACGCCGAGTCGGCGGCCGCGACGATCGCCGCCGAGGTCGGGGCCGCCCAGGATGGCGTCGGTTCCGCCGGGCGTTCGGTGGCCAATGCCCAGCTGTCGGTCGACGCCCGCACGACCGTGGCCGACCTGGCGCTCCAGGCTGCCGACCTGGCCCGACGTCGGGCTGGCGTCCAGGTTCCGGCCGACGAGATCGTGTTCGTCGAGTCGTCACCGGTCAGGGTCTCCGAGCTCAAGGTGGGCAAGGGTTCCCAGGTGCTGGGCGCGGTCATGACGGTCACCGACGCGCAGGTGTCGGTGGATGCCGGGCTGGCCGTCGCCGACGCGGCCCTCGTGCAGCCGGGCATGATCGTCGAGATCGACGAGCCCGAGCTCGGGATCGCCACCACCGGCGTGGTGAAGCGGGTCGCCGATGCTCCGGGCACCAACGGGGTCGACGGGTTCCACATCTACTTCGAGACCCAGGTCGAGGAGCCCCCCGCCCGTCTGGTGGGGGCCTCGGTACGGTTGACGATCGCGGTCGAGTCGTCCGGCGGAACGGTGCTGGCGGTTCCGGTCTCAGCCGTCACCCTCGCTCCCGACGGCTCGTCGAGGGTGCAGCGCAGCGTCGACGGTGTCATCGAGTTCGTCAGCGTCGAACCCGGCCTGTCAGCCGACGGCTACGTGGCGATCGTCGCCGTCGACGGCAGTCTTCGGGCGGGCGATCTCGTCGTGATCGGCTTCGACGGCGGCGGCGCCCCACCCGGTGCAGACACCACGCCAGACACGACGACAGACACAGGATCAGACACCACGCCAGACACGACCTCAGTCACAACGCCAGACACGGCAATCGGAGCGAGCTCCGACTCGACGCAGGGAGCAACCGGTGCTTGATCGAGCTGACTCCCCCGCGGCGAGCACCTCCCCGGCCACCACCTCCCCGGCCACCACCATAGCGGTCGCCCCCCCGGTCATCGAGCTCACCGGCCTGGGTCGGCGTTTCGAGACCAGCCCCCCGGTGGACGCTCTGATCGACGTCAATCTCACCGTCGACGATGGCGACTGGCTGGCCATCGTCGGGCCGTCGGGCTCGGGCAAGTCGACCCTCCTCAACGTCATCGGCTGCCTCGACACCCTCACCTCGGGGTCGTACCGGTTCGACGGCACCGAGGTCGCCGATCTCACCGACAAGCAGCGGGCCGGTCTGCGTTGTCGGGGTATCGGCTTCGTGTTCCAGTCGTTCCACCTCCTCGCCCACCGCACCGTCACCGAGAACGTGATGCTCTCCGACGTCTACCGCCGAGCCCCCTGGCGCGATCGGCGGGCTCGGGCCCGGGTGGCGCTCGATCTCGTCGGGCTGGGCCATCGAGCCGAGTTCCTCCCCACCCGTCTCTCGGGCGGCGAGCGCCAGCGGGCCTCGATCGCCCGGGCCCTGATGGGTTCGCCCCGGCTGCTCCTGTGTGACGAGCCGACAGGCAACCTCGACTCGGTCAACACCGCCACCGTGCTCGACCTGTTCTCCGAGCTGAACGCCCAGGGGACGACGATCGTCATGATCACGCACGAGCACCAGGTCTCAGAACGAGCCCACCGGGTCGTGCGCATGGTCGACGGCACGTTGGGACGGGTGGCGTGATGGCCCGGATCCGATTCCCACGACTCCACCCATTCCCACGGCTCCGCCGGAGTCGAGATACTGGCGGCGCCGACCCGAGCGGCGCCGACCCGAGCTCGCAGCTCATCACCCCGTCCGGGATGACAGCTCGAGACCTCGTCAACGAGGCCACCGACAGCCTGTTCGCCCGGCCCGGCCGGATGGTCCTCACGGTCGTCGGGACGGTCTTCGGCCTCGCCGCCCTGGTCGCCACCCTCGGCCTCTCCCGCACCGCGGGCAACCGCATCGTCGGTCGCTTCGACGCCCTGGCCGCCACCGAGATCGTGGTGAGCCCTCGACCAGCGGCCGGCGGCGGCGCAACCCTTGTGCTCCCTTGGGATGCACCGGCCCGCCTGAGTCGCCTGAACGGCGTGGCCGCGGTCGGAAACCTGAGCACCGTCAAGACTGGGAACGCGCTCGTGGCGGCGTCGCCCATCCGTGATCCGCAGAGCCAGACCGAGTTCAAGCTCACGATCTCGGCGGTCTCACCTGGTCTCTTCGACGCCGTCCACGCCGACCTGCGCACCGGACGGCTCATCGACGAGTTCCACTCTCAGCGAGCGGAACGGGTCGCCGTTCTCGGCCCGACGGCCGCCGAGCGACTCGGGATCACCCGGGTCGA